>QZKV01000051.1 GCA_003599575.1 Desulfobacteraceae bacterium | reverse complement strand
CATATTTGAATCGGTGAGTTAGATCAGAGCAGCTGGCAGGAGCTTTGGGACGGTAGGGCTTGGTTTTGTTTTCTGCCGCGTAGCGGCTTACTTGAACCATGGCATGGAGCCGCGCTTAAGCGCGCGGCTCATGCCAGCGTTATGCTTTTAAAGAACTAGGTAAATCAATCGATGAAACAGGAGGTTTGCCGGCGAGCACTGCAGGCAGTATCCAAAAAAACTTTTTGGTGAAAAGCTTCTCATGGTTGTAGACTGAATTGAAGAATCAAAAGAGTATCAACCAGTATGCGTAAGGATAATCCAATGACTGAAACACGGGTTCTGGTGGCCGGTGGAATGTGCGTTGTCGCAGCTTTGATCGGTTCGGGCATTTCTCCTTACGATCGGCTCACGTGGTTGCTGGAGGTTGCGCCGGTGCTTATCGCATTTCCGATTCTCTGGTTCACGCGGTATCGATTTCCTCTGACTAGAAGTGGTTTCAAAACCTTCAATCGCGTTCAAAGTCAAGGCGGGGCGAGTTGTTCAACCGCAGGAATACACTTAGTATTTTGAGGATTGGACGGCTCGCCCCAACGCCGGATTTGGGCGCGAGGGGAGGTTTTGAAACCACTTCTACACTTTTGTACGTGCTGATTGCGGTGCACGCGCTGGTCCTGATCCTGGGCGGTGCATTCACCTACGCAAGGGTGCCGCTGGGCTTCTGGATCGCTGACCTGTTCGGAATGGACCGGAACCCGTATGACAAAATCGGACATTTCTTCCAGGGATTTGTGCCGGCGCTGGTCGCACGCGAGATCCTGATCCGCGGCAGTTATGTTCGCGGGAAGAGAATGCTCGCATTCCTGGTGACATGTGTCGTGCTGGCGGTAAGTGCCGCGTACGAGCTCGTAGAGTGGGGTGCTGCCGTTGCTTTGGGACAGGGAGCTGATGAATTCCTGGGCACGCAGGGCTACCAATGGGACACCCAATCGGACATGTTTCTGGCTTTGCTGGGATCGACAGCTGCATTGGCCCTGCGTCACGAATCCACAACCGTCAGATTTCGCACATTGAGGAAACGATGCGAAATACATTCGACAGTCAGCCGTACTAGAATCCGTCAATTATGTGGGCGTCCCTCATTCCGTTTCGGTGGGACAGAGCGTTCTCACAGGCACGATACAGCAGAGCAATAATTATCCCGGCGGCATGGCTTTGCGGCAGCGGCACGAATCCCTGCGCAGGCAGGGCTGCATGCAAGCCGATCTCCAGCAACACCTTTACGGCCGCCGCGCCGGCCGCCACCTGTCCGGCCCGCCGCCAGCGCGAGCACGGATCGGGCAGGGCCAGCGCAGCGTAAATGAAAAGACCGTAGCCGATCCCGGACAGACCGCCGTAGAAGGCCATTTCCGGAAGACCCCACCATAGAAAGCCGCCGATTCCCGCCGCGTGTATGAACAGCAGGGCCCCCAGGGGACGCCGCGCCCGTTCGAGGGCGGCCGCCACGATCGCAAAAGCCGCACCGTCCACGAGCAGGTGGGGTGCGGTCCAATGCACCAGGTGCCCCGTCAGCAAGCGCCAAACTTGCCCCCGGGCCAGGGCGGACCGGTCGAAGACGAACGCGGCGGCGGCCTCGGGCTGGAGATACAAGGCCGTCGCCGCACTCAGGCAGAACAGGGTGAGCCATGGGAATCGGCTGCGTTCCTTCAAGTATGCTTGCGCGCACACAGGGCCAACCCTCCCATAAGGATGAAGAACAACAGTCCGGTTGCATCGACCGCACCGCCGCCGGTGTACCCCGGACGGTGCGCCAGGATGACTTCTGCGGGTCTGTCTTTCACTTTTTCCTTGAACAGATCGAGCTGCTTCTGCAGGTTGACCAGAAGGTCCTGGCTGGCCATTTCGAAGCCCTGCTTGCGGTCGTGGCGCTGCTGACCCGACAGGGCGATGGGCGCGGCCTTGGTATGGATGCGGCTGAGGCCGGGCGCGCGGAAGAGCATTTTGCGGCTGGCGATGTCGTACACGGTGGCATCCATCATGGTATGGGTCGTGTTCTTCTCTCCGGGGATGATGTATGCCCCGACGAGGGTCCAATAGGTCAGGGCGCCGAAGTTCTCGTCGCTAAACTGGGATTGATCATAGGCCAGCAGGGCGACGATATCGATGCCGTACATGGTGCGGATCTGATCCAGATTGGGAAAACCGCCCCTGGCGGAAAGATAGGCCGATGGAATCAACTGGATGGAGTCGATGAACGGCAGCGTCGCGAATTCTTCGCTGACCTTCTGCATGAGCGCAAACTTTTCTTCTTCGGTGATGACGCGTGTGTTGCGCGCATCGTCGGGCACGAAGGCCACACCGGCCCTCAGTGGCAGCGTCAAGCGCGGAACGGCGGCCGTTTCCATGGGAAGCGTCCGATCGGGGTACAGGTATTCCACCACGCTGCTGTTGTGGTGCGTGCTGCGCGGGGCGCCCAGGAAAATCTCGGAAAAGCCCGAACACCCCGTCAATCCCATGATCCACATCGACAATAATCCTGTCCAAAAAATCGATTTCTTGAATTGCATCGTTTTTCTCCTTTCGTTGGAATGAGTCCACGGGCCGTTCAGGCCCAGGCACCCCTGAGCTCCTGCACGAGGGATCGCAGAAACTGGGCGGTAGCGCGCTGGGGAGCGACGATCTCCCCCGCCACCAGCTCGATGCGCGACCAGAAGCGGCGCGGCAGGCGGGTCATGGCCGGGCCGCCGGCATGGCTGAAAAAGCTGCCCCACAGACCGCGCAGAGCGAGCGGCACCACCGGCACCGGGTTTCTCTGCAGGATGCGTTCGATGCCCGGGCGGAAGGCGTCGATTTCCCCGCTGCAGGTGAGGCGGCCCTCGGGGAAGATGCAGATCAGCCCGCCCTCGTCGAGCGTGCGCGCGATCTCTTCGAAGGCCTGCTTCAAGCGGTTGGGGTTCGTTTTGCCGGATGCGATGGGAATCACGCCGGCGGCCCGGAAGAGCCGCCGCAGCACCGGAACGTCAAAATAGCCGGCGTACATGACGAACCGCACCGGACGGGGGCTGGCGGCCAGAATGAACAGCGCATCCACATAGCTGGGCCAGCAAAAGGGAGATGGCGCCGGCATCGCAGCGCAGCACATCGCGGGCAAAAACAGGCATCTGGGTTAGATAACCCGCCCCGACGAACCAGAACCAGGAGATGCCCAGGATGGCCAGGAAGACCTCCTTGTCCCTGCGGGCGATATGGATCATGCGGCCGGTTTCGCGGACGAGCCGCCAGTCGATGCGCAGGCCCGGATCGGCGGCTTTGGCGCGGGGAATGCGGCGGCTGACCAGGTAACCCGCCAGAGCCACGGCAACGACCGCCAGCGCGACCATATTGCGGCCGCCGGCAGTGCAAATGAGTGTGCCGCCGGCCATCGTGCCGGTCAAAATGGCCACGAAGGTACCCATCTCCACCAGGCCGTTGCCGCCGACGATCTCCCTGCGGCGCAGATGCTGCGGCAGCAGGCTGTATTTGACCGGCCCGAAGAAAGCGGATTGAGCGCCCATGGCGAACAGCAGGGCCATCAGGAGGACCGTCCAGTTCAGGAGCAAACCGAGGGCGGCACCTCCCATGAGGAGGACTTCCGCGAGTTTGATGCGCCGTATCAAGGTCGACTTCTCGTACTTGTCGGCCAGCTGGCCGGCCAGGGCGGTTTTGAACAGGTTGTCGTTCAATGCACCGCTGAACTGAGTCCAGAAAAAGGGTGCAAAGCGGCGGGTCTTGAGCAGCGCCAGGGGCCCTTTGACTGCGGATGACGGCTGCAGAGACATGTTCGGCCTCCTCGTGGGTTTCGTTAAAATGTGAAAAGGTTACCCAAGCCAAATCAATTCCCGTGCCAATGACCGATTTCCATTTTCAACCGATTGTAAATGCAGGAAAATGTTCCTGTTTAGATGTCGTTCATCAAGGACAACCACCAAGGAGGATTGTACATTATTTGAATATGGGGTATGCATTTGATGTATGTAGGGGCGAACCAGGGAGCCGAAAGGAGGAGCTGTGCTGCATTTGACCGTCGAAGAACGTGGCTTTTTCGATCTGGTGGGACAGGCGGTTCTGACCAACCCATTCAGCGATGCGCGCGCCGAGATCGACGATCGCATCGCCGGCCTGTACGCGGATGACACCGCAATGGAGAGCGTGGATCGGGTGATCGAGCTGGTCGAACGGCGGGTCGGTCTTCTGGAGGCGGGCGGGCGATCGGATATCAACCGGTACAACGAACAGGACCGCCGGCTGCTGACCTATGCCTTTCTGTTCGAGGCCTTTCACCGCTTCTCGCCCCGCTTGGACCAGCTGATCGCGGCCCAGATGGCCGAAGGCGAGCGCAGCCTGCCCGTTCCGTTTGCCAGGGAGATGATCGGGCGGCTCGAGGGGCTCGGTTTTGCGCACGCCGAAGCCGTGCGCTACTTCGAGCTGGGTTTTCAGGTGCGGCGTGCTTTTTTCTTTATCCGCCAGAATCTGATCGGGCGCAGCCCATGCATGCGCCTGCTGCGCGAAAAGCTCTGGAACAATGTCTTCACCCACAACATCGATTGGTACGATCGTTTCCTGTGGAACCGCATGGAGGATTTTTCAACATTGATCCTGGGCCCCACCGGTGCGGGAAAAGGCACTGCGGCAGGGGCCATCGGCCGCTCGGCCTACATCCCCTTCGATGAGCGCAAAGGCTGCTTTGTGACCAGCTTCACCGGCTCGTTCACGCCCCTGAACCTGTCGCAATTCTCCGAGACGCTGATCGAATCGGAGCTCTTCGGCCACCGCAAAGGCGCCTTTACCGGCGCCCGGGAAGACTACAGGGGCGTTTTCTCGCGCTGCAGCCCTTACGGCGCCATCTTTCTCGACGAAATCGGCGAGGTGAGTCAGCCCATCCAGATCAAACTGCTGCAAGTGCTCCAGGAGCGCCGCTTCACGCCCGTCGGCAGCCACGAGGTCCAGCGCTTCTCCGGCCGCATCATCGCCGCCACCAACCGTCCGCTGGCCGAACTCCGCTCGCGCCGGATCCTGCGCGACGATTTCTACTATCGGCTGTGTTCGGACATCATCGCCATCCCCAGCCTGGCGCAGCGCATCGGGGAAGATCCGGCCGAACTCGACGAGTTGCTCGATCACACCGTCGGACACATCCTGGGCCGGCCTTCGCGCGAACTGACGGACATGCTGCGCAATATCATCATCCGCCGCCTGGGCTTGGCCTACCCATGGCCGGGCAATGTGCGCGAGCTGGAACAATGCGTGCGCCGCATCCTGCTCTACCGCGCCTATGATCCGGAATACCGGGCGCAGCCGGCCGAGCCCGAAGCGCGTATGCTCGCGGACATGCTGGAAGGCAATCTGGACGCACAGGGGCTGATGGCCGCCTATTGCCATGCGCTTTACCGGCGCCTGGGGACCATCGAAGCGGTTGCCCGTCGTGTGAGCCTCGATCGCCGCACGGTCAAAAAGCACATAGAGGCAGGCCGGGCCCGGGCCGGATAAAGTGAACGAGTGAAAGAGGCCACCCTTAAGACATATGAAGGGCGTCATCTACTATCTCCCGATTGCACTAACAGGTTCTTCAAAGGGATCGACATAATGACCGCCGAAAAGGCAACTCAAGCTGCAATTGGAATGGATCGGCGCCGCCGAAGGCTTGCGCTTCGCTCAGGTCCTGGCCCGCATGTAAGAACTGCGCCGGTCGGTCTCGCGAAAAGAAATTTCCGAGACGATCGCTATTCTGAGCGGTGGAGATGCCCGGAAAGGTTCACGGCCTCGCGAAATGGGTGTCTGATGGGTCATCATGCGGGAAAGTTTTTTCCTGTTGACTCCTATCCATCACCGATGTCACTGTATGTCAACTCCCACGGATGCTGCCGTCTGCATCCTTGCCGATCCTCTTCAGCGCAAGGCCCTGCATCAACCTGAATAACGATGGCCATTCCCCCTCCAATTCCCCGCTAATGGATGTCTGATTTTTTCAAGGTAGTAACGTTTTGCCGGGCAGGTTCGGCAAAACCCTCAACACTTAACCAAGGGAGGTTGCCGTGTGTAAAAGAGCATTTGTTTCAATCATGATCGTGGTAACGATGATCTTCGTTTTGACCGGCATAGCTTTGGCCGCTTTGCCCATTGTCAAGTTGATCGCCACCGGCGGCACGATTGCCATGAAAATCGATCCGGTCAAAAAAGCGCCCGTCCCGGCCATTTCCGGTGAAGATCTGCTTGCCACGGTCCCGGAAATTTCCAAATACGCCCAGGTCGAAGTACAAAACCTGTCCAATGTTCCTTCCGATTACATGGACCCCGAAAGATGGGTGGCTTTGCAAAAAGCCGCGAACGAGGCCTTGGCCAGGCCCGAAGTGGCCGGGGTGATCGTGTCCCATGGCACGGATACGCTCGAGGAATCGGCTTATTTCCTCGACCTGACGATCAAGAGCGACAAGCCGATTGTGCTGATCGGTGCGCAGAGAAACGCATCCGAGCCGGATTTCGACGGTCCGCGCAATCTTTTAAACGCCGTTCGCATCTGCGTGTCGCCCGACGCCAAAGGCAAGGGTTCAATGATTGTCCTGAACAACCAGATCAATGCAGCCCGCTTCGTGACCAAGACCCATACGTCGAGCGTCGAGACATTCAACTCAGGCGACTTTGGGTTTTTGGGGTACGCAGACAATGATCGCGTGATTTTTTACCAGACGCCCCTGCGGAGACAGTTCATTGCCTTGGCTTCCGAAAAACTTCCCTATATCGAAATTGTTGCCATGTATGGGGGGGCCAGCGGATCCCTGGTAAAAGCCGCGGCGGACCAAGGCGCAAAGGGCATCGTCATCCAGGCCCTCGGGTGGGGCAACCTAAACATTCCCATGTTCGAGGCGATCAAGTACGCGATCGGAAAGGGCATTCCGGTTGTAATTTCAACGCGGGTTCAGTCCGGCAGGGTCCTGCCGGTCTATGGGTTTGAAGGCGGCGGAAAAACACTCAAGGATGCCGGGGCGATATTCGCTGATGACTTGAACCCTCAGAAAGCGCGCATCCTTTTGATGCTGGCCCTGCAAAGCGGGATGACGGACGTAAAACAGATACAGGCGCTGTTTGACAAATAGCCCGAAACGGACCGCTGCCGGCACCCGCGGTCCACAATGATCTGTTTTTCTCCCCTACCCTGTCTGAAGGGGGACGTCCATGTCTGAAGGGGGACGTCCATGTCTGAAGGGGGACGTCCATAAATAAATAACTGTAAGAGGGACGTCCAATAAATGAATAACTAATTGATAAAGGAGCGCTGATCCTCAACCTACTATTTTCCTGTTCATGAGTTCAGATTACCCAGGTGACCGAAATTCTCAAATCATTTACAGAGCGGCTTGACACCCTCTCGATACGCTTTACTCATTGGACCTTGATCGTGACAACGGCGTCTAATGAAGGTCCTGTTTCCTAATGCTTCAATAAGCTACTGCTCCTGCAGACACTGCAATATAGATCCGCTATGTTGTGGCTTCTCGACCAGCGCTCCAAGTGCCCGTGTTCGATGCTTCCGGATTGTTCTTAAGGGTGTGCCCCTCTTCACGGTCAAAAATTGCATACCGCAGCCATCATTGATTTAATGGGGAGTATTCTCATGGAGAAAGTAAAAACTATCGCTCTCGTTGCCCACGATGTAAGGGGGACGGATGTAAGGGGGAGGATGTAAGGGGGACGTCCATAAATAAATAACTGGGATGTAAGGGGGACGTCCATAAATAAATACTGTAAAGAGGGTACGTCCAATAAATGAATAGCCAATTGATAAAGGAGCGCTGATCCTCAACCTACTATTTTCCTGTTCATGAGTTCAGATTACCCAGGTGACCGAAATTCTCAAATCATTTAAAAGAGCGGCTTGACACCCGCTCGATACGCTTTACTCATTGGACCTTGATCGTGACAACTGCGTCTAATGAAAGTCCTGTTTCCTAATGCTTCAATAACCTACTGCTCCTGCAGACACTGCAATATAGATCCGCTATGTTGCGGCTTCTCGACCAGCGCTCCAAGTGCCCGCGTTCGATGCTTCCGGATTGTTCTTAAGGGCGTGCCCCTCTTCGCGGTCAAAAATGCATACCGCAGCCATCATTGATTTAATGGGGAGTATTCTCATGGAGAAAGTAAAAACTATCGCTCTCGTAGCCCACGACAACCGCAAGGAAGACATGGTTGAGTGGGTCGAGTGGAATTGCAAGATCATCCTGCAACACCATTTGATTTGCACCGGGACTACCGGCCGGCTGATCGAGGAGACCCTGCGCGACGGAACCGCCTGCAAACAATCGGGGCTGGTCCTTCCATCCATACAGAAGTTGAAATCCGGCCCGCTGGGCGGCGATCAGCAATTGGGGGCGCTCATCACCGAAGGCAAAATCGATGTCATGATTTTCTTCTGGGATCCGATGCAGCCGCAACCCCATGACGTCGATGTAAAAGCCCTGCTGCGAATTGCGGTAGTGTACAATATTCCGGTCGCGTGCAACCGCGCAACCGCCGATTTCATGATTTCGTCGCCGCTGATGAACGAGTGCTATGAACCGGTCCGGATCGATTACGCTGATTACAGCAACAGAGAGGTGGTCAGGGACAGTGATGCTCACATCATGAGAGCGTTGATGGATTGAACAATGAGGGGACCGCACCGATTTACTACCATTTAAAAATGGGCCGGTCACGACGCGTGAACGGCCCATTTGCAAATCGCTTTTACAATAGACCACAGCATATGCAACAGCATCAAGGCTAAGAGGAAGGGCAGCCGCTGAGAGTATGCCATAATCAGGCTTCAACAGCTACAAGAGATATTCCCAGACTCTTTTCGACTTCCTTTATTTTATCCAATTCCTTGCCATTAACCATTGATGGTTTTACCTCATGACACTTGAATGCCAAAAGAGATTTGCCCAGCTCTTTCTCAAGATCCTTTATGGTCTGAAGAGTTGACTCGTTAATGTTGGTTGCTATTGAGCAAAGCATGGTTTGGTTCTCCTTTTTTTGAGTGTTTTTAAACTTGTCCCAAAATCATGCGCCGATTGCCTTCGCAAAGGGCGAGTCCATACTGTTTATATTGCAGCATAAGGGATGGCCATGCGTGATTCGCGGTATTTATGGTGCAGTCTAAAACTAAAAACCTCCCCGCTTTGTAAAAAATGGCTTTCCAATTCCATTTTGCATGCTTTTTTGGCAACATTGGGGAACATTGGCAACATTGGGGGACGTTGTTGACTTCTAGGACAAAAACAGTTAATAGAGGGACGCCCTTAACTTGTTAACTTGTTAAATGCAATTCTGGAAAGCCGTGTTTCAGCATCATTGGCGGGCCTGGCCCGCCTCCTGGACGGCCGTCGTTCTTCTCTTCGGGAATAACGATCATCCTGCATCTGCCCCTCCGAGCGGCCGGCGGGGGACAGTTTCGCCACCCCCTGTCATCGACATCACAGGCTCCGGCCGCAGTGCGGTCCCCATCCGCCGACTACGGATTCATTTCATACTCGCCGTTCAGGGCGAACACATATTTTTCCCAGACGCGGTTGCACTGCGCGGCGTCGCCCTGGGACTTGATCAGCATGATCTCCTTGCAGTAGGCCCGCTGATCGTCGCGGGTGTTGTGCATACCGTAGATCTGCAGGGCGAATCGGGCGAAATCGCGCACCATGAAATCGAAAATCTGGTTGACGACATCGGGATCGACGTTGTCGAATCTGGCCTGTTCCAGAATCAGCTGGCCGTAGACCACGATGGAGAACATTTCGCCCAGCGGCAGGGAGAACAAGGGGTCCATATCCTGGGCCTTGTCCGGTCCCGCCCCCTCCAGCATCTCTTTGAAAAGATCGATCTGGCGGATGAAAACGGCCACGTTCGGCAGGTGCCGGTTGGCTTCGAAAACAGGTGTGTAGTCATGGAACCGGACGCCGCCCAGCCCCTTGGTCGGGCCCTGGTTGAAAAGGAACAGGTCGTCCTTGAGGGAGAGATCCGGATCAACCGGCTTGTACTCCGCGGGGTTGAAGAAATAGTTCTTCATGAACTTGCGGATGAGCTGCACATTGACGTGCACCGTCCCCTCCAGCTTCGAAGGCCCCCGGATGTCGGAGGTGGCCAGGCTGAAGTAGGTGTCTTTCTCGAAGCCCCTGGCGGCGATGACTTCCCACAGCAGGTTGACCACCTCCTCGGCCTGCAGCGTGACTTTCATTTTGCTGGTCGGGTTATAGAGCAGATAGCGGCGGTCGCTGGCGTCGGCATTGCGGAAATAATCGGTCGCCCGGCGCTGGTAGAGCTTCATGCCCACGATGCGCAGCCAGGCGTCCACGAAGTTTTTGCGCACGTGCGGCATGTCGGTGACCGGCATCCCGTAGAGAATGCGGTTGGCGGCATGCGTGATGGCTTCGTAGAAACAGTGTTCGGTGACACCTATGGAGCCCGGACCGATGTTGAACTTGCCGATGTTGACCGTGTTGAGGGATGAATCCCAGGCATGCGATCCCCGTGAAAGGATGTCGTCCCCGGTAATGGGGTAGTCATGCAGCGCGAACTGGGAGACGTACTCCTGGTGCGAAACGACGTTCCCTTTGAGTTCATAGGCCTTGTGGCGGAAATTGGTGACAAAGAAGGTGTAGTCGTCCGTGCCGTCCTTGATCCTGCCCAGCGTCGACACCATCTCCGCTTCGTTCCCGTTGCCGATGTAGTATTTTTCGCCGTTGGCCACCCAGGTGCCGTCGGGTTTGGGCGTCAGCGCGGTTTCGGTGGAATAAATATCCGCGCCGTGCGCCCGCTCGGATAATCCGAAGGCAAAGATGGCCCCCTTTTTGAGCAGTTCGGCCGCCTTTCGTTTGGCCTTTTCGTTGGGGCTCATCCAGATGGGCCCCAGGCCCAGGATGCTGACCTGGAAGCAATACCAGTAGCCCAGGCCGTAAAAGGCCAGCAGCTCGGAAAATTCATTGTTGCGGGCGGTGTCCCAGCGGCAGTCCGGGTCGCCCCCGCCGTAGGCGCTTGGGGTGAGAAGCTTGGCAAAGATCTGCTCTTTAGCGATGAAATCGACGAACTCGCGATACCACACCTTCTTGTTAAAGTCTTCCGTGATCCGAGTCTTGCCCATTTTCTCGAAGAAGGCGATGGTTTTATCCATGATGGCTCGCGAACCTGCATCGGACATCAAAGAGCGGTACTTTTGAGGCTGCAATAAATAATTCATTTTAGCTCCTTTTCGATCAGAGGTGTATGCCGCTTCAAATTTCTCCGAAGGGCAACAATCCTTCCTTGAAGGACGGGATCTATGCTTTTTTGCTGAAAAGAGCCAATACTAAAATCAGTGGAGAGGTTGCTATTTCTTTATCGTTCCGCCGGCCCGATCCATGGCTGCCTTCTCGAAGGCAGCCTGAAACCCCGGCGAGTAATTCATGTATTGAGGTACCGGGTATCGCAAACCGGCGGAATGGGTCCTTTCGAGACCCTCGATCAAAACAGGCAGAATGTCACCGGGACAGGCAAACATGACCTCGTGATCCTGGGCTCCGCCCCAGATGCGGTCCCCATTGCCCAAAGTGACGTACTGCGGCTTTTGCGTTTTGATCGTCTTGACCACACCCTCGTGGCAGGAACCCACCCGTCCCGCGGCGCTGAATTCCAATACGCCCCCCTGCATGAACAGGTATCCCTGGACAAAGCGCATGGCCTGAGCCGGCATACAGTAGATCAGAACCGTGTCCGGAACGAATCTGGCGCGCGTCAGGGGAGAAATGACCAGTCCTTCGAATGGGTCCTCCAGCGTATGGAGATGCTGCTCGAACTTGGCGGCGGTAGAGCCGTCCTTGGCGTAGAGCCCGACGCTGAACGCTTCGGCCCACCTTCTTTCCTCCTCGCTCAGAACATCCCATCCATAAACGGCGCGCGCCAGTTTGCAGTTGATGTCCGCCGCGGTGACGGCCATCGTCCACCCGTAAGAGCGGGCCATCTTGAAATTCTGGCAGACAAAATTCTGCCCGCCCAGGTCCCTGGAGGGCCTTTTGTATTCCGACGGCAGATCAGTTTCCGAGCGGACCAGTTTTACAGCCAGAGGAAAAGTTGCCGGCCGGATCAGCGCTTCGATCCGCTCACCGTACTTCCGGAATTGGTCAATAGCCGTTATCATCCGAAGCTCCTTTTGTGGGAATAAGGAATAAGGGGTCAATAAGGGGTCAAACCTTGAATTGTGAATTCAACGAGCTGTATTGTGCCTTGAGCACCTTATCCGTTTGCATTCTTTCATTGAAGGCACTGACGATTTTGCTCA
>QZKV01000124.1 GCA_003599575.1 Desulfobacteraceae bacterium | reverse complement strand
CATAGCGGAAATTTGCTGATTTTGCCCTTCACGAAGTGGCTCGTCGGTTCCGTTACCGTAACCGGGGCGAGCGTCTCGTCCGCGATACGCCACGGACGGATATTTCAGGATTCGAAACACCCAAACCCGGAACGTCCCAGATTCGGGTGAACCCGTGCGACGGCAAGTTGTCGTTAGAAATTAGATCGGGTCGAAAATTCACCTCCGCTCAAGATGAGTAACCTCGGTTCTCAAAAGGAAAACTTTAGAGCGCCCCATCCTGATCTGGAGTTGGCCGGGCAGCAAAATGCCGGCTTGGGGGTCAAGAGGTATGTTTTTCAATGCATCTTCGGCTTGCTTTGTCGGCACATGATTTGGATCATTTTGGTGGCCACTTTGGTCTCTTCGGGCAACAGCACCCCGGCGGAGATCCAGCGCTCGATGGCTTCTTTGGAAACATCCAATTCACGCACATACGCTTCCAAGTCGCCCTGGGGTGAAAAAGCGATTTCAGCTTCTTTCCCCGCCCCTGAGGGTGTGGAAATGGATTCCGGGTATGCTGGGCCGACGGCGGGCGCAACCGTTTTCAATTGGGGCTCGCAGGACATTTCCTGCACATATTCCATACGCTGGGCCATGCGCTCCTTATTGAACAGCCGGCGCATATATTTGATGAATATCATTGTTGCTGTACCTCTCAATCGACATGGCAAGCCGCTGGCTTCAGCCAACAGGCATCGCCATCAGCCATATCTAAGTACCATTAGATTAAATATTTTTCTGGCCGATTCAACGGACGGTCTGAAAAAGCGGTGATTTTCGGTGTGGTTCCTAATTATCGGATTGATGAAATCCGAAACCAGAGCAAACCTGTTCGGGATACGCTGCTAAAGACCGAAAACAAGACCTGCATACCCCACAAAGCTGTCACCGGGGCTTTTCTCGAAACTCGAGGCGTAGGCAATCGATTGGGAGCGGGTTGCGCCGCAATGCCGCGCCGCGGCAATGACCGTGGCGGCCGCGCCGGCGCAACAGGCGTTCTGGTTGCGCAACCCCTCCTCGAGCACCCGTTCGGGCGCCATGGCCAGCATGGTCTCGATCATCCGGCGGTCATTCTGGTCGCGGACCCAGGCGACCGCCGGCTTTCCGCGTCCGTGGGGGGTGAAACCGTAATTGGGCCCATAATGCGTCAGATCCGTCGAGCCGATTATTCGAAATCGTTTGTTGTTTCCCCTGGCCCAATCGACCACGGCCCGCCCGATGTCCAGGGAAGCGGGCGCCGGGGGCGCGCCGATGGCCAAAAACTCGCTGGGGTCAAGAAGATATTTGATAAAAGGAAGCTGCAGCTCGACGGTGTTGTCCTGAATAAATCGATGGGGGGTTTCCAGTTGAAACTCAAACCGCCCTTTCAGCGCTTCAGCCAATTGACCGGCGACCGGCAGCTCACCAAAGGGGGTCTCCCAGGCGCCCTCGGCCATCATGTAATTGGGCGATCCGAAATGCAGGTGCATTCCAAACACCACCACAAGATCAATGGGTTCCGCATCCTTGAGACGATCGATGACGCCGCAGGCAATCCGGCCGCTGTAAAACCAACCGGCGTGGGGCACGATTCCAGCCAGCCAGGGGCCGGAGTCTTCCTGAGCAGGCGCATCCGTTAAATATTGCCGGATTTCTTTTTTGCATGCGGCCGCCTGTTGGGGATACCAGCTGCCCGCAAACGCCGCTTTACGGATTTCCATCCAGCACCTCCTTTGGTTGCATGGAGGGATAAAGGCGAATATATTCCCCCCTGCAGACTTGCCGGCTCAATGGGCGCGGCGACTTGACTCCGCGCTTTAAATCGGCCATTTGATGCTTATTATGCATCAAATGCTTAAACCGGGCAAGCTGCTGCAAGCAGTTCAAGTTGCAAATTCAACCCCCCCTGGAGGACATCATGTGGGAATATTCGGATAAAGTGAAAGAACATTTCCTCAATCCGCGCAATGTGGGAGAAGTCGAGGATGCCAGCGGCGTCGGAGAAGTCGGTTCCATGGCCTGCGGCGATGCACTGAAATTAACCTTCAAGGTCGATGACGAAGGGCGGATTGTCGACGCCAAGTTCAAGACGTTCGGCTGCGCCAGCGCGATCGCATCGGCATCGGCGCTGACCGAGTTGCTCATCGGTAAGACCATTGAGGAAG
Organism: Desulfobacteraceae bacterium; assembly: GCA_003599575.1. Taxonomy (GTDB): domain Bacteria; phylum Desulfobacterota; class Desulfobacteria; order Desulfobacterales; family Desulfosarcinaceae; genus Desulfatitalea. The sequence continues at coordinate 10,378 of QZKV01000124.1, read as the reverse complement.
CCCAACAAATCACCAACGATCATATTGCCGAATACCTGGGCGGTCTGCCCAAAGAAAAAATGCACTGCTCGGTCATGGGTCAGGAAGCTTTGGAAAAAGCCATCGCCTGCTACCGCGGCGACGCCGCCCGCAAGCAGGTCGGCAACGTTGTGTGTGAATGCTTCGGCGTGACCGACGTTCAGATCGAAAGGGCGATCACCGATCACCGTTTGAAAACCATCGAGGAAATCACCAACTATATCAAAGCCGGCGGAGGCTGCGGCAAATGCCACGAAAGCATTCAGGATATTATCGACCGCGCCACGGGCTCACAGGCCGCCAAGCCCCCCCAGGCCAAACCGCTGACCAACATCCAGAAGATCAAACTCATCGAAGAGACTCTGGAGCGTGAGATCAAACCGGCTTTGAATCAGGACGGCGGCGACATTCAACTGGTCGATGTGGAAGGCAACCGCGTCATGGTCAAGCTCAAGGGGCGATGCGCCTCGTGTGCCATGTCCAACATCACCTTGAAAGATTATGTGGAAACCAAGCTCAAGGAGCTGGTAGCCCAGGAACTCGTGGTCGAGGAGGTGGTTTCATGAAACCGATCTACCTCGATAACAACGCCACCACCCAAGTGGCCCCCGAGGTGCTCGAAGAGATCCTGCCCTATTTAAGCACCTTTTACGGCAATCCCTCCAGCATGCACACATTCGGCGGCAATGTGGGCAAAAAGATCAAGGAAGCCCGCGCCAAAACGGCCGATCTGCTGGGAGCCCAGCCCGAGGAGATCGTCTTTACAGCCTGCGGCACGGAAAGCGACAGCACCGCCGTCTGGGCGGCGTTGCGGTCCTACCCGGCCAAACGGCATGTGATCACCTCCAAGGTGGAGCACCCGGCCGTCAAGAACCTGGCCGAGTACCTGAGCCGCAACGGCTATCGGGTCACTTTCGTCCCGGTGGACAAGCTGGGCCGCCTGGACGTTGAATACCTTTATCACCATCTGAATGACGATACCGCGATCGTCAGTCTGATGTGGGCCAACAATGAAACGGGCATCATCTTCCCGGTCGAAGAGATTGCCGCCGAGGTGCGCAGGCGCGGCGCGGTTTTCCATACGGACGCGGTGCAGGCAGTGGGAAAGGTGCCTGTCAACTTGGGCGAAAGTGTCATCGATATGCTGTCTCTCTCCGGCCACAAACTACATGCCCCCAAGGGCGTGGGAGCGCTTTACATCCGCAAGGGCACCAAGTTCGCGCCTTTTTTGCTGGGCGGCCATCAGGAGCACGGCCGCCGCGGCGGCACTGAAAACGTGGCCGGCATCATCGGTTTGGGCAAGGCCGCCGAATTGGCCGGAGAACGGCTGGAGGAAGAAAATACCCGCGTCAGGGCGCTGCGGGACCGCTTGGAAGAGACCCTGGTACAACGAATTCCCAATGCAATCATCAACGGCGACCGGGATCACCGCCTGCCCAACACCACCAGCATCGCTTTTGAATTCGTGGAAGGCGAGGCCATACTGCTTCTGTTGGACGAGTACAAAATTTGTGCTTCTTCCGGATCGGCCTGCACGTCGGGCTCGCTGGAGCCCTCGCATGTATTGCGGGCCATGGATGTGCCTTTCACCGCCGCCCACGGCTCGATCCGCTTCAGCTTGAGCACCTATAACACCGATGCGGAGATCGATCTGGTCATCGAAAAGATGCCGCAGGTCATCGAGCGATTGCGTAAAATGTCCCCATTTTGGGCCGAAAAAGCCGCCGCGAACGTGTGCCAGATCAACTGAGCATGATGCCGGCCGGGATCGCTGGAACTGCCCCGGCAACAAAACCACCGGCCGGGTGGCAAACTTACATCCGCTGTTTCTACGCCGCAATCCGCCTGAGGCGGAAAGTGAGGCCCGGGGGGAGCGAAAAGTTCTAGTCCACCCTGTTTACGGGTATCTCCTCGGCCTTACGCAGATAGGCACGGACCTGTTCATCGGTGGTTTGGGAAAAATCTTCGTACCACAGGCTGACGGCCTGAAAAACGGGCGGCCTGTGGGGGCAAATGAGTTCATCGACCGAGTCTTTGAACTGATTCAAGACTTCCTGATCCGCGACCGGAACGGCGACGACAAGGCGTCGCAGGCGAAAAGCCGTTAACGCCTGAACGGCGGCCGCCATGCTGGCACCGGTGGCCATGCCGTCATCCACCAGGATCACAATGCGATTGGTCAAATCGGGCAGAAAACGATCGCCGCGGTAAAGGCTCTCGCGCCGCTCAAGTTCTACTTGCTCGACCGCCGCGGCAGCCGCAATAACCTCATCGCGGATGCCCAGCGTGCGAATGATATCTTTATTGAGCACCCGTACACCTCCGGATGCAATGGCCCCCATGGCCGTCTCCTCGTGCCCGGGAACGCCGATTTTGCGGACCACAAATATGTCCAGAGGCAGCCCCAGCAACTGACAAACGCCGAAGCCGACCGGAACCCCGCCGCGCGGAAGGGCCAGCACGATTGCCTGGGGATGCTGTCGATACTGGATGAGCTGTTCGGCCAGCCGGCGGCCTGCATCCAATCGATCCTTGTAAACCATGGCAGAGCTCCTTTGGTTCAAATGTCCAAAACCACAGTCGCCTCCCAGCCGTGCGCCGTCTGCTGCACGCAAAAGCGGTGCAGGGTGACGGCTTTGACATCGGCGTTGAGCGCATGCTTGGTCGGGTCGAGTTTTTCTCCCCGCGCTTCAACGGCGGCTGCAAACGACCCGTTTTGCTCCTGGATGGAAATATTCTTCAACCGCAGCAGAAGTTGATCCGCATCCTTGTAGTAAATGATTTCCTGCAGAATATCGAATAGGAGCATTTCCATGGATTCGGCCTGCACGGCAAAGGTGCGCGTCAGGTGTTCCGATATGGCCTCCAGATCCTCCACCATGACCTGCATGGTTGCATCGCCTGCGGCCAGGATCATCGCTTGCGGGCTTTCACCCCACGCCTTGAAGGCCACATCGGCCGTGGCGATCTCTTCCAAATACTGGTACGGCATAAGCTTTTTCCCCGCTGTTGGTATTCAAATAAGTTGAGTGCGGCAATGGATGTATGCCTCGACCTGCCAATATACTTCATTTCAGATTTCGCAAAAATCCTTTTACCAGGAATAAAAGCGTCCACTACTCCTGAAATGCTTTGGGAAGTAATTTCGCGCAATGGTTGAGATGGCGCACCACCTCGGCTTGGACATTGTCCAAATCCCAGCCGATAAACACCAGCTGGGTCCGCTCGGCCGCAAAGGGTTCCAGTTCCCAGCGCGAAACGACCTGGTTGTATAGAAACCCGCCCTGCGGGGTTTTCAAAAAGCCTTTGGCGCGCACGACCCTTTCCCCCAAAGCCGCGGCCAATTGTTCGAAGCAGCCCCGCTCGATGGGACGCCCGCTTTCGTAAACGAAAGATTCAAAGGGCCGCTCCTGATGACGGTGCTGGAAGCGATCCGGATGCACCGTCCGCTTTTCGGAAGGCGTATGAGGTCCGAACACGATCTGCGGATCGATGGTGCAGTAAGTGGTCCGCAAAAGCACCGCGCGATCATTGTGGCGTCGGATTTGGCGGGTGACGGCGTCGGCCTGATCGCCGGAAACCAGGTCCAGTTTGTTGATCAAGATCATATCGGCTGCTTCCAGCTGCATGCGTCCCACGTGTCCCACCTGTGGAAAACGCACACTGGTATCGGCGTCTACTACACCAACCGTGCAGTCCAGCCGTACCTCGGGCAGACTCTCCTGCACCTCATAGACCAGCGCTTCGGATTCGGCCACGCCGGTGGCCTCCAGCACGATATGCTGGGGCGCGGCGGTCGCCAGCAGCTCCCGCACGGCTGCCTCGAATTCACCGGTCAGTTCACAACATACACAGCCGCCGGCCAGCTCGACCATCCGAATGTTCTCTCCGGAAACCACCCGGCTGTCGATGGCGATTTCGCCGAATTCGTTCATCAAAACCGCCAGACGTCGATCGGCATGTCGCAGCAGGTGGCGCAAAAGGGTCGTTTTGCCGCTGCCCAAGGTGCCGGTGATCAGTGTGAGGGGTGTTTTGGCTGCCATGGCGACTCCTTTTGCGAGCTATCCTTTCACATTCCCGATGGGTAGCAGCCGCACAACCGGCTTGCTGATACCGGCCCGGGCGGCGGCTTCGACCACTTCATCGATATCTTTGTAAGCGGGGCCGGCCTCCTCGGCCAGACCGGCGAAGGAGATACTGCGCACGTAAATGCCCCGGTCCTTCATCTGCTGCTGGATCGTTTTGCCGTGGAATTGCTGTTTGGCTTTTTTGCGGCTCATAGTGCGGCCGCTGCCGTGGGCCGTGCTGTAAAACGATTGGTCCCCGCTGGGAACCCCGACCAGCAGATAGGAGCCGGTTTCCATGCTGCCGCCGATGATCACCGGCTGTCCGACCTCCCGATACTCCCGCGGCAGATCCGTACCCGGGCCGAAGGCCCGGGTGGCGCCTTTACGGTGCACCAGCAGCTCACAAGGCCGTCCGTCGAGGAGATGACTCTCCAGCTTGGCGGTGTTATGGGCCACATCGTACACTTGGCGCAGCCCCAGTTCTTCAGGCGGTTTTTGCAGCACCTCCGAGAAGACTTCGCGCACGCGATGGGCGATCATCTGCCGGTTGGCAAAAGACATGTTGATGGCGCATTTCATGGCGGCGAAATAATCCTGGCCTTCAGGCGACTTAAACGGCGCGCAGGCCAATTCCCGGTCGCGGATGCGTATGCCGTATTTCGAATCCATGACCTTGAGGAAGGTGCGCAGGTAATCGGTCGCCACCTGGTGTCCAAACCCGCGGCTGCCGCAGTGAAACATCACCACCACCTGGTCGGGCCGGTCGATGCCGAAAACAGCCGCGGTCCGGGAGTCGTAGATATACTCCGGTTTGGCCACCTGGATCTCCAGGTAGTGATTGCCGGAGCCGAGCGTGCCAAGCTGCTGATAGCCCCGGTCCACCGCGCGCTCGCTGATCTTGGAGACATCGGCGCCCTGGATGCAGCCGTTCTCCTCGGTGCGCTCCAGATCCTCGGGGCGACCGTAGCCATGGTCCACACACCAGCGCGCGCCTTGTTCCACCACATCGCGGAACTCGGTTTTGGATACTTTCAACAGTCCCTTGCTTCCCACGCCGGCCGGCACCTGTTCGAACAAACGGTCCACCAGCCGGTGAAGATAAGGTTCGATTTGCGCATAGGTAAGCGTGGTCACCATCAGGCGCATGCCGCAGTTGACATCGAAGCCGATGCCGCCCGGTGAAATGACACCTTCCTCGACGTCCATGGCCGCCACGCCGCCGATGGGAAAACCATAGCCCCAATGGCCGTCCGGCATGCACAGGGCGTATCGGCGGATGCCCGGCAAGGTGGCCACATTGGTGACCTGGTCGAAAACGCCGTCGTCCATCTGGTGCACCAGCTTTTCCGTGGCGTAAATACGGGCCGGAACCCGCATGCCTTCCTTGTATCCGGCGGGCAATTCCCAAATGGTATCTGATATAGGCTGAAGTTGTTCGGGGATACTCATGACCTTTCTCCTTTCGCGTGCATCACATCGAAAGTAAGGCCGCTGGTAAATTCATGCAATCACGTATACCGTCTCTCTTCACATCAGTATTGTGCAAGCAGAACAGGTGGGAGCATTACCGGTTTGTTTATTTCCATTCGTACGATTCGCCATTGTGAGTGACAAACTGGTAATGCTCTCAACAGGGTTGGCTCCCCGCTCCTTTTGCAACGGAAAAAAGGACCTTAAACACAAGCGGCAGGCGTACCGGCGCCTGCACCCGGATGTGAAAACCGCCCTTCTCCGGCGCCGGTCGTAGCGGCCGCCCGCCCCGTCCGTCCACCGGTTCATTCAGAGCCCATTGATCTGTGCCCTGAAATAGGGTCCGGACCTGATTCCACGGATTCTGATTCCGCGGCATTCTCGAAGTTTCGGAAAGGAGAGAGCATCATGGAAATACAAAGAATCGAAAAAAAGAAGGTCGTGGAGCGGCTGGATGATCCGCAATGGATCATCATCGATGTGCGCAGGCATCAGGAAGAACAAGAGCTCAAAATCAAGGAATCCATATCCGAGGATCCGGAAAAAGTGTCCGCGTGGGCCGATGCGTACCCGCTTGACAAGCAGATCGTGCTGTACTGTGCCTGACCCGCTGAGAACACCAGTGCCGGTACGGCACTTCAGCTGAAGGATCGTGGATTTACCAATGTCTTCGCGTTAAAGGGCGGATGGAACGAGTGGGTGGGCGCCGGTTATCCCACCGAGCCGATGTAGCAGGGAATCCGCTGCCGGACTGCCGCCCGGCAGATTAGCTTCGTTTCCATCGGATCACGCCAGGGCCCCTGCCATTATAAGCAGGGGCTTTTTTTATGCGCTAGACCAAAATCCTGGTGGTGCAAACCACTCTCCTAATTATTTTGGCGGAAAGCGCGCTGACCGCGCACAACAGCGGGGCGTGCGGTTGGGCAGATGATTTACTTCGAGCGGCCTCTTTCCCCGTCGCGCCGCTTGGCCGCGATCTGATCTTTCAGCCACTGAACCCACGCCTCGAATCCTTGACCGGTTTTGGCGGAGAGCCGGAATACCGGCATGCCGGGATGTATCTGGGCCACGCTGTTCAGCGTGATGGCCGGGTCGTATTCCAGATACGGCAGCAGATCGATCTTGTTGAGCAGCATGGCATCGCACTGCCGAAACATCAGCGGGTATTTGGCGGGTTTGTCCTCTCCTTCGGTGACCGAAAGAACGACCACGCGCTTGTCTTCCCCGATGTCGAATTCGGCCGGGCAAACCAGGTTGCCGATATTTTCAACGATCAGCAGGTCCACCACGTCCAGGTCGAGGCCGCCCAGGGCGCGTTCGATCACATGCGCGGCCAGATGGCAATCGCCGCCGAACTGGTCCGTGTTGATTTGCACCACCGGCGCACCGGAAAGGGCCAGGCGGTCCGCATCCTGGGTCGTGCAGATGTCGCCCACGATCACCGCGCAGCGCAGCTCGGGCATCAATTGCGCCAGCGTCTTCTGCAAAATGGTGGTCTTGCCCGATCCGGGCGAACTCATCATGTTCAGAACAAAAATACCTTTGGACGCAAACAGCTCCCGGTTCTTGGCGGCCATGATATCGTTGGCGTCCAGTACGCGCCGCACCACTTTGATCTCCCGGCCCCCGGATTGGTGCGTTTCCATGCCGGCTGAAGGGGGCAGATGGGGATGCGAATGGGGCGGATGTCCCTCCTGGTGATGGCGGTACAACAATGTTTTATTCAGGGTGAGCATCTTGGCCGTCCTCCTCAGCGATTTCAATCGAGACGATGTCCAGTTCGCGCCCGGCAAGCATCTTCACCTCTCCGCGGCCGCACGTGGGACAGACAAAATCCGGCGCGTCAACCGTCCATTCGCGGGTGCAGTCGTCGCAACGGAGCAGCACCGCAATCTCCTCGATGGCCAGTTCGGCGCCGGCCGCATTGGTTTTGTCGGCCGCCACCGTGAAGCAAAAGCGCAGGCTTTCGGGGACCACGGCCGACATGCGGCCTACCTTCAGGTTGATGCGGCGGATGCGCGCGCCGATCATATCGGCCGGAATCGCGTCCTGGACGATCCTGAGGATCTCCATGGCTATACCCATTTCATGCATAGGTTCTTTGCCTGTTGGCCCGTTTGCAATGCGCGAAGGCCACCGAACTGCATTGCGCAAGAGCGTTTTTTTCTCAAACCCGCTATGGTAAGAAGCCATCGCTTTCATCTTAGAAGACAGTCCCTTCCAAAACCCCGCAAGGCGCGATAGCAGGCCAACGGGTGCCGGGCAAACGCATTAATACAATCCCTTAAAAACCTCGCTGCACAACTCGCCCAAGCGCCCCAGATCCTTGCAACCATGGATGCCCGCGGCCTGCATGGCTTCGATTTTACCTTGGGCCGTGCCGCTCCTGCCGCTGATGATCGCTCCGGCATGGCCCATGCGCCGGCCAGGCGGCGCCGTCAATCCGGCGATAAAGCCCACCACCGGCTTGCTCACGTTCGCGGAGATGAATTCGGCCGCTTCTTCTTCAGCGCTGCCCCCGATTTCGCCGACCATGACGATGCCCTTGGTCTGCGGATCGGCCTCAAAAGCCGCCAGGCAATCGCTGAAGTTGGTGCCGTTGACCGGATCGCCGCCGATGCCGATGCAGGTGGTCTGGCCGATGCCCTGGCCGGTCAACTGGTGCACCACTTCGTAGGTCAACGTTCCGGAGCGCGATACAACCCCGATAGGGCCGCCCGGTTGATGAATGTGCGCCGGCATGATGCCCACCTTGCACTCACCGGGTGCGATGATGCCGGGGCAGTTGGGGCCGATCAGGCGTGAGCGGCTCATCCCCAGGTAATTCTTGATTTTCAGCATGTCCAGAACCGGGATGCCTTCGGTGATGGCCACGATCAATTCGATGCCGGCATCGGCGGCTTCCATGATGGCCGCGGCGGCAAAGGGCGGCGGCACGAAAATCAAACTGCAATCGGCGCCGGTGGCTTGCCTGGCCTCGGCCACGGTATGAAAAACGGGAATATCGTCCACCATCCGGCCGCCTTTTCCGGGCGTCACCCCGGCTGCCACCTGCGTGCCGTAGGCCACGCACTGGCGGGTATGGAACTGTCCCTCCTTGCCGGTGATGCCCTGCACGACCACTTTGGTATCTTTATTGACAAAGATGCTCATTTTCGCTCCGCCTCATCGGTTTTCGATAGGTTGGTCCGTCAACTGGTTGATTGTACATCCCGATCCCTCTTTCGGATTTGATGCATCAACGCTTTGAAAATCAACCAACCATGGCCGCCACTTTACGGGCCGCATCCTTCAAATCCACGGCCGGGGTAAGATTCAGGCCCGATTCGGCCAGGATCCGGCGCCCCTGTTCGACATTGGTGCCCTCCATGCGCACGACCACCGGCACCTTGATGCCGGTTTTGCGCGCCGCATTGACCACGCCCTCGGCCAACACATCGCAACGCAGAATCCCGCCGAATATGTTGATCAGGATACCTTTGACATGCGGGTCGCTGAGAATGATGCGGAAGCCGTTCTCAACCATTTCGGCATTGGCGCCGCCGCCCACGTCCAAAAAGTTGGCCGGGCGGGCGCCGGCCAGTTTGATGATGTCCATCGTGGCCATGGCCAGACCGGCGCCGTTGACCATGTTGCCCACGTTGCCGTCCAGATTGATATAGTTCAGATTGAACTTGGAAGCCTCAATCTCCAGAGGATTTTCTTCGTCCAGATCCCGGAACTCGAGAATATCTTTGTGGCGGAAAAGGGCGTTGTCGTCGAAGTTGATTTTGGCATCCAGGGCCAACACGCTCTGCTCGGCGGTGATGACCAGCGGGTTGATTTCCACCAGGGAGGCATCGTATTCGCTGAAGAGCCGGTACAAGCTGTTCAGCAGCTGCACCAGCGGTTTAACCGCCGCATCCTCGAGATGAAGGCCATAGGCGACCTGCAGACCATGATAGGCTTGCAATCCGGTCAGCGGATTGACGAAGACCTTGATGATCTTTTCCGGGGTCTGCTCGGCCACGGCCTCGATATCCATGCCGCCGGCCTCGCTGGCCATGAGGACGATTTTGGCGCTGGCGCGATCGGCGATGATGCTCAAATAGAGTTCCTTGGCGATGTTCAGCCCCTGCTCGACCAGGACTTTTTTGACCAGCCGCCCTTCGGGACCGGTCTGATGGGTGACCAGATTCATCCCGATCATCTGTCCGGCAACGCTTTGGACTTCATCCAGGGAGCGGGCCAGTTTGACGCCGCCGCCCTTGCCGCGCCCGCCCGCATGGATCTGGGCCTTGACCACGACCGGAAAACCCCCCAGGTCCTCCGCGACCGCCCTGGCTTCTTCGGCCGAAAAAGCCACCGCCCCCTTGGGTATCGGCACGCCATAGCGTTGAAACAGGGTTTTCGCTTGATACTCATGAATTTTCATACTCGGGCCTCTCGCAATTATTCAATATTGCAAAGGACGGCGCCCTTGGGCACGCTGTCGCCGCTTTTGAAGTGAATGGCTGTAATGGTTCCGCTCACCGGCGCGGGCAGTGCGTTTTCCATCTTCATGGCTTCCAGGACCACCACCGTTTCGCCCTGGCTGACCTGATCGCCCACCTTCTTGGCGTAACTGACGATCATGCCCGGCATCGGTGCCGCCAGCGCGGTGCCTTTGGCGCCAACAACCGCGGCCGGCGCCGGTTTGGGTGCAGCGGGCTTGGCCGGGGCGGCCGGTGCCGCCTGAGGCGCTGCCGCAGGAGCGGCCGGTGCGGCCGGTGCGGCCGCTGCAACCGGCGCGGCCTGGACCAGGGGCGTCGCCGCAGGCAAGGCCGGTCCCGCCTGGGCGATAT
>QZKV01000072.1 GCA_003599575.1 Desulfobacteraceae bacterium | reverse complement strand
CTTTTGTCTGCCAGTTCATCGGCCCAATACCCGATCCGGTCGTAATATCGGTATAGTTCGGTTTCATAGCCCCGGTTGAGGGATTCCGGCGAGTATTCCGGCGATCCCTTAATGATTGCCCTTGACAGGTTGACGAAGACCTTCGACTCATTCCAACTTACTCTATCAATCCATTGCGGTGAAACCAGGACGTGTTTTCCAACCCACCAGTTTTTCGTATCCACGACCAGATACCGAATCGACCATGTCTCGTCGTCGATGACAAAATCTTCGACGTGGCCGATACCTCCATCCAGCGCCTGAATGTAATAGCCGGTCACATTTCCGGTGCTGCGCAGATTGTGATCCCAAGTCTCCTCCTGGAGCATCAATTCCTTCCATGCTTCCGGGTCGCGCACGATATAAGGGCTGACGCCCCAAAGTTGCGAACCATACCCGTAGTAGGGCCATCCGTAATATCCGTGATACTGTATTTCATACTGGCGGGAGACCGGTTGGTCACTATCTATCGGTGGGCTCTGCTCAATCTGCTTTTGGGTCAAGTCCACCGGAAGGACGCGCTCGTCATAATTTATGGGGCTCAAGGCGTAGGGCGAAATGAGAACCTGTCTGCCGCTTAACCAGCCCGCGGTGTCGGCAACCAGGTAGCGCACCGTCCAATACCGGTCATCGAAATAGAACTCACTGGCTTTGCCGATGTCGCCATCGCGCGCCTGAAGCTTGAGACTTGTAAATTCTTTGGCTTGCCGTAGCATGATAATGCCCTTTCTCTCTTTGCATAGTTTCTGGTTATCCACGTTCACGCAAATGCTGTATAGACCTCACCTTGTCCGTCACGGAATTAAATGGTTACACTCGTCTCCGTCCTTGAAAAAATTGGACGAGCACAATGACGATGGCGATAACTAGCAACGCATGAAGGACGCCCCCCATCGTGTAGCCAGTTATCAATCCAAGCGCCCACAAAACCAGGAGAACCACAAAAATAGTCCAAAGCATGTTCGACTCCTTTCTAACGTTGTCCAAGCCGCCTTTTTGATTTCAACCTCTGCGGGTTTTAGACCGCATTTTTCGTGGCGGATCACAAATTCTGGGATTTTGCCACTTGATTTTTCCAGATGCCGCCATTCTTTCTATTTTTTATGGAATACGACTATCAATGCTGCCTTGATCATGCATGGCACTGATAATAATAAAGCAACCGAACTGTTATTAAAAAAATGCAATTTCATAGGCTTCCTTCTTCAGCGCGTTTTTTAGCTCGTCTTTGAAATGGTCATTTTCTTCAGCTATGACATCCTTTTTCCAACAATCATTATAGTCAAAATAGTCAAAGTTCATGCCAGAAATCTTTGTTCACCTTTTTAAGCCACTTAATGCTGATTTTATGGAGAAATACTGTCAAAAACCAAGACAGAAGACAACGATCATGGGAAGGCCGGATAAGGCCATATATGACCACCGGTCACATATGGTCTTTTATTTAGCAGTAATGGCTGCCCTGAAAGTGGCCTTTTTAGCTATTTATTCTAATAAATCAAATGATGGGGTGACGTGAACTGAGTGTTAACGCCTTGGCACAAAAATTGAACAATAGAACATAACAGACCATAACCAAGATCAAGGCATCACAGGAACGACTCTGCCACAAGCAGCTGTTATTATCGCTTCCTGAAACATAGGAGGCGATGCCATTGACCAGCTTAGAAAACAATTTGCGGATGAAGATGCCTGCCTATTTCTTGGTTAAACCCGTTTTATAGGAAAACGGTCGTAATTGCCCTTAAGGACCTGACCAGTAATTCGTGAGCGACGTTCACGGTGTCAAGCGTGTGATCAAAGACCGTCGGGGAGGCCGAGTCCAGGACCACGTAGACAGGGGCGATTCGTTGCCGGCAGGTGAAGGGTACGAAGTGCACGGTCAACGGAGGAATCCGCAACTGACAGAGATGTTCACCAATTTAAAGGGAGGAAATTACCATGAGTACTACAGCGATCATTATTCTCATCGTAGTGTTGTTAATAGTGTTCGGCGGGGGAGGCGGTTACTATTTGAGAAGACGACGGTAGGTGTTGTTTCTCACATCTTGAACTTTATATTGGCGGCGGCCACGATGCCGGCTTTGGGGGGAGGCTTGCCCTACGGCGCAAGCCTCCGAATCCTTGAGATTCATTTAGTTACTTGAAAAATAGGAGCTTATAATGCTTTATTCTGGGTATCCAGAATTCAATTACCAAAATTGCCAAAGAAATGGAGGAGCCATGATTCCAAGAAATTTACTACGATTATCGTCTTAATTCTATCCATATCTGCCATATGAGCATTGTTGTATTCAATGTAAAGGAAGTCGATTATGCGGGCTGCTATTTTTAATCCTAAAGCCTCAAAGGAAGGTTTTGCGATCTATAATAAAAAATGTCATGAGCTGAGCTTACACCCTTTCTTAACTGAAGAATCGTTCTTCAATCTCGTCAACAGGATGATAGCTATTCTTTATAGGCAGATTGAAGGAAGACCTGTCAATGCAAATTTCTTGGTACCTTCAAGTGACATAGATTTTAAGGATATAGAGAAAAATTCATGGTGGGCATTATCTTATCAGCCTATCGGCGAAAATGTGGAGCTCGAATTTGAAAAACTTAAGAAGTGGCTTCCAGTCTTTGAAGATGACCGAAGTTTTCTTATAGTAAAAAAATACGAGAACGATTTTTTAGTCAGCGGTTTTATGTTTTTCGGCCAAAAGCCAGAAGACAATATCCGGATGAGGAAGGGGGGCTGGCCTCCCGATCTAATGGGGATTCTGTTTGAAAAAAGCGTGTCGGTTTATCTCAACAATTTATCAGTCACTTTAAAAATCGGCATGAAGCCATTTTTGATGCTTAGACAAGGGAACATATTTGAAGTACAAGATTTTCATGATATCGCTTTAGCCGCTATCGGTGTTTCTCGGTCTTTCGTGCGACAAGTTGATCATTTCGTGGAAAATTCAAATACTCGTATTATGGCCTTTAAAGAAAGAAAAGAAATCTCCCCGATTAACAGAAATCATGTCATTATTGAGGTACAAGAAGCCATTGCAAGAATCATAAGACATATTGTTGATTTTCAACATGGAGGGACCTTGATTTTTGGCATCCCCTCTGGCGAATTAGATGCTTTTATTTTTCAGCATGGAGCTATAAAATGTAATTTATCAATCGGTTCGACTATCCTGCGCACGATCAAAGTGGATACATTGATTCCAGTCTCTTATCCATCCAATGGCGAGGAAACCGTCTTGGACCGAAATCTGGCCTTATTACCAATGTTGGTAAAAGCCTTAGAGAATGGGATTGCTGATTTGAGCAAGACAGATGGAGCCGTTATCTTTGATGATTCTCTGACCGTTATTGCAGCAGGCGCATTCCTTAAAGTCACGAGAACAGCTTCAACCGTTGGTGGAGCGCGAGTAAAATCTGCTGAAAGTTTTGTAGATGCGAACCCCGATACCTTTGCCATTGTCATTTCTCAAGATGGCATGGTACGCTCAATATTTCCTCGGAAAGAAAAATAAGTAGCATTTTCAATGTAAGCGCTTAGAAGATTTTTGTACAGCCAAGTTGAACTAAACCAAGAAAGTTTTCGACATGGTATTCCTAACGGACAACCAGACGCCTGAAGTTTTGGAGCCATGCAAAAAGACGCTCAATTTTCCTCCGACGAGCATACCGTCGAGGCTTTTCTTCCATCTTGAGTAAACCTCTTCCGTTTTTTGCGGTTGGGAGCAATCATTTCAAATACCACGGTCTTCAAGGAGCCGCTGATCAAGCCCGTCACGGTCGTAAGCCTTATCTCCGATGATCCGATTAGGAGCATACACAGTAAAGGGTGGCAGTTTTCGGTTTCATTTTGGTTGCGGATATTTGGTTAGCAGATCGTTTAAGAGGGCGGGATTTGGATAAAACAATGTTGTACGAAGCCGCTTTGCGCGAGAGCGCACTGCCTTTGTGCCTAATGGGTATAGTATTCGCGAGCCAAGTGACAAACAGGTTGTAATGGGTCCTTTCACGTTCCTTAAGAAGTACAAACATAGACCTCATAAAAATAATTTCGGCTTGAATCGCTTTTTCGCTTTAATTCTGGCGTGACCAGAGTGCGATTTCTCATCCTAAAGGCGCAGCTTTCCCCAAATCTAAAAACACCGGTTTAAAAAACTGATCTGTTATTTTGAACCAAAACGGCGGGTGCCCGATAGGTGGTTATCTGCGCAAACAAGTGCATCTTACCTTTCTGGCAGCAGGGACAGACAGTGATACCGATACCGACCAGCCGACACATTATTTCTTCAAGGCAAGTTCAGCAGCACTTTCTTATTGTTCAAGATGATGGGATTGAGCTCATGCGGGAGCGTAAAGACTACATGGAAGTAGTTCACCGGCAAGATCTCGTTTTTTCTTTTGGCAAGCCAGCGCTCGCGCGGTATGTGCTGGCATTTGGGACAGTGTCGGTTTCGGCACGAGTGATACGTAATCGAAAGTGTCCTTTCCGAATTCTCCAAATTTTTCGACTACCCCAAGACACGTCTGGCCGAATGGAAGGCCGAGTCAGGGGCGAAAGGACGCGGTCATCTGTCCTTATCCCTTGGCCGAAGTTAGCACCGAATTGCCCATGGCCGCGAGAAGCCACGATCTTATGACGCAAAATCAAAAACAGACAAATAATTGATAATTGCGATCTGTTAAAAAGTTATCCGGAGGATTGTTTGCGTTCTTGTTCGTTATAATATAAAACATTAAAAAATATAATTGACAATTCATGTTATGAAAACTAACCTTAAACCGTCAAGCAAAGAAAAAGAGCAGATCCAATAGAAAGGAGGTGGGCCATGGCCATCACCGCACAAGAACTCGGCCGCCGGTTGCGTGAAGCCCGGGAGGCGTGCGCCATGACCCAGGAGCAGGTTGCCGGGAAAATAGGGCTATCACGGGCCAGTGTGGCTCAGATGGAGTTGGGCAACCGTCAGGTGACCAGCCTGGAGCTGGATCGACTGGCCTATCTGTACGGCCGGGACATCCGGGTCTTTTTGTCGGAACAATTCGAGGCCAAGGACGCGCTGACCGTCATGTTTCGCGCCAACCCCGATCTGGGGCGCGAGGGGCAGGTCGCCGAAGGCCTGCGGCGCTGCATTGCCTTGGGCCGCGCCCTCTCCGATCTGGAAAACCTGGTGGGGGTTGAGCGCGAAGCCTTGATCCCGGCGGCCTATCCATTGGGGCCGCCCAAAACCAAGTGGGATGCCATTCAACAAGGCCAGCAGGCCGCCGAAAGTGAACGGCGGCGGCTGGAGCTGGGCGACGGACCTGTCGGCAACCTGGCTGCTCTGTTGGAGAGCCAGGGGATCCGCATGGCAGCGGCTTCCCTGCCCGCCGATGTCTCCGGCATCACGATTTATGACCCCGAAGTCGGGGTTTTTGTGGCGGTCAACAAAAGCCACAGCGCCACCCGCCAACGCTTCTCCATGGCCCATGAATACGCCCATGTGCTGATGGACCGCGACGCTGTCGCCTCCATTGTCAGCCGGGGCGGCAACCGGACCGATCTTTCCGAGATCCGGGCCAATGCCTTTGCGGCGGTTTTTCTGATGCCCGAAAAGGGCTTGCGGCGCTTCGTGCAGGGTCTGGGCAAAGGGCAAGCCGGGCGCAGGGAAGCCAGGATATTTGACGAAACCGATGTGACCCGTGTCCAACGTCGGGCCAAACCCTATTCCCAGGAAATCCAGATTTATGACCTTGCCATGGCGGCCCACCGATTTGGGGTAAGCACCAGCGCGGCCCTGTTTCGCATGCAGAACCTGGGGTTGGTCAACGACGATCAGCGCGAACTGCTCCAGGACGATATCGACCGGGGGCTGGAAAAGCGTGCCGCACAGGCCTTAGGGCTGGATTCAGGCGGCTGTGACCCGGAACTGGGCGGTTGGGAGTTCAAGCATCGCTTTGTCAGCCTCGCCCTGGAAGCCTATCGGCGGGAACTGATCAGCGAAGCCAAGCTGCGCGAGTTGGCCGCCATGGTCGGCATGCCGGTGGAGGTCGTGCTTTCCCTGCTGCAGGGCGATGACAATGGAAATAACCCGGATTAGGGCGTGGTCACTCCGATGAGCGAGAAAAAGCGGGGGCCTGAGTCCTCTCAGCAGACAATCGTGATCCTGACCGACGCCAATGTGCTGATCAACCTGATCCATATCGGCCAACTGGATCTTCTGCGACAGATTCCGGGGTATCGCTTTGTTGTGCCGGAGCATGTGAGGGCCGAAGTCACCCAGGACGCCAAGGCCCGCCACCTGGCAGCGGCCATGGCGAACGAGGTGCTGGAGTTCACCGCCATCACGGAGTTGGATGAGATGGCGCTCTATGCCGAGCTGCATCGGACATTGGGTCAAGGCGAGTCGTCGTGTCTGGCCATTGCTGTGTATCGGGGTTTTTCGATTGCTTCGGATGAAAAGAAGACATTCCGCCGCACGGCTGACAAATATATTGGTGAGGAGCGCTTGATGACCACCCCGGACCTGATTTTGTCAGCCATTCGGGCGGGACTGGTGACGGTTACCAAGGCAGACCAATGGAAGCGTGAGTTGGAACGCAGGCGATTTAAAATGAATTTCGATTCTTTTCAGGATCTGCTCTGAGCTGATTCAAAATTGAATGCCGGTTGTGGAGAGAAGCAGAGGGTCAACATGCAGCCATCCGCCGTATCGTGTGTTCGACACATCATCGATGAATACCGACGAAGCCGGTTTGCTGGAAGCCAACTGGCCCTTCGGTGAGAACCCGCTCTGCACTAGGAGCAGGCCCACCTGGTAGGACGTTCCAGAAACTCCTTTGTGGTGATCACCGGGACCGGCTCGGGAAAAGTCCTTTTTACTGCCGGTGCTGGCAGTGGAAGGCAGGTCTGGCATCGGTTCCCGGACGCTAACCAACGAATTGAAGGACAAAGCAAAAGGCTCATAGGATTATCCTCGTGGCAACTCAAATCCAGTCACTGTGCTGGTTTTCGCCTATTGAATGATGGGATTATCTGATGAGGTTTTTTTCATCATTGAAAGGTTTTGACGGTGAGGTAACTGGATGGTTATCCAAAAAACTGTTTCTCGATGATGATGACCACTCCAAGATTCATTCAGTCGTGATGTTCGCAGTTTTACGGTTGTTCAGGTTTTCCTGGATGCCGCTTCACAAAGCCGGTTTAGGATCTCTTGGATGCGGGAGCTGTTCGTGGAAATCGAACTTAACGCCGCTTCCATATCGGTAAACCGGCAATAAACTAAAAACAGGAGAAAATTCAGAGGCTTGATGGTTCTGCATAAACAGAGAATGTTATGAAAAGGGTTACGCTCGGGAGCCACAAAAAATGTAGTACTTTCAGATACCTATAACTAAGCGCGAAGCCCTGAGGGATGCAGCCCTCGGGGTACCCTGAAGCCGGTTCCTGGACGGCACGACAGGTGTTGGCGATTGCTGTCCAACCCGATATACATGGGAAAAATCGCAGATGCCGAGCAACTTCGCAATGGGATACATATCCCCATTGTGCCCGAGGCCTTATTAGCTCAGGTTCACGCGCATATCAGCTCACGCCGAACTCGGCACCCCCGGGCGCACAGAACGGCCATCTAAAGCGGCTCATTCGATGCACGCAATGCGGCCACATCATGAGCACTCATATAACTCGCTGCCTCAGCAAGCTGTATCGATACTATCGTTGCCGATCCATGTCGCGCGGAAGGGTTCCTTGCAGCGGGACTCAGATCCCCGCAGGCAAAATGGAAAAAAGGTTGGCGAAATCATGAACAATTTACCGGTAAGTGTTCACGGCACCCTTATCACAGAGGAAATCAGAGGAGTATTTCTCCAGTTCTCCGCTGCCTGGTCCCTGCTTGCACCGCAAGCCAGGCAGGGCTTCCAGAGGTAATCCAGGAGATCACTTACAATCCTAATAGCGGACGTGTGACTGTGAACTTGAGTCTGGAGGGGCTGCGGCAGCATGATGGAAAGGAGTGATGGGTCAGGCGGTTTTGACAATGCGCCGCTTTTGATATATATTGCGGTCTATACCAAGTGCGGAGGTGTACCATGCAAACAGCCAAAATTTTCATTAATGGTCGTAGCCAGGCAGTCAGACTGCCAAAGGATTTCAGGTTCTCCGGCGAGGATGTTTATATCAAAAAGGTCGGTAAGATGGTCATCTTGATCCCAAAAGACGATCCCTGGTCCTCGCTGATCAACAGTCTCGATCAGTTCACCGATGACTTTATGGAGAGCAGGGAGCAACCCAATCAGACGCAGCGGGAAAATTTATAATGCAATTCATGCTCGACACCGATACCTGCATCTATATCATCAAGCGAAAGCCCCTTGAGGTTATCGATCGTTTTAAGCGCACGGAAATTTCGCAGATCGGGATTTCGTCCATCACCCTGAGCGAACTTCAATATGGGGTTTCGAAAAGTTCGCGGCCCGAACAGGATCAAATGGCTCTGGCGCAGTTCGTTGCGCCTCTTGAAATCTTGCCCTTTGAGGAAGAGGCCGCTCAATGCTATGGCGATCTGCGGGTCCATTTAGAACGCAAGGGGACCCCGATCGGCTCTCTCGACATGCTGATCGCGGCCCACGCACTTTCGGTTTCCTGCACGCTGGTCACCAACAACGAAAAAGAGTTCGGCCGCATACCAAGTTTAAAAATCGAAAACTGGGCAAAGTAGTTGTGGAAGTAACCAATTGAATTTACATTATATTGTTTGATCTCCCATGCTTTTCATCAATTCACTGGCAATATTGGAACTTTCGATGCGCATGATGCTTTCCCGGGCACTCCCGTAACTCAGCAGGTTGATACTGCCAAACCACACGATTTTTTGATCCATGATGGCAAATTTCTGGTGGATGTTTGCTTTGCAGATGATGTTAATCCCGCTTTCGATCATAAGATCTTGGGCCTTTTGAAATGCCATGTGATCCTTATCAGGGAAATCCTCTTTGGATCGGGTCACGACGGTGACACGGATAGGTTTGCAAATCGCTACCTTCAGATGCCTGATCATCTGGTGGGTGCGCCTTTTTCTGATAAAGGGGCTCACGATGAGGATCTCTTTTTGGGCGTCGATGATATCCTGATTGAAAACCGGCAGGAAATTTTCTTGGGTAAAAATGATATCCAATGAGGGATCCATGATCTCGTCCCCTTTGGCTTTATACCCCATTGACGCATATCCGTTCAGACGTTTCTGGTACATTTTTTCAAGCATTTGGATCTGTACATCCACATAGTCGTAGATCCGAACCTCTTTTTTGGTTTTGAACAGCCGATGGAGCCTGCCTGCATATTGCTGCAGCGTTCCCTTCCACGATATGGGCATGGCCAGAAACAGCGTGTCCAAGCGCGGCTCGTCAAAACCTTCACCGATAAAATGACCGGTTGCCACCAGAACGATACTTATATCGGCGGGAATTTTGGCGATGCGATCAAAGGCTTTCCGGGATTCCTTTCTCCCCATGCCGCCGGTTAGGGATATGACATCCGGAATACGTTCCTTCAGTTTTTTTGCAAGCTGCTCGACGTGGACTGTTCTGAGAGTCAGCACAAGACAATGTCTTCCCTGTTGATGGTTTTTTACTACATCGTCGATGATCTGCCGGTCCCTGAAATCGCTATCCATGATTTGGGCATATAATGATTGAATGGAAATCTCTTTTGGGCCCATGCCCACCGGCATCCTTAAGGAGGTAAAACGGGGGATGATATAATGGTCAAACGGTCTGTTCTCCGCTTGTTTTATGGGATTGTCCCGGTATCGAATAGGGCCGCACTGCATAAACAGAATCGGGTGATGCCCATCTTTTCTTGTAGGTGTTGCGGTTAAGCCGTAAACGTGTTTTGCATTAGTTGTTTTCAGAATTTGTTCGTAAGTAAATGCCGACGCATGGTGACACTCATCGGCAATGATCATGCCGTAGTTTTTAACGCATTCCTTGACTTCTCCCTGTCGGCTCAACGATTGCATCACGGCAATGTCAATAATTCCGCTAGGCGTGTTTTTGCCCGCGCCGATTTGTCCGATGATGCTTTGTTTTTTCTTTCGGCCCCTTTTTTTCGGTTCCGCGGGTAATTCTTCGTTGATGTCGAGAAATTCCGAGAGCCTGGCCTTCCACTGTGCCAGAAGATTGACCTTGTCCACCAGAATCAACGTATTTCTTTTTTTCTCCGCAATCAGTTTGATCGCCACGACTGTTTTGCCAAAAGCTGTTGTCCCGGAGAGTATACCAGTATCATGGCGAAGCAGGTGGTTGAGGGCCACATTCTGTTCATCCCTGAGATGGCCTTTGAAATGGACATTGATAAGCTTCCCTTCAAAGGTTTTGTCGATCATATAGACATCCACTCCAAGTGGTTCAAGTTCATTGCGCAGATCGGGCTCACACCCTCTGGGCAAACACAGATATTCTTGTGCTTCATCCGCGCAGGAAATGACCCTTGGATGACCGTATGTCGGCAAACGCATGGCCTGCTGTCTGTAAAACATCGGGTTTTTAAAGGATGCGAGGCGCTTTATCCGATTCAATGCCCTTTGAGAGATTCCTGCCTTTGGTAAAAACAGCATGTTTGCCTTAACAATCGAAAGCTTATTCGGAAAATCGCTTTTATCCAAAATGATGGGGGGCTTATGCTTTTCACACGGTTTTTCCTCTTCTTCATCGATCTTCAAATCACCCAGTTCATTTCCATTGGAAAGCGTGAGAATAAAATGCTCAAGACGGTCCTCGGATATCCTCTGAAGCGTGGAAAGGAATGCCCACTGATCAGGATATGATTGAAAATCGTCATCGATAAATTCACTATTAGCGTTTTCCCTGGCCGCTTTTTGCAACGGCAATGCGATCAGGTTCCCCAAACCGCCCTTGGGCATGGTATCCTGACTTGGAAACAACCGGTCATAGGATTTGAATTGGATTTCATGTCTTCTGTTCATGGCACAGGTGAGCAAGGCCGTTCCGAATTTGCGTGCCAGGGCCGCAGAAATCGGGTGCTCGAAGAAAAACCAAGCATGGCAACCTTTGCCGGAACGTGACCGCTCGACAGCTATGGGAACCATGAATTCATGGCAAACTTCCTTCACGGCAGAGATATCTTTCTCCCAATCCGCCTTGTCAAAATCCATGGCCAGGAAGCAGCATGTTTCATCAGGCAACATGGGATAAATACCTACAACGACATTGCCCCTCAAATGCTCCTCAATGACGGATTCGTCCAATCCGGCATAAAATGTGCTTTTGCATGATGAACAGGGTATTTTAGGTTTCCCGCAAATCCCCCTTTGCCACTGGTTTAGACAAACCGGGGCATATCCCGATGCCCCTTTACTTTTATTATCCCATCGTTTTGCATAGACATCCTCACGGCCTTTGAAAAGAGACATGAACAGACGGATTTTGGAAAGAGAATCCGATGTGCAATCCACACCTGAAAAAGAGTTCCCGCGAGTCGATTCCTTGTAGGGGAGATCTGTTTCCGTGCTTTTTGCTGAGGTAGTCTTTTGGATAAGCTCGGATTCCGGAAGTCCGAGTTGAGTTCTCAAGTGGATGTTTTCTTTTGTTAACAGGTTTACCTGTTCCAACAGGGCATTATATCTTTCGAGTAATTCCTTGTAATCCATTGTCATTCCCATGGCCCAGGCGCAGACCATTTTGAAGGAGAAGTTTTTTGCGAAATTATGGCTGCTGCTATGGGACCGAGGAATTCTTTCACTTGCATGACAATATCATTGAACTCAGAAGGAACGTGATCTTGTTTTAACCGTTCCATGGCATAGTATTGAACAAGTTCTTGAAATGGACGAAAATCGGATCGCGATTTGTTGAGCAGCCGCTGTCTCACGGATGCTGTGATGTTTTTCGCCGGCGGCTTGGTCAAATCGTTGCCTCCAGATAAGGCGTCATAATCTTTGTTACTCGACACACTTCAGCGAAGGTAAGTAGTTTTTCCAGATTAAATTTTTGCCTGGATCGGTAAAGCTTAAGCGCTTCAAGAACGACATCCATCCCAATTTTATTTCTGAACTTAAAGCAGTCGGCCAGGGTTTTCTCAGGATTGTAAATCTTTACGGACGCACCATCAATGATATGATGTTCGATCCCGGACTTGTAGGCTTCATCCGAGAAACGATGGGCTTGAATTGGCGGATAATCGAGCGACGGTATTCTTGAGTCTCTTGATACGGCTACCGAAACGACATGCGGAACCTGGGTTGTGATATTATGGTATGATAGCGCAGAAATAAGACAGACGACGGCATTGGGAAACCGGAGGCTTACCATAACCAGATCCGGGTTGGAAATTGGAGGCAGTTCCACTATCCGATAAACGCCTCTGCTCACTTGCTCGATGATGCCCTTGTCTCTGAGTGAATATAGCATGTAGCGTGTAATGCCGTTTGCGATAGCCTCGCTCATCCGTAGTTGACCACCGTGCTTGTGGAATATGGTGATGGGAGGTTCTTTCATGCCAGGTGTTGATTCCCGGATTAATCTGACCAAGATTTCCTGATTATCCTGACCATCCAGAAGGATTTCCGGATTAATTGGACCCCGGCATCCACTTCAAGATT
>QZKV01000195.1 GCA_003599575.1 Desulfobacteraceae bacterium | reverse complement strand
AGAAGGTCCATCACGATGACAGCCTTGCCGTAGGGCAGCTCTTTGATGAAGTAAGTTCCTAAGGTGATGGTGTCGTTGATGTCGCTCTGGTTCACCCCATTCAGGAGGCCGTTTGCGCTGCCCGGGGCCGAAGGCACGAAATACTTCAGATAGGTTTTCCGGAAGGTTTCCGAGGATGAGACACCGAAAGGTGGGAGGGACATATGATTTTATTCAAGACGCTGGAGTGAAAAGCTCAACCTGGATTTGGAAATGCGATCCTTCATTTTATCCCAAAAAGATCTCAAGCCTTTTCTTCGTTCTTTCAGAGAGCTTTCACCATATTCACTGTTTCGTTGATGTCCCAAGTCATCGCGATTTATGACCTCATTTTCTGGTATGACAGCGGAATATTGCGCATCGCTCTTCAACATGAGGGAAAGCAATAGTTGAATTCCGCTCAAGGACTCATTGTAGTCGCTCGGGTGCATATTTTTCGTCAAATCCAGGCCGTCCCTGGATTTCTTTTCCTCGTGTTCGGCGCGTTTTTCCATTTCTCCCCTCTCTAGTAGTTGGATCATTTCTTTGGTCCTTGTTTCCTCCTTACGGGCACCGTAGTTCAGATTCGAATTGCCCATCAAACGTTTTTTTTCAATGGCCGCATGTTGTCTCAAGGCGATTTGGAGCGTGTATTTCAATTCGGCAATGTCGTAGGGCTTGCGGAGGTATCCATAGACATTGGTCCTAATAGCGCGGTCGAGCATTTTCTGATCGTTCAGACAGGAGACGAAAACAATCGGCACATCCATAATGTTGTGAATAAATTCGGCGGCTTCGATGCCGTTCATGTCACCTTCAAGCAATATGTCCATCAAGATAAGATCGGGCCGATGCTCAAATGCATTGCGCACCGCAGCGGCTCCGGAAGGGGCGATGCCACAAACCTCGTAACCGAAGGTTCTCAACCTTGTTTCCAGTACCGCGGCCACATGAACGTCATCCTCAACCACCAGCAGTTTATAATGGGGCATCTTCGTTTCCCGGCTTGGGTTTTATCGATCTTCTCGTTTAGATGCGGATCAATGAATTCCACACGCAGACAACTGAAGTTTGCACTTTTTTCACCCTTCATACCGAAATTGTAATTCCAATCCGTACATCGCAGGATATGGGTCATCAAAATAACAACCGATTCTTTTTCTCTTGTTTGAAGATTTCTCCAAGGACAGCGGTTGTTTATACAATTGGTTCACCGGTGAATGGTTTGTCCGATGGGATGCTTGAGTATTGTTCCGCAGAAACACATAGCAATTCTTCTGCCATTGTTTGCTGAGGCTCCTTATAAATCAAGGTTGTCATGATTGATCGGATCGCATATGAGAGGACCCTTGTGAATGTGAGCATGATCAACTCAAGCGGTAAAGGGAGCAACATGCTGGGAACTATTGTCAACACCCTGGCGATCATTGCCGGCAGCTTGGTGGGCCTGCTTTTCAGGGGCGGAGTTCCCGAAAAATACAACCGAACCGTGATGCATGCCATCGGATTGGCCGTAGTTATCATAGGCCTGAAAACCGCTCTGCAAAGCGACGCAATTTTGGTCGTGATCCTCAGCCTTGCCGTGGGAAGCGTCCTGGGTGAGTTTCTTTGTATCGAGGACAGACTGGAGAAGCTGGGGCATTGGATCGGCCGGCGTTTGTCCAAAGACAGCGGCGGCATTGCCAATGGGTTCGTCAGCGCCAGTCTGCTGTATTGCGTAGGCGCCATGGCCATCGTGGGCTCAATGGAAAGCGGGCTTTTGGGAACTCACCAGACTCTATTCGCCAAATCCATCCTGGATGGGATTGCCTCGGTGTTCTTTGCATCGACCATGGGGGTCGGCGTTCTGTTCAGCGCCCTGTCGGTTTTGCTTTATCAGGGGCTGATCACCTTGGGCGCTTCCTTTCTAAAGCAATTCCTGGTACCCGAGGTTGTGGCGCAAATGTCCGCGGTGGGCGGTCTTCTCATCCTGGCCATCGGCATCGGTCTGTTGGAACTTAAAAAGATCAGGATCGGAAACATGCTCCCGGCCATCTTCATTCCCCTTATTTACCAGATAGCAAGGCATTTTTTCGTTTAACTGACCTTTCCGGATGGGTCTGCCAATTCCGGGATTCAGGGGGGACAACCCACATAAGTATTGACCAGCATTATCCCTTTTGATTTGAAACGGTTCATAACACGGCCACGGGCGGGCCGGAAAAAAAAGACCCTCTTGCAGTAGAAACAAAATAATTTTGAGGCAAGGAAAGGTGCAAAATGACATTGCTCACAATCGATGAGACGAAATGTAAAAAAGACGGCCTTTGCGTGCAGGAATGCCCGGCCGCCGTCATCAGACAGCGTGACAAGGACAGTTGGCCGGTAATGATTTCGAGAGGTGTGAAGGACTGTTTGTTGTGCGGGCATTGTGTGGCCGTTTGCCCCCAAGGTGCATTGCATCATGAAAAAATCCCCATGAAAGACTCCCCACCGGTTTTAGAAAAGCTGAAGATCAACCGGGAGCAGGCCGTCCAGTTCCTGCGGTCGCGCCGGTCCATCCGCCGGTTCAAGACCAAACCGGTGGAAAGAGAGACCATCCAGTTCCTGATCGACACTGCACGGTACGCACCGACCGGAGGCAATTCCCAACTGGTAACCTGGACAGTGCACACAGATGAACAGAAGATAAAGAAGATCGCCGATCTTACCATTGACTGGATGCGCCGGGCAATGGAATCGCCCGGCAATGCCATGGCTTCCTACATGCCGATGATCATCGCAGGTTATGAGGCCGGCATCAATACAATCACCCATGGCGCCCCCTGCCTCATTTTTGCTTCCACCCCCCGCCGGTATGAGAACGGAATGGTGGATCTGAGCATCGCCCTTTCCTACCTGGAGCTTGCTGCTGTTTCAGCCGGTCTGGGCACTTGCTGGCTGGGCCTGATCACCCGTGCGTTAAAGGATTTTGAGCCGCTCAAACAGGTGGTGGGACTACCCGAATCCCACAGCCATTTTTATTCCATTGTACTGGGCCATCCGAAATTCAAATACCATCTCCTGCCGGAGAGGAAACCAGCCGCTATTTTCTGGAAATAGTGCGATTAAAAACCGAGAAGGATCGAATCCCCGTGATCAATGTATTGCCGCCCCCCAATTCAGGACGGCCCCTGATGGGGACGGGCAACACTCACAGGAGGCAGATCATGAAAAAACCATTTATCTGGACGGCTTTCATGTTCATGGCGCTGGCTGTGCCGGCTGCCGCCCAGCCCTTTTTTCCGGTTACCCATATACCCACGGTCCAGGTTGCCGGAGAGGGATCGGTATCGGTCGCTCCTGACCGGGCCAGGCTCATGATGCGCGTTTCCGAGATCCGGCCCAGCGTTGCGGACGCCAAAGCCGCGGTGGATCGAATGGGCATGCAGATCCAGAAGATGCTGACCGAGACGGGTATCGAAAAAAGCCAGATCAATGCTTCGGAGCTGTTGATCCAGCGGGTCGATCGGGTTCCCCTGCCGCAAGGGCAGAGAAAGGAAACCTACCATGTCAGCCGGCAGATCACGGTAATTATCGCGGATATCGCCAAGCTGGACACTGTCCTGGATCGATCGGTATCGCTGGGAACCAACGAGATATGGCAAGTGGAACTCTATTCCAGCCGTGAACAGGACCTCAAGCTGGAGGCCATGCGCCTGGCGGCTCGGGATGCCCGGCGTAAAGCCGAAACGCTGGCGGACGAATTCAACCGCGTGCTGGGCAAGGTGCATATGGCCGAACATGAGTTCGGTGGCAGCAGCCCGGTTTATCGCATGGCCCTGCAAGAGCATGGCGCCGCAGCGGAATTCTCGCGGGGCACGCTGCGCATCGAGGCCCGGGTGGCGGTAGTATACGAGCTGCAGTGAATAAGGAATTTGGGGATAGCCTTGTTTACTTGCGATGAAAGAATGAAAAGCGCTGCGGAGGGGAAGTTTTAGGGGAACGGCTGTAGCATCGAACACAATGCAGCGTTCCCCCTCTATGGTTCCCATCATTGCCACGATCAATCGGCGCGTCTATCCTTGCGGCGCCTTTCGGCCAATCTGATTTGCTCTTCGCCCAGACGGATATCAACATCCCGGTTCATCAACATCTCGGATTCGCCCGGTTCCTCTTTACCTGCCCCCATAGGAGAGCTCGTCTCACCGGCCCACGATTCCGCCTCTGCGGAAAGCTCATCGGATTGCTCGATACCGGCCTGATCGCGAAAGATCTGCTCTGTGCTGGCCTGATCATTGTGGACCGATTTGAACGTTCCCGGCACAGCTCGCAGATTGGCTTCTTTTTTTATCCGCACGTCCGGCTGCGACCCCGCATCCTGCCCTGTCGGACCGATTTCCTCGGCAATGCCGGTGAAATCGCGCATTAAAATGGACCTTTTGCGCTGCCTGGTCAGTGCAATGGCAAATCCACCGATCATCAGCCCGAATCCGAACAGGTAGAAAGGTGCCGGATTGGCACGTATCCGTTTTTCCAAGCCTGAAAGCCAATGCAGCCGGCGACCGGTTTTTTGCGGCACGCCCCCGGCCGCTTGTTCGATCACCCCAGCAGAAGTCTGCGTTTGCTCTGTTGTTGATACCGTATAATCCGTATAATCCGTTTCACGGCGATCGGGCGCTCTTCGACGGCTGGTTTCCTGGTTATGTTTCATATGGCCTCCTTTTTTTTGCGAGCTTCAAACCTCTACAGATAAGCAGCCGCATAACGTATTAAAATAGGGTTTCGGGTGTAATCATCTATACGTGTTGCCGCAGCGCCGGGATTACCACACAGGGATGCTTGGGGACGGGATGCTTGGGGACGCCCTTTGCATTTCTATATTGCGGCGGGCGTGTTGCCGGTTTCATCCATGCTGAGCATGAAAAGCCTGGCAAAAGCCATTGGAGCCAAAAAAGCCGCCATGGCAATGCCATCCGATGTCGAGCGGGTGACCGGTTACATATTGGGAGGCGTCAGCCCCTTGGTGCCTGCCTGGATTTTGATGGATTGCAGACGTGGTTGTGTTCACCGAAAGCCGGGCACATTTCTATGACTTGCCGCCGATCACAAAAATAACCGGCCGGCGAAAAGACCGACGGCCAAGATGGCAGGGATCGCGAGCGTGATGAGGACGTTTTTGCCCATGTACGGCAGGAGGCGCTCAAGGTCCGCATCACGGTTTTTGGCCACGCCCGCTGCCGTGTGCGCGGCCAGCGGGGAGGTCGCAAGAACGGCCAGGGCCGGTGTGGGAAACCATCCTGCAAGCCAAGCGAAAATGACCGACAGGTAGGTCCCCGCCAGAAATACCGCATAAACGATCACGCCGGCACGTTTTCCGTATGCGATCATCAGGTGGCGTCGCCCCACGGCCTTATCCGGCTCGATGTCCGGAAACTGGTTGATCAACAAAAGGTTGCTCACCAGGAAAAAGGGGACCAGGGATGCAGCAGCAGCCACCGGGCTGTAGCCGCCGGTCAGGACGAAATCCGCGCCCATGACCATGCAGGGGCCGAACCCGATTCCCGGGGCGAGGAGGCACAAAAGCGGGTTGCGCGTCAACCAGCGGGTGTAAAGAAGAAGGGACAGAATCCCTGGTATGCCCACCAGCAGCAGCCCGGCGCCCCAAACCCACAGGAAATACATCCCGACCAGGACGGTAAAGGCAAGCGTTACTGCGCCGACGGCCGCCGCCCAGTGGGCTTTTTGCGGGTTTTGTGGAAGCGTTCCGCTTCCCCCGGAAAACGGCGTGCGTGTCGTCCGGTAATCGAGCCCCGCTCTAAAATCCTGGTATTCATTGATGGCATTGACGCTGATATGGGCGCAAAGGCCGCCGGCAAGGGCGATCAGGAACAGGTCCATGCGGAAGGCCCCCTCACCGTAGAACGCGGCCGCAGCCCCGAGGGCCACGCAAACGGGTGTCAGCAGCAGAAAAGGGACCCGCATGGGTCCGAATAGGATGGCCGGAGTCTTCATTTTCAGTGCTTGGTATCCATCTTCTGTCTGGCCCGCTCACCGAATTCCTGCCCGCTGCCCGCGCCCATGCAATATCCGTTTCCAGCCGCAGACCCGCATCCAGCGGAGTTGACATGGACATATTGACCGCCCTTTTGCAGCCTTCCACCAGCCGGGGATTCAGGGCTGCGATTTCTTCGGCCAGCTTGCGGGCTTCGGCCATGAGCTTTGATAAAATTCTCCAATTCTATTTGATCTACTTCCATTGCGCCACGACCCGCCTGCACACGCCGGCTGGGGCCTGAGTGATAAGCGCGGATTCACCACGCGGCCATTTGCAGCCAGAATACGTAAGTCAGGGCCGATGCCAGGGTGCTCGCCGAAATCGCAGCCGCGGCCAGATCGCCGTCGCCCTGCATCTCCCTGGCCATGACAAAGGAGACGGTAGCCGTCGGAGACGCCAGCAGAATGAGGGCGGGCAGAAATTCGCTGCGTTGTACACCCAAGCCTTGAAACAGCAACCAGCCGATCCCGGGAAGCACCAGCAGCTTGATGACGGTTGCGCCGGTGACGATCAGGCCCTGTGCCTTCATGCGCTGAAAGGACAACGAGGCGCCGATCACCAAGAGCGCCGTGGGCAGCGCCAAACCGCTCAGGATCGTCAAGCTGCGCTCCACGATCAACGGCATCGGCAGCGCCGACATCGAAAACAGCATGCCCGCCAGCACGGCCAGAATGACCGGATTGCCCAGCACCCTGCCCCCGATCAGACGTGCGTCGGGAACAGCGGCGCTCTGCGTGGAAAAAGATTGCAGCGCCAGGATGGACAGCACGTTCTGCAGAATCATCAAAAATCCGGCAATGACACTGGCATGCACGAGGCCCGCGTTGCCCAGGTAATAATAGGCCACCGCCAGCCCGAAATACCCCAGGTTGCCGTGGCCCGCACTCTGAATGAATGTGCCGGATAGCGACCGCCGCATGCGGGTCACGCGGCAGGCCAACCAGGAAGCGCCATATGCAAGGAGCGCGGCAGACAGGGTGAGGATAATCACGCGCGGATTGAACCATTCCCGGAGGGTCGACTTGGCAATGGACTGAAAAATCATGGCCGGAATGGCCACATAGAAAACCAGCCGGTTGGCCGGCCCCATGAACTCGGCCGGCAGAAAGCCGCGCCGGTGCACACCCCAACCCAGCAGGACAATGATGAAAATCGGAATGATGGTTCCCCAAATCGGCATCCTGCCATCCGGATAGCGGTCGAAGATTCGGGATGATCGCACAAATTGATCGAACAGGCAATGCGGGTCCGGCTGAACTCGATCGGTCATCCGGGAACGGAGCTGATGCCTATGTCCACGCGAATTCTCACATCGTCTTCAAGAAAAACTGGGAGACGCAAATGAAGTTGAGTGCTGTTCAGCACCAGGGTTTCCCAGGTTTTTGATACGCTTAATGGATGACCTTTCACTCGTGGGCAGTCTAAACCGGTGCCTATTTCGGAAGAACTGCGAATAGTATAACTGAAACTTCTCTGATGTTCGTGCGTGTTGTATTCCGCGCATGCCGGCGGCGATTTGCAGGCCGCCCAGGCGATCGAAGGAAAGGATCATTTGAAAACATCCTGCTCGCCGGGCGCGCCTGAGCATGTGTTCGCCCTTTCGTTGACAACGATTGCGCTGTTGTTACTCTCCATGAAAGCCCAATTTCAGCCCGATGTCGCATCCTTATACAGAATGGCATTTTTGAAACGAATCTCGTGGGTGCCGCAATCCGCTTCTTCCAGATAAACGCTGCTTTCATTCCTTTGCGAGTGCGCCGCAAGCCCGGGCGCGCCCGTTGAACAAGCCGGAGGCATATGCCAAGCAGACGATCGGTCTTTCCGGCCATGTCGCTGACGGCGGCAGTGGCTTTGGTCTTTGCATGGTTGATCAGCAGCAGCTGCGCATTTCATCCGGGCCGGCGCGATGTGCCGGACGCAGACCAACTGCCGCCCGGTATTCAAGAGCTTTTCATTTCCACGGACGACGGCGAACGGCTGCATTGTTATTGGCTGCCGCGCCCGCCCAGCACCAGGGTGCTGATCTACTTTCAGACCAACACCGGCCACATCGCTAAACGTATGCCTGAATTGTTGCGCCTGGCCGGCATGGGGATCAACGTCTTGGGAGCGAATTATCGCGGTTTCGGGAAAAGCACGGGCAGCCCCAGCGCATACGGGCTTTACACGGACGGCGCTCGCTCTTGAACTATCTCCAGAGGCAGGGTTTCGAAAGCACCCGCATCCTTGTGCTGGGGCGCTCGCTCGGTACCGCCGTGGCCGTGGAGATCGCCAAAGAGCGCGCCCTGGGGGGCATGATCCTGGTGGCGCCGCTAACCAGCGGCAGAGCGATGGCCGAGGCGCAAGGATACGGACCGCTTTCATATTTTGCCGGCGATGCGTTCGACAACCTGAGCCGCATCGGTCAAATCCGCTGTCCGCTGCTGATTGTTCACGGCACGCAGGATGAAGCGGCCCCCATCGATATGGGAAGGCGTCTTTTTGCAGCCGCACCCGAGCCCAAACAATTCGTCGCCATTCCAGGCGCCCGTCACAGCGACATCGAACGGGTCGCCCCCGATCTGTACTGGGACGCCATTAAGGATTTTATCGCCGCGGTGAACAGGTGGAGACACGAAGTGGCCGACCAGCGGACCTCGGGATCCCGGCCTGACTGACCGCCTTTTTTGGATGAGCCCTGCTACTTGCCCTGGATCTGCTCAAACGGCTTCCCCTCATCTTTCCCCACATACTTGACCACGCCGGTGGTGGTATCCATCACGAAAATATCGGCGAAGTTGTTGCGGGATACGATTTCCATCTGATAGCGGCCGATGGGCGCCTCGCCGCCGGCACCGGTCAACACCATCAGGGCCAGGGCCGAAATCAGCCCGATCCATAAATAGACAACGCTTCTGGGCAATGACATGGTGTTCATGAGGGTCTTCTCCTTTGTCTGATAGTTGCGGGAGGCGGCGCCAGGACCTGTTATTCTGTGCACGCCGGCAGGGCCCGAGATACTGCATGGCGCCCAATCACCCATTGACAAGCCAGTGATGGGCGTGGACCGTAATCGCAGGTTTGCTGAACCTGTTTTCCGAAGACATGCGGGCGTCAGGGGTGGG
Organism: Desulfobacteraceae bacterium; assembly: GCA_003599575.1. Classification (GTDB taxonomy): domain Bacteria; phylum Desulfobacterota; class Desulfobacteria; order Desulfobacterales; family Desulfosarcinaceae; genus Desulfatitalea. The sequence goes on along the minus strand of QZKV01000195.1, from coordinate 3,761 downwards.
AATGGTCCAGCGCCCGCGAACATAGCTGCACCCAGCCCGTCATTGGCTTGTGTACTGATCCCAGAATCCTGGCACCGGTTCAATCTGTTGCACGACATCAACCCACATGCCCGCAGGGTCCAGAATGCCGAATCGTCGTTGCCCCCAGGGCTCGTCCTTTAGAGAGTAGGCGATGGAGACCCCGGCTTTTTTCAATTGTTCAAATTCCACCGCCGCATCTGTAACCTGGAGGGTTAGAAACATGCCCTTGCCATTAAACGCCTCGGGTCCGGGTGGCTGGGAAGGATGATTGGAAGTCATGAACGCGATCCCAAAGGGGTGGTCACCGCCGGATGCCATGTAGACGAACCAGGAGGCCTCAAAAACCACCTGAAAGCCGAGTTGGCGGGTATAGAAATCCCGGCACTCAGCCAATTTATTGGTTACGACAACTGGATATGAATCTTGCACCTTCATGGCAACATCCTTTCTCTGTTCGGCCTTATGATTTTTTATATCTGCGACGGAGATGGAACGCGTGTAAAACACGGACACCTTACCCAAACATGCAACTTGAGCAAGCGCCGGCGAAAACCACAGCTCTGCTCGGTGAAGAAATTAATGCTTAACACTGGTTACTCAACTGCGGGACGCGAATTGGGGGGCGGTAGGCGGCTCAGGTATGAGATCGGCGCACAAGGAACAGGACCTTTTTGTGGAGAACCTGAGCAAAGGTCTTGAGCATGAGCTCATAGGTGAGGATCTCAGGGCCGCCGATATCAAAGTCCATGCCCGCTGTTTCATGAGTCTCCAGTGCGCCCAACAGGTACTTGATCACATCCCGGATTGCAATTGGCTGACACTGCGCCCTGGCCCAACGGGGAATGACCAGCACCGGTATTCGGCACACGAGATGGCGGATGATCTCATAGGAAGCGCTGCCGGACCCGATGATGATGGCTGCCCGCAGAATGGTCACCGGAACAGGCCCGCGTTTCAACTCTTCCGCAACCTGCATCCTGGCTTGAAGGTGTCGAGACCTGCTGGTCTGCCTGTCTCCAAGAAAGGCTGTTCACATCAGACACGGCGGACCTCAGAAAATTGCTTCGAATTGCTCGCAACGACATCCTTCCCCGAAGCAAAAAGCAGTTTTTGCGGCAACGCTGACACTTCCGGACCACTCTGTCAAGGGTGTTTGTGTCTGCGGAAAGTGGGGACTCCAATGATCGGAGTGTACCTTCAGCATAAATAGAATATTCTACTTGAATCTTGTCACTTGTTTATATACCTCATGAACTTCTCGCGATTGTGGGACTGGAAGCGGTTCAATAAATAGGAGGCGCAATGGCATCACTGCTGGACGGTATCTTGGTTTTGGATTTCACCCACTGGATTGCCGGTCCATATGCCGCTCTTTTTTTGGCTGACATGGGCGCGGATGTCATTAAGGTCGAACCCCCTGAAGGCGCAGAGGAAAGGCGCATGGGGAATTTGGAAAGATATAAGGGAAACACCCGGATGCACCTGACCCTAAATCGCGGCAAAAAAGGGCTATGCGTCGATTTGAAGAGCGCGGAGGGCAAAAAAATCGTCTATGAGCTGGTTCAAAAAGCCGACATCATTATCCAAAATTATGCGCCCGGCGTCGCGAAAAAACTTGGGATCGATTACGAGTCATTGTCCCGAATAAACGATCAGATCATTTTCGTGTCGAGCACGGCTTTCGGCGAACATGGGCCTTACCAGTCCCGGAAAGGTTTTGACATCATTGCCCATGCCGCATCCGGCATTATGGCCGGGTACGCCGATGAAGAGGGAAACCCGAGAGGCCCCGGTGGAAGTCCTTACGTCGATATCGGCACGGCTATGTTGAATGCCTTGAGCGCAGTTGCCGCGCTCTACCACCGGTTGCGGACGGGCGTCGGCCAGAAAATCGAAACCTCTCTATTCAATACCGGCATGGCACTCCAGGCAAACGGCTTCATCAAAATCGATAAACTTGACAAGGAGATGCACGCAGAAATGGGCGAAGTCCTGAAAACCGCTCATGACAACAACCTGCGGCATACTCAAATTATCGATAGATTTACCAATCTGCGCCTGCGCAATGAAGAACCGGGGTCCACCCGCAACGTGGAAGTGCCGGATTGCAACCATCGTCCGTCTGACCGCCAGGTTTTTCCGTATTACCGTATATATCAGACCAAAGACGGATACATGAGCATCGCCGCTTTGACAGCAAAACAGCGCATTTGGACAAGCGAAGCGCTAGGTGTCGAAGACAAGTACGCCCATCTGGAGTTAGGTAACGGCACGGATGAAACATACTTTTATCAAAAAGAGGTGATGAAGCAGTTTGAAGACGTCCTTGGCACGAGGAGCACAAACGAATGGATTAAAATATTGGAAGACGCGGGCGTTCCCTGCGGGAATGTCAACTACGGCGTTACCTTGTTTGACGACCCGCATGCAATCGAACACAATATGGTATGGGAACTTCAAAACAGCATTTCCGGCACCTACAAAATGATCGGCAATCCCATCAACTTTACAAAAACGCCCATCATGCCCGGTAAGGGCGCTCCGACCCTCGGAGAGGACACAGCTGAAGTTTTGAAAAACATACTTGGGTTTTCTGACGAAAAGGTTGCCCAGCTGAAAGCGCAGAAAGTGGTCAGATAGAGTTTTGTGCAGCTTCGAGAAATTCTTTAACAAACCTGGCCAAGCGCAGAAATTTTCTATCCGTCATTCCGGTACAGGCCTCAATCCAGAGATTCAAGAACATCCGGATGGCACCAAGCCTGCTCCGGACCATGATCCGGGAGCCCAAAAGATCCCCTCCATCATCCGTCGCTCAGCGATTATGCCAGCCGCATTTCTTTTCGGCTAAAAGATCCTCGATCAGCTGGTCTTTTGCTTGCCAGAGCTGATTGACCCATTGATGCATTCGTTCCCGAAAAGCCTTGTCTTCCTCATAATCCGCTCCGACGACATCCCCAGGAACGGGCAGAATCGTAACCCGTACGGTGATGCAGGGAACCTTGCCGGCCAGCAAATCCCAGAAATGCACAGGCGGTTCGTTTTGCGGATAAACGATGGTAACGTCCACCACATTCGACAAGTAATCGCCCATGCAGGAAAAAATCAAGGTGACCCCGCCTGCTTTCGGCGACAGGAGGTGACGGTAAGGGGAGTTTTGCTTTTTATGTTTCTGATAGTTAAAGCGGGTGCCCTCCAAAAAATTCATTACGGAAACTGTTTGATTTTTGAATTTTTCACAATGCTTTCGAGTAGTTTCCATATCTTTGCCGCGAAGTTCAGGATGCTTTTTCAGAAACGAACGCGAATAGCGTTTTAAAAATGGAAAATCGAGCGCCCACCAGGCGATACCCAGAAAGGGCACCCATATCAGCTCTTGTTTTAAAAAAAACTTGAGAAAGGGAATACGCTGTTTGAAGATATGCTGCAGTACGAATATATCGGCCCATGAACGATGATTGCTGACCACCAGGTAAGATCTCTCGGCCGCGAGGTGTTCAAGCCCCTGAACATCCCATTTGATCCTTTGCGTCATCCGAATGATGAAACTGTTGCCTTCGATCCATACCATGGCAATAAGGATCAGCAGCCTGGAAATCTGATGCCTTATCCCCGCATGCGGGATAAGGAGCTTGATAAAGGCAAAGATATACAGGACGGAAGTCCACCATACGGTGTTGAGACCAAATAAGAGCAGTGTCAGCCCGCCTATCACGGACGATGACAATATATTCGGCTTCATA
>QZKV01000129.1 GCA_003599575.1 Desulfobacteraceae bacterium | reverse complement strand
TTTATAGGCGAGTGGTCGAACCAAATGTCGGGGTAGTGTACGGGCGGTTGAAGGAGCCTCCGGATTGCAGGTTCTGGATTGCTCCAGCAAATATGTCGCGATCAATACACTCATGTTTTACCAGCACCTTGAGCATAAAAACTCAGTTTAAATAACAGCAATTTTGTTTCGATAGATCCTCGAAATTTACAGATATATCGACCTAGTCGCAACTTGGTTAAGGATACAGATGTTATTCTCATATCAAAGGTTTTGGTGGACCTGTGATATGATACTCGAAGCTGAGGTGCCAATGCCCATGGATTGCTTGAGCCGACCGTCTAATCCTATTTTTTTGAAACAATTGATATAGGTCATCTATCCATTCTTGACATTTGTTCAAAGTTAAAGCTTTATTGACAATATCTCAAGCGCTTGTTTTTATATCCAAAAGCCACAACAACGGGTTTGCATAACTGCAATTCGTTTGCGGTATAGGACTCAAAAATAGGGTTCTTTTGGATTCTTTTAGATTTAAAAAAGGACGCATACCATGCCCTTCAGGATGAAAAACCGTTTCTTGATTTTAGGATTGACTGGCCCACTTGGTGCAGGGTGCACTACAACAGCAAAATTTTTATCGGGCCAAAGAATTGAGGGCACTACATTAAGGGAATTGGTCAGTCGGCAGATAGCTCAACGAAGCGAAATTCAAGAACGAATTAAAGAAAATTATGAAAAAATTGCCGGTCTAAGAAAAAGAAGCGCAAGAAGGTTGGATAAGAATTTAGGGCCTTATAAGCAATCTATTATTAACGCGAACGATGACCCAACGTTGCAGTCCTATGAGAAGGAAGCAAAAAAATGCCATGACTTCTTAAAGATCTACCTAAACCGAAGGGAAGTCAGCGACGTTTTAGACGTGTTTCTAAAAGACGACTCGTTCGAATACAAGAATATAAACGATAAGGACGTTCAACTATTTGGTTTAAAACCTTTTGCATATATCTCCTTTACGACCATGATTATGAAAATGGCGTTTGAGGCTTTTCACGTAATGGATGGGGAAAAAAGGTTTTCAGCCTATTTCGAAAGAAATATTCATACTCGTAAAGATGATCTTAAAACCATTTACAAGAAGATTGAGGAATTCATTCGAAACAAATTTCAAATGGTAGATGAAGATGAGAAGAAAAACGCCTTTAGGACCTCCAAATACATAAGAAATAGACATTATCAAATCTTTAAGAGCGGCGCTGGCTTGCCCACCGATATAAAAGAAAAAATCATCGCTTCCAACAAGAACATGATTGAGCATTTTTACAAATATCTTGAATTTATAAATGAAATCCAAAACAGCTTGAAAAGTTTCATAGCTGAACAAAATGATAGCAAATTTAATGATGCTTTTTCGGACATCCTGCAGGACTGGGGGGAAAACTGCAGGGCTACGAGGAATCCTTTTGATGAACTTACTGGGAATAAACCTAATCCTGAAAACATCTATACATTATCCACCGAGATTAACGATCTGATCAAATTTATCCGCTACAATTGCGCTACCTTGATAAAGAATTTCGCATCGATGAAAGCAATGACAACCAAATCATACCCGCGCTATTCGTCGTCGAGTGTTTTCGAAACCCGTTTGAAGCGGAATTCTTCAGGTCACGATACGCCGAATTTTATCTCCTTTCAATTTCAGCTGATCTGTCTATCAGAGAAAAACGTGTGAAGCACTTTTCACAGAAGAGGGAGGAGAGGGACCAAGGTGATCCGAAAAAGCCGGCTGAATTGCACAAGCTTGATGTCCGGTCTTGTGTGTTATTGTCTGATATCGCCTTGCTTAATAATCGGCAAGAAAGCAAGTCCCTAATCGAGTTTTTTGAGAAGCTTATGCGATATTTTGCTTTAATCAGATCTCCTGGATGCATCCCTCCCACGGATAACGAGCTTTATATGCATTTGGCCTATTCCCATAGTTTGAAATCCACCTGCATTTCGAGAAAAGTCGGTGCCATAATTTTAGGGCCCCAGGGATATATTTTCGGCGCGGGATGGAATGACGTTGGGGAAGGCCAGATTGGCTGCGGTCTTCGACACATTCAGGATTACCAGGAAATCGATGTTATCCCTAAAGTATCATCCAAAAAAGCATTGCCCAAATTCAACCAGTTATTATCGGAAAGCAAGGGCAAGTATATCTGCTACAAGGATATTACCTCTAAGCTCCAGGTGAATAAGAAATTAGACAAATTTAGAAACGACCCATCCTGCGACAATCAATGCATCGATCGGATTGGAGAGGAGTTGGGAATCAAACGGCTTGAATTTTGTAGGGCATTGCATGCCGAAGAAAATGCATTGCTTCAGATTTCCAAGGCAGGTGGCATGCCGATCAAAAACGGCACCATCTATACGACTACCTACCCATGTGAGCTTTGCGCAAAAAAGCTTTATCAAACGGGCATCCGAACGGTTTATTTTACTGAACCTTATCCGGAAAGCATTTCCGATGAGGTCTTTTTTAAAGATGGCACTAAAAACATCCTACGCATCCCGTTTGAGGGTGTTAAATCCCACAGTTATTTCCGGCTATTTAAACCAATTTATGATAAAAAAGAGCTGTCGTTGATAGAGGCTGACACTTAATCTATCATTATTTTAAGGTCTTACAACCGGAACAGGATAGCTCAACCTAAATGGCCATTAAAAAAAGCGAGATTTACAGTTCCCTGTGGAAAAGCTGTGATGAGTTGCGCGGGGGGATGGATGCGTCCCAGTACAAGGATTATGTGCTCACCCTGCTCTTTGTGAAGTATGTGTCCGACAAGTATGCCGGCGACCCGGATGCTTTGATCGAGGTGCCCGAGGGGGCATCGTTTACCGATATGGTCAAGCTCAAGGGCGATAAGGAGATCGGCGACAAGATCAACAAAATTATCGGACGGTTGGCGGATAAGAACGACCTGAAGGGCGTGATCAACATCGCCGACTTTAATGACGAGGACAAGCTGGGCAAGGGCAAGGAGATGGTGGACCGGCTCTCCAAGCTGGTGGCCATCTTCGCCGGGATCGACCTGCGGGCCAACCGGGCCGAGGGCGACGATCTGTTGGGCGATGCCTACGAGTACCTGATGCGCCACTTCGCCACCGAGTCGGGTAAGAGCAAGGGGCAGTTCTATACGCCTGCCGAGGTGTCGCGGGTGCTGGCCAAGGTGGTGGGTATCACGCGGGATACGCCCCAGGACAAGACCATCTACGACCCCACCTGCGGCTCCGGCTCGCTGCTGCTCAAAACCGCCGATGAAGCGCCGCGCGGCCTCTCCATTTTCGGCCAGGAGATGGACAACGCCACCGCGGCCCTGGCGCGCATGAACATGATCCTGCACGACAACGCCACGGCCGAGATCTGGAAGGACAACACCCTGGCCAGCCCCTACTGGAAAAACAAGGACGGCAGCCTCAAGCAGTTCGACTTTGCCGTGGCCAATCCGCCCTTCTCCTTCAAATCCTGGAGCAACGGTGTTCAGACGACCGACGATCCCTTCAAGCGCTTCGAATACGGCACACCCCCGGCCAAAAACGGGGATTACGCCTTTTTGCTGCACATCCTCAAATCCCTGAAGAGTACGGGCAAGGCGGCCGTAATCCTGCCCCACGGCGTGCTGTTCCGGGGCAATGCCGAGGCCGATATCCGGCGCAACCTGATCCGCCGGGGCTACATCAAGGGAATCATCGGTCTGCCCGCCAACCTCTTTTTCGGCACCGGCATTCCGGCCTGCATCATCGTCCTCGACAAAGCGCACGCCCAGGCGCGCACCGGCATCTTTATGATCGATGCCGGTAAAGGCTTCATGAAGGACGGCAACAAAAACCGCCTGCGCAGCCGGAATATCCACAAGATCGTGGATGTGTTCAACCGCCAACTGGCCCTGCCGCGTTATTCGCGCATGGTCACCTTTGCCGAAATCGAGGCCAACGAATACAACCTCAACATTCCCCGGTACATCGACAGCAGCGAACCCGAAGACTTGCACGACCTGGACGCCCACCTCAGCGGCGGCATCCCGGCGCGCGATATCGATGCCCTGGAGCGCTACTGGCAGGTGTTTCCCGAACTGCGCAAAGTCCTGTTCAAACCCCTGCGCAAAGGATATCTCCAGGCCAGGGTGCCCAACCGGGAAGTCAAGCAGACCATCCTGGCCCACGAAGAGTATCAACAGTTTGCCCGGCAGACCATGAAGCGCTACCGAACGTGGGAAAGAGCCCACCTGGCGCGCCTGACTGCCTTAGAGAAGGGCTGCGATCCTAAAGCCCTGATCTTCGAACTCTCCGAGGATCTGCTGGCCCGCTTCGCCAAGGCCGATCTGATGGACAAGTACGACATCTACCAGCACCTCATGGACTACTGGGCCGAGACCATGCAGGACGACCTTTACATCATCGCCCAGGAGGGCTTTGCGGCCGGCAAGGCGCTGCGCCGGTTGATCGTGGAAAAGGGCGAAAAGCCGGCCGAGACGCCCGACCTGACCATCGACAAGATGAAATTCAAGGCCGACCTGATTCCGCCCGGTCTGATCGTGGCCCGCTACTTTGCCGCCGAACAGGTCGAGATCGAACAGCTCCAGGCGGAAAAGGAAGCCGTCAGCCAGGAGCTTGAAGCCTTTGTGGAAGAGCACAGCGGCGAGGAGGGCCTGCTGGAAGATGCCAAAACCGACAAGGGCAAGGTCACCAAGGGGAGCGTCCGAGCCCGCATCACTGAAATCCGGAATGACACGGAAATGCGCGATGAACTGGCCGTGCTCCTCCAGTGCCAGGAGATGATCGACCGCGAGGCCGCCGCCGACAAGGCCGCCAAGGAGGCCCAGAAAGCGTTGGACCTCAAGGTGTTCAAGAAGTACCCTACCTTGACCGTCGACGACATCAAGACCCTGGTGGTGCAGGATAAATGGCTGGCCGCCATGGAAGCCCAGGTGCGGGGCGAAATCGAACGGGTAACCCAGCAGCTGGCCGGCCGCGTGCTGGTGCTGGAGGAGCGCTATGCCGATCCCATGCCGCGGCTGGTTGAGGCAGTGGCGGAGTTGAGTGGGAAGGTGGATGGGCATTTGAGGCGGATGGGGCTGGAATGGAAGTAAGTATGGAAAACGAGCCGTTGAAAAAAGGATATAAACGAACAGAAATCGGGATTATTCCGGAGGACTGGGCGGTTACAACGTTAGAACAAACCACGGTACCGCAGAGGCCAATTTCATACGGAATTGTACAAACTGGGCCTGCTGTTGCGAATGGAGTCAAATGCATAAGGGTCGTAGATATTGTTAATGGAAATATCAAAGATGATAATCTTATCACCACCTCCGAAGAAATCAGCAACGCCTACAAAAGAACAAAGCTTAAAAATGGCGATTTAGTGATAGCCCTGCGCGGGAAGATAGGCGAGTTAGCAATTGTTCATAAGGAAATCGAAGGGTCTAATCTTACGAGAGGCATAGCCTTAATTTCGCAAAAGAAAAGATTTTGTAGCGAGTATTATAAGCAGTATTTGTCTTCATCTATATCGAAGTCCAGACTTCAAAATTTGCTGAATGGTTCTGCCCTGCAAGAACTACCAATTGCAACCTTGCGGGGGTTCAAGGTTACAGTTCCTTCAACTGACGAACAACACGCCATCGCCACCGCCCTATCGGGCGTGGATGCCCTGATTGCCGCTTTGGACAAGCTGATTGCCAAAAAGCGCGCCATCAAAAGCGCTGCTATGCAGCAACTGCTCACCGGCAAAAAGCGGCTGCCGGGATTTGGTGGAAATTGGGAAAAAGTAAAACTTGGCAAGCTATTCAGTTTCAAAAACGGCCTCAATAAGGCAAAAGGTTTTTTTGGTTACGGGACCCCCATTGTTAATTATATGGATGTATTTCAAAGCCCTGTAATTTACGCTTCAAATCTTGAAGGCCGTGTTTCGCTTTCCAAAGCCGAGTTAAAAAGTTTTGATGTTAAAAAGGGCGATGTTTTTTTCACTCGAACCTCTGAGACGCCAGAGGAGATAGGTATCGCTTCGGTAATTTTCGATGATCCTGTCAACACTGTCTATAGTGGGTTCGTGCTTCGCGCCCGGTCACTTGATGATAGGTTGAGCGACCGTTTTAAAGCATACTGCTTCAGTTCGACATTTATACGCAAACAAATCATTACCAAAGCATCTTACACGACGCGTGCGCTAACAAATGGTCGAATCCTTTCTGAAATAGTATTGCCATTACCCTCGAAACCTGAGCAAGATGCTATTTCTACTGTCTTTTTCGACATGGATGCTGAAATAAAGGCACTCGAATCCCGCCGCACCAAAACCCAAGCCATCAAACAAGCCATGATGCAAGAACTCCTCACCGGAAGGATACGGCTGATATGACCCTCCCCAAAAGCTACTACCGCATCATGCTGGGCCAAAAGAGCAAATACGCAGATGCCTGCCGCCAGGGCCATTTCATCGGCGCGGGCTACGGCATCGAGGAAGATCTAAACACCAAACTGCCCGAGGACTGGCGGGCCTTCAACAAGGCCTTTATTCCGGTCTATCTCTCCCGGAATCCGGACAAATCCAAGGTGGCCGCCGGTCTGGCCTGCGGCATGCTGCATACGGTGTGCAAGGGAATCCGGCAAGGCGATATCTTATTGTGTCCGGACGGCAATGGCCAATACCTGGTGGGCGAGGTGGTCTCCGATTACAGCTATCATCCCGGTGAGATCCTGCCCCATCGTCGTCAGGTGAAGTGGTATCCCAAGGCCATCGCCAAGGAGGAGATGAGCCAGGCCCTGCAAAACTCGGCCGGTTCCATCGGCACGGTGAGCAACATCACCAAGTATGCTGCCGAGATCGAACAGCTTTTGGCCGGCAACGCACTGCCCGCCATCGTCGCCACTGATCCGTGCGTGGAAGACCCCGCCGTGTTCGCCCTGGAAAAGCACCTGGAAGAGTTTCTGGTGCACAACTGGCCCCAAACGCTCCTCGGGCAGGCATATGATATCTATGAGGTGGATGGCGAAGTGGTGGGCCGGCAGTTTCCCAGTGACACGGGCAACATGGATATCCTGGCCATCAGCAAGGACAAAAAGGTGCTGCTGGTGGTGGAGCTGAAGAAGGGCAAGGCCTCGGACGTGGTGGTGGGCCAGATCCAGCGCTATATGGGCTATGTGCTGGAGGAGCTGGCCGAGCCGGACCAAGCCGTGCGCGGGGCGATCATCGCCCTGGAGGACGATCTGAAATTGCGCCGGGCACTGAAAGTGACCACCAACATCGAGTTTTACCGCTACGAGGTGAAATTCAAACTCTTCAAGGATTGAGATTTTCCAGGGAGGAGTATGAGCGACCCACCGGTAACTAATGCGACCCTTTTCAAGGACATCCGCAACCTCATCGACGCCGCCCGCCACCGCAGCGCCGTGGCCCTCAATGCCGAGCTGGTGACGACCTATTGGCGCATCGGCCGGCGCATCCGGCAGGATATTCTGGCCAGCGAACGGGCCGAATACGGCCAGGCGATTGTCTCGACACTGTCGCGACAATTGGCCGTGGACTATGGCGCCGGCTTTTCAGCCAAAAATCTGCATCGCATGATCCAATTCGCCGCCGTGTTTCCGGATGGGGAAAAAGTCGCCACACTGTCGCGACAATTAAGCTGGTCCCATTTCCGGGAGCTGATTCCATTGGAAAAGCCCCACCAGCGCGAGTTTTACCTGGAGATCTGCCGCAAAGAGGGCTGGAGCGTGCGGCGGCTGCGCGAGCGGATTCAATCCATGCTCTATGAGCGCACGGCGCTTTCCCGCAAGCCGGAAGAGACCATCGCCCACGATCTGGCCTTGTTGGGCCGGGAGGGGCAAATGACAGCGGATCTGGCTTTCCGCGATCCCTACATGCTCGATTTTCTGGGTCTGGCGGACAGCTATTCGGAAAAGGACCTGGAGTCGGCCATCATCGCCGAGCTGCAGCGGTTCCTGGTGGAGATGGGGTCCGACTTCGCCTTCATGGCCCGGCAAAAACGCATCGTCATCGACCACCGGGATTACTACATCGACCTGCTGTTTTATCACCGTCGGCTGCGCCGGCTGGTGGCCATCGATTTGAAAATCGGCGAGTTCGAGGCGGCCTTCAAGGGGCAGATGGAGCTCTATCTGCGTTACCTGGAGCGACATGAGCAGGTGGCCGGCGAGAACACCCCCATCGGCCTGATTCTGTGCACCGGCAAGAATGAAGAGCATATCGAGCTGCTGCAACTGGACCAGAGCAATATCCGGGTGGCCGAATACCTGACCGAATTGCCGCCCCGGGAGGTGCTGCGGGCCAAGCTGCACACGGCCATCGAGACGGCGCGGCATAAACTGCTGAAGGAGAGCGGGTCATGAGCGAGGTCGGGCAAAAAGAACGCGCTACCCAGGATCGTGTGGTGAGCTTGTTTCGGGACCATTTGAGGTATGTGTATCTCGGCAATCGGATCGACCATGAGAACAACCGCAACATCGATCCGGAGCTGCTGACCCGCTGGCTGCGGCGCCGGGCGGTGGGCGACGGGTTGATCACACGGGTGTTGCGCCAGCTCGATCAAGATGCGGCCATGGGGGACGGCATCCATCTTTACGAAGCCAATCGCAAGGTCTACGAGCGGCTGCGCTACGGGGTCAAAATCAAGCCGGGTGCCGGGCAGCAGACGGTGACGGTGGGCTTGATCGATTGGGATCGGCCGGAGCGCAACGATTTTGCCATCGCCGAAGAGGTGACCGTTGCCGGCGAGAACAAGAAACGCCCCGATATCGTGATCTATGTCAACGGCATTGCCCTGGCGGTATTGGAGTTGAAGCGCTCCACGGTATCGGTCAGCGAAGGGATTCGCCAGAACCTGGACAATCAGAAAAAGGCCTTTATCCGTTCGTTTTTCACCACCATGCAACTGGTGATGGCGGGCAATGACACCGAGGGCTTGCGTTACGGCACCGTTGAAACCAAGGAGAAGTACTATCTGGCCTGGAAAGAGGCCGGACAGGAGGAGTTCGGCAGCCCCCTGGATCGCCACCTGGCATTGCTGTGTGAGAAGCGGCGCTTTTTAGAGATCCTGCATGATTTTATCGTATTCGATGGTGGCGAGAAAAAAGTGCCCCGGCACAACCAATATTTCGGGATCAAGGCGGCCCAGGAGCGGGTGAACCGCCGCGAGGGGGGCATTATCTGGCACACCCAGGGCTCGGGCAAGAGCCTGACCATGGTGTGGCTGGCCAAATGGATTCGGGAGCATGTTACCGATGCCAGGGTGCTGATCATCACCGATCGCACGGAGCTGGACGAGCAGATCGAAGGGGTGTTTCTCGGCGTCAATGAACAGATCACCCGCATCAAGAACGCCCGGGCCAAGGATCGCATCTATGCCTCGGGTGGCGAGGCGCTGGTGGCCACCTTGCGCCAGGGGCAGGAGTGGTTGATGTGCGCCCTGATCCACAAATTCGGCGGAGATTCGGACAAGGCAGCGGAGGAGTTCGTGGCGGAACTCAAGAAAGCCGCCGTTGGAGCTTTGCATATCCCCGGCGAACTGTTTGTTTTTGTGGACGAGTGCCACCGCACCCAGTCGGGCAAGCTGCACCAGGCCATGAAAAATCTGCTGCCCAATGCCATGTTCATCGGCTTTACCGGCACACCGCTGTTGAAAGCGGATAAACAAAGCAGCCTGGAAATATTCGGCTCCTTTATTCACACCTATAAGTACGATGAGGCGGTCCGGGACGGGATGGTCCTGGATCTGCGCTATGAAGCGAGGGACATCGACCAGTACATCACTTCCCAGCGCCGCATCGATCATTGGTTCGAGACCAAGACCCGTGGGCTGACCGACATGGCCAAGGTGCAGCTCAAGCAGAAATGGGGCACCATGCAGAAGGTGCTCTCCAGCCAGTCACGTCTGGAAATGATCGTGGACGACATCCTGGTGGACATGGAGTCACGGCCTCGGTTGCTCAGCCGCCGTGGCAATGCCATGCTGGTATGCGGCAGCATTTATCAGGCGTGCAAGTGCTATGAGTTGTTCTCCAAGAAAGGTCTGGCGGGCAAATGCGCCATAGTGACGAGCTACCGGCCATCGCCGGCCGACATCAAGGGGGAGGAGAGCGGCGAAGGCATGACCGAGCGGCTGCGCCAATACGATATTTACCGCAAGATGCTGGCCGATTTCTTTGAAGAGCCTGAAGATACGGCAATGTACAAAACAGAGCAGTTCGAAAAGATGGTCAAGGAGCGGTTCAAAAAAGACCCGGGCCAGATGCGGCTGTTGATTGTGGTGGACAAACTGCTGACCGGGTTTGATGCGCCCTCAGCCACCTATTTGTATATCGACAAATCGATGCGCGACCACGGCCTGTTTCAGGCCATCTGCCGGGTGAACCGCCTGGATGGGGCGGACAAGGAGTATGGTTACATCATTGATTACAAGGATCTGTTTCACAAACTGGAAGGGGCCATCGAAGACTACACCAGCGGCGCGCTGGACGGCTACGACAAGGAGGATGTCCAGGGGCTGCTCACCGACCGACTGGCAAAGGCCAGTGAGCGCCTGGAAGAGATGCGCGAAGCGGTCAAAGCATTATGCGAACCGGTAGCTCCGCCCAAGGATACCCCGGCCTATTTGCACTATTTTTGTGCCGCGGATACCACGGACAAGGATGCACTGAAGGACAACGAGCCCAAACGGGTGGCTCTATACGCCATCGTGGCGAGCCTGGTCCGGGCGTATGCCGATATCGCCAACGAGATGAGCGAAGCGGGGTATACGGACCCGCAGTTCCAGGAGATCAAAGCGGAGGTCACCCATTATAGCAAGGTGCGCGAAGAGGTGCGCCTGGCCAGCGGGGATTACATCGATTTGAAGAGATACGAACCGGCCATGCGCCATCTTTTGGACACGTATATTCGTGCCGAGGGGAGCGAGGTGGTTTCGTCTTTCGAGGAACTGGGGTTGATCGAACTGATTGTGGAAAGCGATCTGGCGGATGGCCGCGAGATCCCGGAAGGTATTCGTAACAACCCGGAGGCCATGGCGGAAACCATCGAAAACAACTTGCGCAAAATCATTATCGAAGAACAGGCCGTCAATCCCAAATATTATGCCGAGATGTCCGAGCTGCTGGATGCATTGATCGAGGAACGGCGCAGGAAAGCTTTGGAATATCAAGCCTACTTGCAGAAGATGAAGGAGTTGGCCAACCGGATTAAAAAGCCCTCAAAATCGGGCAAATATCCGGAGCGCATGGACACCGCAGCCAAACGGAACTTGTTTGATAATCTAGATAAAAACGAAGAGTTGGTGATCAATGTCGATACGGCCATTCGGACCACTAAAAAAGACAACTGGCGCGGCCACAGGTTCAAGGAGCTGGAAGTTAGAAATGCCGTTAAAAAGGCAGTAGAACCCTTTGGCTACAATATCGATGATGTGTTCCAACTGGTAAAAGGTCAGCATGACTACTAAGCGCAAATATATTGAAGTGCGGGATATTCAGGTGGAGGTAGTGCGCAAAGCCATCAAGAACCTGCACCTGGCCGTATATCCGCCTGAAGGGCGTGTTCGTGTTGCGGTGCCCTTGCATGTGACCGACGAAAATATCCGATTGGCCGTCATTTCAAAGCTGGGCTGGATTCGACGGCAGCAAGCTAATTTCAAAAACCAGCCGCGCCAGTCCCAAAGGGAGATGGTTTCCGGCGAGAGCCATTACTTCATGGGAAGACGATACTTGCTGGATGTGATTCACCGACACGGAAAGCATGAGGTCGTCTTATCCAACAACAGCAAGATGACTTTGTACGTGCAACCAGATACTTCGATAGCTAGCAAAGAGAAGGTGTTGCAGGAGTGGTACCGTGAACGGCTCAAGGCCATGATGCCGGATTTGATCAAGGAATGGGAAGCGGAGGTCGGCGTTCAGATCAACCAGTGGGCTATCAAAAGAATGAAAACGCGCTGGGGAGCCTGCAACATTACGGCCAAAAGAATCTGGCTGAACTTGGAATTGGCCAAAAAGCCGCCGGAGTGTTTGATCTATATCCTGGTG
Organism: Desulfobacteraceae bacterium; assembly: GCA_003599575.1. GTDB lineage: Bacteria > Desulfobacterota > Desulfobacteria > Desulfobacterales > Desulfosarcinaceae > Desulfatitalea. Next base: position 973 of record QZKV01000129.1, on the reverse strand, counting down.
CATGAACTGGTGCATCTTCTGGAAAGGCACCACAACGACCGTTTTAGATCGCTGATGGATCGGTTCCTGCCATCATGGCGGATGTATCGTGAAGAGTTGAACCGGGCGCCTTTGGCGCATGAGGAATGGGTTTATTGATCAGGTTTTTAGATGTTTTTTGATAGACTTTCATTTCTGGAATTTCCTGTGATATCCACTGACTTCCAGTAGGTATTTTCGATCTGGCCAAACCACTGATATGTCTTATGTATCTCAAGAAACTTGATCCCTTCATGAAAATTCTGATTACTAACAAGTGTTTTATCCATAGTCCCGCCACATAAAGGGCCACCAGATTTGGCTTTTTTTGGAGATTGTAATTTATCGGGGAGATTTGTCTAAGGGGCGGGATTATGGATAAAACATACCACTACCTGAATTATAGGTTTCGGAATAGAACCTGTATTCGGCGGTATTGCCGGAGCAACCTATTGGCATGAAAATAAGGAATATGAAAATTGGCCCTCAAGCTTGTTTCACGCTACGTTGCCTGAAAGAGACTATGCCCCTCGCACAAGGCGGCCCGGCATAACTTGTGAGCATCTCACCCCGTGAAGGGAAACCATGCCGATTCGATCTCTCCTCCATCCTCCTAGGCCTATCTCATTGCGGCCATCTGTTTCAGTATCCAGGCTCTCGGGATAGGAATCTATATTGCCCTCGGCATTTTCTTCAAACCGCTGATGGAGGAGTTCGGCTGGTCCCGGGCCGCTATCGCCGGGGCTTCTTCAACCGCATTTTTCAGCATGGGACTTTTTGGTGTGATTGCCGGCCGCTTGAACGACCGCTTCGGGCCGCGCCGGCTCATGTCGGTCGCGGCGCTGCTGCTGGGTCTGGTTTCTCGATCCTGGCCTTTTCCAATTTCTGGCCGACCATTTACTTCGGTCTTTTCACCGGTCTGGCCATGCTGGTGGCCCTGATCGCCGCCCTGACC
>QZKV01000144.1 GCA_003599575.1 Desulfobacteraceae bacterium | reverse complement strand
TTTATAACCGTCCCTGCGTAGCCGGGACGGGATTTTTGCCAATATGTCTCATCCGGGGTTCTGTCGTCCAGACTAGAATGAGGACGACGCGTATTATAGAAGTCGGTCCAGTGCCTGAGGCCTTGCCGCACCTCGCTGCCAGTCTCAAAGGCATGCAGGTAAATGCATTCATACTTCAGAGAACGCCAGAGCCTCTCGATCATGACATTATCCATCCAGCGTCCTTTGCCATCCATGGAGATGCTAATGCCGGCCTCCTTGAGTGCGTCGGTGAAATCGTCGCTGGTGAACTGGCTGCCCTGATCGGTGTTGAAGATCTCTGGCTTGCCGTAACGGGCGAGAGCCTCTTCAAGCGCAGCCACACAGAAGTCGGTATCTATGGTGTTGGACAACCTCCAAGACAGAACTTTGCGGCTGGCCCAGTCCATGATGGCCACCAGGTAGAGAAAGCCGCGCCGCATAGAAATGTAGCTAATATCGGCACACCAGACCTGATTGGGTCTGTCGATCGTTAAGTCACGCAGCAGTACGGATAAATCTTGTGCTGTGGATGCGGCTTCGAGGTGTTCGGCTTCTGGTAGATAGCCGAGAGGCCCATCGCCGTACATAAGGCGCGGGCCACAAAACTTTATTTTAAAACGCGGCGGTAATTCCCGTCGCCTTAATGTAATTGTTCAAGTAAGCCGCTGCGCGGCAGAATAACCCATCCTTGGCAACCCATCTTTCCGATTTTCCGTCCTAGCAAGCCATTATCGGTAATCCATCCCCTCTCCTTGTCCGTAACAGGTTGTGTAGGCCGTTTTTTCTACCAACCAAACAGACAAGGAGAGAGCAATGGAAAAGCATGCATGGTACCGAACCGATTGGCATTCAAGAATGGACAAGTCCATGCAAGTCAACGGCATGGGAGAGTCAACTCGGGAAGCGTACTCCCGCGCCATGCGAAAACTTGTCGAGTTTTACGACAAGTCCCCCGATCACATCACCGAAGACGAGCTCCTCGATTATTTCATCCACCGCCAAGGGGTCACTGGCTGGGCGCCGGCCACCATGCGTATCTGCTATTCCGGTGTCAAGTTCTTCTTTATGCACGTCCTCAAGCGGGATTGGCACCTACTCAGCATCGCTCACGCCCGGCGGGAGAAGCGACTCCCGGCGGTGTTGTCCAGAGAGGAGATTAAAAAGATCCTGGCCCAGGTCGATACCTTCCACAACTATGCCTACTTGACGACTGTCTACTCCTGCGGGCTACGTCTCCAGGAAGGTCTTTACCTAGAAATTTCCGACATCGACGGCATCAGGAAAATGATTCATGTCCATCGCGGGAAAGGTGCCAAGGACCGATATGTGCCCCTGCCCGAATCCACTTATTCCTTGCTCCGCCGGTATTGGTGCACGCACCGCAATCCAAAGCTCATCTTTCCCGCAGTCGGCAGGACCCGGAATCAAGGCCCTATTTCCACTATTCCCATGTCGATCGAAGGTGTCCAAGGCGGTTTCAGGCGCGCAAAGCTTGCTGCCGGCATCAAAAAGAGAGGCGTTTCCGTCCACACCCTTCGCCATTCCTATGCCACCCACCTGCTCGAGGCCGGTGTCAACCTGCGGGTCATCCAGAAGAATCTCGGCCATTCCAACATCGAGACGACCATGATCTACCTCCATCTCACCAACAAGGGCATGGAGGACGCCTACGAGATCATCAACTCCTTGATGCAGGGGGTGTGATCATGGGCGCCATTACCGAGATCTTCCGCTTCTTCGGCCCGGAATATCTGTCGCGCTATCCCGATATGCCGGATCAGCATCGAAAAACCATCAATGCTATTATCAACTGCCGCTCAGGCGCTTACGGGGTTGCCGTCTATCAGTGCTGCGGCTGCGGCAAAAGCCATCATATCGATCGCTCTTGCGGCAACCGCCACTGCCCGCAGTGCCAGTATCACAAAAGCCGCCAGTGGCTCGAAAAACAACTCGACCGTCGCCTGCCCGGCCAGCACTTCATGCTCACCTTCACGGTGCCGGAGCAACTGCGGCCGTTTTGTCGCTCCCACCAAGGGGCTGCCTATGGCGCCCTGTTCAAGGCTGCCTCGGAATCCATCAAAAAGCTGGCCAAAGATCCTCGCTTCATCGGCACTGATCTGCCGGGATTTACCGGTGTGCTTCACACCTGGGGCCGACAGGTGCAATACCACCCTCATCTGCACTTCATCGTCCCGGCCGGGGGAATATCAGCCGATCGGAAAAAGTGGCTCACCGCCGGCAATGCTTTCTATCTGCCGGTCAAGGCCCTCTCCAAGATCTTCCGGGCCAAATTCAAGAGCGAGATGCAAAGCCACGCGCTGCTTGAGCAGATCGACCCTGCGGTCTGGCAAATCGCCTGGAATGTCAACTGCCAGGCGGTGGGCGATTCCGAGGCAACGCTCAAGTACCTCGCCCCTTATATCTTTCGCGTGGCCATCTCCGATTCGAGAATCGTCGCCGTCGAAGGCCGCGCCGTCACCTTTTCGTGTCGCAAGAAGGAGAGCAATCGCCTTCGGAAAACCACCCTCGACGCCCTCGAATTCATCAGGCGTTTTCTTCAGCACGTCCTGCCGGCCGGATTCATGAAGGTCCGCCACTATGGCTTCATGAGCAGCAACTGCGCCTTCTCCCTTGCCAGGCTCCGGCTGCTTATCCTTGCGACTCTGCAAGGGCTGCGCCTCAACTTTTCCGCATTGTCAAACCACAGGAAAAAACTCGAATCACCCCTGCCCACGTGCCCATCATGCGGCTGCGCACTTCGTTACCTCTTCAGCCTCATCCCGCTCAGACCCTGCAGGGGGCCGACCTAGCCGCCGACTTCTTCCCCGGCAATTATCTCTTCCGTAAGCCCTCCTGCAAAGGGCATTGGGGTAGTGCGCCCTGCGGCGGAAAAACCATATATTTTCAGCTATAAATGGGCTACCCAGCAACTTCGATGAACAACAATTACGTGGCTGGCCCTGAAAAATACGCTCAGCACCGCCGGTAAACCTCCCGTTTTCGCCTCTCCTCGCTCGCTTCCCTCAGAACCCTTCGAATCAATACCCTATTAGCCAGCGCCCCGCGGCTTACTTGAACAAGGGATTGAATGCGACTTAGGTCTCATCAATCCTTATTGGTTAGCCATTTTGAGGTGGAGCATGAATAAAAAACAGTTTATCGAACAGGAGATTGAGAAAAATAAACAAGCCTTTGGGCGCTGGCATTCCACACAAAAAAGGAACGCTGCTGACCCTGTAAAGCTTTTGTTCCAGGCTCCTCCACAAAATGAAGAAGAGGCGCTGCAACACGGTAACGCCTTGGCTAATACGGGTAATTACCCTGTTGGCACAAGTGGTTGCTTCAATGTCGGGATATCTGGCGGATGCGGGCCAGAATGCTTTGTCTACCTCAAGGGGGAATGTGGGGAACCACAAGAAATGATTCCCAGGCTTGAGGGGACAGAGGAGCACCAGCGCCATGCTGAGTTGTATGGCTAACAGCCGCATCAGCCGCCCAACCCGTTTACGGCTCACGCCTTGGCCTTGACGACGTAGATGCCGGGCCATCTGCCGGGCACCATACCAGGGGGTTTCGAGATACTGTTCGTCGATCAGACGCATTAGCTCCAGGTTCAGGGCCGTTTCTCCCGCGGGCTGATAATAATATGACGAGCGGTTAACCGACAAAAGTTCGCACTGCCGCGCAATGCTAAGCCGTGGGTGATCGGGTTCGATCAATTTCTTCCTTCGAGCGTGGCTTAGCGGCCGAAGGCTTTGGCTAAAAAATCCCGCTCCACTGTGAGCTGCCCGATTTTAGCGTGCAAGTCTTTGATTTGGTGGTCATCAAGGGTGCGAACACGTTCGGCTTTGCTCGAAAAAGTTTCCGCCAGGTTCTCTATGGCCTGCCGTTTCCAGTTGGCAATCATGTTGGGATGTAGTCCATAGCGGCTGCCCAGCTCGGAGATGGTCTGCTCGCCCTTGATCGCATCCAAGGAGACCTTGGCTTTGAACTCGGCTGAGTACCGCTGCCGTTTTGTCTTGCTCATGGGTGTTCCTCCATCGTCAGTGTATGGCTGTCCACCTTACTACACTGTCCGATTTTTGGGGACCACCTCTATACGCACTCTATTATGACGAAGCCGACAAGATTTTTGCTATCGATTTGAACAAGGAAAAAACGCCGAAGAGTAAAAAATAGCCTATGGAGTTTCCCCTGACTTAGGCGTACCTTTTTGTTTTTTCAATTACAACACCAATAATCTTAAGGGGCCGTGAGGTCACATCAATTATCGGATAACGGTCGTTCAATGGTTTAAGGAAGATTTGGCCACCATCCCGAATCAGCTGTTTCAATGTAGCCCTCCGCTCCCCTTCGATGCTGACGATCACAAAATGGCCTGACACCGGCTCTACTGTCGGGTCAATAATGATAATATCTCCTGCCGTAAATTCCGGAATCATTGAATCACCTTCAACCCGCAGCGCAAATGTTTCCTGCCCAGGCGAACCGGTCATCATAAGCCATTCAACTTCTGCTTCTGATAACACTGCTTCCGGCGCGTAGGTTGCCGCCTGCTCCCATCTAATCAGTGGCACTTTCCTCTGACCATTTGGAAATTCTCTTTTCTTCTTGCAAGCGGCGCCGGGACTCATCTTTGATTCAATAAATGAATTGGCGAGTAGAATGAACCGCCTTGAGGGCTTCACTTTACCGCTGAGAACATTGCTGACCATTCCTGTGGAAAATCCGATTATTCCGGCAAATTCCGCCTGACTTAAATTTTGCTCAGCAAGAGCTAGCTTTATTTTTTGAAGAATCTCGTTCATTTTTAAAACAAAATCCTTGACATCTATTTTAAAATTGAATTAAAGTAAAAACATGAACTCTACGCTTCAAAAAATAAATGAACCACGAAATAAAAACAACCATTTTTTCTATGAAGCTCAATCGGATACGGGGATGAGGCACTACAACAAGGAGGACAAAGCCATGGAGAAAGAGAAGATCAATAAGTTCAAAAATGAAATCTTAGTCCAGAGTGCGGCCGCTGCCTTGCCCGGCAATTTGAGCACCGAATGGCTAAACGAGCTTCATCGCGAAGCAAGCGCAATCGTAGGGTTAGTAAGCCAGGATATTCTTGCTTTCAACCTTCTGGAAATGTCCGCCCCGGGAATTTTCGGTTGCGTAAGGAGAATCCGAGAGGATCAAGGGCAGAATGGCCAGGCCAAAATAAATAGAGCCCTGTTTTTCGGTCAAATCAAAGCGTATTGCGTAAATGTGTTTTTTGAAGCAGTAAGTCGGGATGGCAAATATCTAGTCGAGCCAGCCAACATGGATAATATTTTCGCCAGTGACCGTACAGCGAGGGTCGATGATTATTATGAAATAGATATATCGTGTCCCCAGAGATTCTACTGCCTTGTCCAATCGCGGCAAGAGCGGGAGGGGGAGCGAGATGATGCCGAGTAAGATCGATTCGCTAGAGGATTTACAAAAACTTCTCTCAGCCGCCAGTCGATTTTTTGATTCCCTTTGTAAATTGGTCAACAAACCCAGGGATCTGGCGGTCCGAAAAAAGATTGCCCAAGATATTTCATTCCTGGCGGATCTTTATGATTCCATTTTCGGTGACGAAATTACGTGGAAATACATCCAATCAGATCAGGGAACGGAGAATCTATATAGAGAGTATTGCACAATGAAAGAGTGGGCGCAGGCTGGCGCTGGTCTTGCGCGCCGCGAACACATTGTCATTGAAATTCCGATTTGGACCCAGCGAGAATTACTTGTGGAGAAACTTGTTAAGCAGCGAGAAGAAGCGATAAATGCAAGATCAAAAAGATATCTTCCGACCCATTCGGCCTGGGAACTCCCTCCCGCTTTCGCCGAAGCCATTGAAATTGCCGATACAAGTGCGCAATTGGGCGAAATCGACCGCATACTGTCTCATGCCTATCGCTTACTCACCGATACCCAAGATGAAAATTCGTCCCAATCATTTCGGCTGATTGACGACCTTGATCCAGTTTTGATCTTTCCTTTTCTCCGCCGACGAATCAACTTGGCAGAGGTGAAAAGGATTACCACGATTGCCCTGGAACGGCTCGAGGGGGAGTGTCCATGCCGCACTAACATTGCCAGAGAATTGATTGCTTTTTGTGCGCGGCGACTAATGGGCGACTCCACCGCAACATACCCGTTGTGGCATGGCCCGCCTGGGGCCGGCAAGTCGCATATGGGGCGGAGCCTTGCCATTGCTCTATCGGCAGCAGGTTATCGTACTGAATTTTTGCATGTGGGAATGGGGATATCTGCGGGTCGAAATGCGCCGGCCGATGAGATAAAATTTCAAATTTTAGGGTCCGACAGCCGTTACGGAAATAGTTCTCCCGGCGCTCTTTGCGGCTACGCCGCGAAAGCTGATGTACGAATAGTTGTGGTTTTGCTCGATGAAGTTGATAAGTCATTGTCTTTGAAACCTTTATTAATGAATTTCCTAGATCCGGATCAGCCGCTGGTGGACACTTACCTCCAACGGTTTTTCCCCACCCACGATATGCGCCACAAAACATATTTCTGTCTGTCCGCAAATGATATTTCCGGGCTGGGGGCGGACTCCGAAGACGATCCATTGTGGACGAGAATGAATCCAGTCTATTTTTCTCCATACACCAGAGAAGAGATTATCACCGTCGCCTCCCGTGTCGCTGCGAGTAAATTATCCTTATATTGCTTCAGGGAGGAAGAATGGCGAAAGCTTGCAACTGACGCAGTCGACAACATGCCTGATAATGCATCATTTCGACTGCTGATGGGCCAAATCGGCCGGCTGGCATTCATGCGTCATTTCCCCTATCTGGAAACAACGATACCAGCTGCTCCCGCTGCGTCCCGGCAAAGGATCGGTTTTTAACCAATAGTCGACCAGGATAGCAAAGCAGCCGATCAAATATTGGGGCTAAATTGGTAAGATGGACCAAGGTGAAATTCGTTACTTGACTCCCCATCAGGCGTGGTTTCTGCAAGTGCAGCAATGCGCCGCACTTGCTCCCCCTGCCCCGGAGCCTCGCCTCATGGAGAAGCTTTCCCTGCTGCGAGTGCTCACCCCTGGAAATTTTTCGGCAACTGCCAGGCAGCATCGTTTTCGACCCATCGGAAGCCTTCCTGCTTCTTGGATGCTCTGGGAAAAAAATGATTCTGAAAGAGGAAGGAGGAAGGCAACAGGAAGATAATAGGATTTTTGCCTGAACACCATGGCCAAACGCATCATATTCCTCTATCCTGTTTGAAGGAGGAAATTCTTCATGGCCGGCTTGTCCAAATCCCGCATCATCCAGCATCTCCAATGCCCCAAACGGCTCTGGTTTGCAGTCAACCGACCAGAACTCGCCAAGGAGGTTGCTTCTGTCCATACGCGGTTGCAGGTGAGCACCGAGGTTGGCGAGGTGGCACGAAGCCTCTTTCCAGACGGGATTCTCATCGATACCCAGGATTCCAGCCAGGCGCTCGCTGACACCCGACAGGCACTTGCTGGAAAACGAAGACCCTTATTCGAAGCGGCTTTCGCAGCTGAGAGCATTCTTATCCGCGTTGATCTCCTTTTTCCTTCTCGAGCCGGCTACCGCCTCGTAGAGGTCAAATCGTCCACAAGCGTGAAAGAGCATCAGCTTGCGGATGCAGCCATCCAGTCGTGGGTAGCCAAAATGGCAGGGCTCACCCTCAAACGGATTGAGATCGCTCACATCGATAACTCCTTCATCTACCCTGGCAATGGAAATTATAAAGGGCTCTTTGCCCTTAAAGACGTAACCAGGGAAGCGGGCAGACTCGAAAGGGAGGTGCCCCATTGGGTGAAAATGGCCCAAAGGACCCTCGCCGGCCTTGAGCCCAATATCGCCACAGGGGACCAGTGCAGCAATCCTTTTCCCTGCCCCTTCGAGGCCCACTGTACACCATATCCAGGCGACGACGTTTTCCTGCCCGAGATACTGCCGTACAAGAACGGCAAAGCCTTGGCGGCAGAACTTCGGGCCGCCGGCTTTAATGACATTCGAAACATACCAGCCGACCGATTTGTGGCAGCCCGGCATCAACGCATTTGGGAGGTGACCAGGAGCGGGGAACCGATCCTTGACCCGGCGGCTGGCAAAGAGCTGCAGGCGCTTCCCTTCCCGCGTTATTATCTCGATTTCGAAACCATTCAATTCGCCGTGCCTATCTGGGCCGGTACCCGGCCTTACCAGCAGCTTCCGTTCCAGTGGTCCTGTCACATTGAGTCAAAAAATGGCACGATCCAGCACAAGGACTTTCTCGCCGAAGACTCCTCCGATCCCCGGCAGGCTTTTGTCGAATCCCTGATCGAAACACTTGGGACGAGGGGGCCAGTTTTTGCGTACAACGCCAGTTTTGAGGCGGGCCGTCTGCGGGAAGCGGCACAATATTTTCCAGCCCTTTCTCAAGCGCTTGGCGCGATCTGCGACCGACTGATCGATCTGCTCCCTTTGGCCCGCAACCATTATTACCATCGCGATATGCGCGGCTCTTGGTCTCTCAAGGCGGTCCTGCCGACCATCGCCCCGGAGCTTGCATATAACGATCTCGAAGTGGGTGACGGTGGGATGGCGCAGGAGGCTTTCGGAGAAATTCTTCATCCCGAAACGAGGCCAGCTCGCGTCCAGGAGCTTCGCAAGGCTCTCCGGGCTTACTGTGAGCGGGATACGCGAGCCCTGGTTGCAATCGCCCATTTTTTCCAAGGACGATGAGTCATGCCTAAGAAATCCCATAACTTCAGACCACCTGACCTCGGGAGAATTTGTTACGACACCAGTTCGTAAATCAGGCGTATTTCTGTGCCGGGGAAATGGGTCCGGGTGGCGTTGAGCTCCTCGCATAAATGCCGTACCGTTTCTCCGCTCATGCGGTTCGCAAGGTGGTGGAGACGAACCGTAAGGGTACCGGCGGCTTTATCCGGCACAATATCCGCCTCTGCCGCATAGATGGCCCGCAGCAGAGCGCGGCCATCATCCTGCCTGCTCATTTTCTCTTTCACGATCCCCAACATGGCGGTTTCTGCACGGTAGGCGATCATCTTGATCGTGTCGACAAAGTATTTGCTCGCTGTGGCAAGCTGACGGAAGCGCTCTTCCGCAGGCAGTTCCGCCGTGGTGACATGCTTCGGGATGGCTGACCGGCAGGCTTTCTGCTCTTCCAACTCCTTTTCCAGTGTGCCGATTTCTTCCTGGATGGCCGCCTTCTTCTGCTGATACGCTTCAACCAGGCATGGCTCGATGGTCTCGTTCAACATGATTGCGCCAAACTCTTTGCGTTTCCTGTTGATCTTGCCCGCAGCCTTGCGAATCTCGCCATCAAGCTCCCGGTACTGAGGGTTGATCACCTTCGTGGTAGCGGAAATCTCCTCGGTAGAATAGTCGATAAGCCGGTCAAGGTTATAGTGTTGGCGCATGTACTTGAATAAGTTTTCCTGAGACCATCTGGCGAACATCGCCGCCGCAACCGCCCCGCAGTCATTGGTGAAGTCGGTAGCCAAGATTGAGGTCTGCTGGCCGCTTTTCCGTATTTTGCGGATCTCCCGCGCCCAGATCTTAGAGCTCAGGTAAACACCCCGCTCAGCAAGCCGCATCTCAATAACATTGCCAGCCTGTAGCGTGACGCGATGTGTCTGAAATTCTTCCTCGGGCCAATCGTCGCCTGGAAATTTGTTGTAGGTCAGGCACGCAATCCGCTTCTTGCGCATCCGCCTCATGAACCCAGGACTGTACCCCTCCCGGTCAAACACCAGCGTAAACCGATGGGGACAAGGGACCGCCTCGCTGTCCGCGAACAACGTCTCCGGCCCGCTGAGTTGGACGGGAATCTCGGACTCGAGCCGTGGAACGATCTCCTCCTCCAACACCTGCAACAGCCCTGGGTCAACAGCCTTATTGACCACGAAAAAGGGCCGGCCATCCATGGCATTGACCCAATAATCGACCGTGGCCCGCAGACAAAGCTTCTGACGGCTTACGTAATGCCGAGGCAACTCCGTCTGCGTGCCGCTGTAAACCCGGACATGGCCATCCACATAGAAGATGCCTGTCGAGTCCGGTTCCGCCGACATCCAGTCGCGGCAAAGTTCCGCGGCCCACGCCTGCGGCTTGCCCTCATCTGCCAAAAGACTTACCTTCTCCCGTAGCGTTTTGACCTCCGGCGCCCGGTCCACACCCAAAAACTTGCCCCACTCGCCAGGCGGGCAATAGCGCAGATCCTCAATGGTCTTGAGCCGCGCAAGGGCCATAAATGCGAGCAACAGAAAGATGGTGTCGAGTCGGTAAAAGCCTCGGGGGAGCTGAAAGTGTTTTTCGGCGTGGGCCAACAATCCTACCGCCAAAAGCGCTGGTAACGCCAACAGCACCCCGCCATTTGGCACGTCGTGACAGCAGTAAAAAACCGGAGCCAACGCCTCCCACTGGAAAATGCTCGTGGCCAGTCGCCCTAAAATATCCGTAGCGCCCATCCCGATGGGAGAGCCTGCATCAAGAGCGCTCCTTTCACTCTTACTGCTGGCCGGGGCTACAAGGCTTTGCTCGTTTTTTTTAAAGGCTTATGCAGTTTCCCAGTCCGCAAAGCCTTGCGTAGCGTGTCCGCAAGTAACCCCTGCTGCTTGGCAATCTCGATGATCTCCAAGCCCTCGTCCAATAGCTCCTGCACTTCGCGTAAGACTGTTGGGGTCAGAACTGCTGCCCCTCGTCTTCTCGGTTGCTCGAAAAATCCCGCCACCCCTTTCTGCCGGTAGAGTTTGACCGAACGTTTCACACTTATCGGGCTTACCCCGAAGGCGCGACATATCTCCGACTGCGTAGCGCTGCCGTTGACGTAAAACTGACTTGTGATCATGCGAAAGGATCGCTGATCATCGATGCAATGCCTGAATACCGGCAGGTGGCCGTAAAAATAAGTGAGGGTGTCGCCCTCCCGCACAAAACCAAGATTAGCGTTTATCAGCGTCATGCCGCTGGAAAAAACCGGCAACTGGAGTTGGGGCATAGTGACACCATGCGTATGAATGAATTTTGACAAGGTGCGCAATTCTGGTACCTTATCAAAATCTTCCCATGGCGACAACCCAAGACTCGTCAATAATAACCTTCCCGCGTTTGCCTCACAAATTCAATGCTTTATTGTTGCAATGCCAATTGATTGAAATTCTCGAGGTCAGGTGGTCTGAACTTTGCGCTGGCCAGGCTGCTCGAAATCTTGCAGCGGTTGCCTTCGAAATGGCATGGAATCACCACAGCAGAGCTCGATGTTTTTCTCAGGAGAAAGTTTACGATGTCAGCCGGCGAACTGTCGAGCGTGATCTCGCCGAGTTGGCCATCCATTTCCAGGTGTGCTGCAGGTGATTATGGCCGTTGCTCCCTTGAGCAGCCCGCAAGGAGCCAGCAACAAGAAGCTTGAAAGAGAGCCCGGCGTCAGCGCCCGCACGGTTTTCCGGCTCAAAAATCTCTCGAGCAGCTCGATTTCGGTTTCCTCTCGTATAAGATGAGAGGAATAAAACTTCTAACCAAAGGAGAATTTTAGATGGACAATATCTTTCGGGTGCTTGGGATTCAATCTCGGGAAGACTGCGTGTCAAACGTGCTGGCTTATGCTTTCAATAATTCGCTGCCATTTCGAGCCAATTTCATGGAGAAAATCTGCGGCAAGCCACTTTCCCGGTATGATTCCGCCCAGGCACATACAAGGGTTTCTACCGGTGAATCGGGAATACCTGATATTATAATTGTTTTGGAGAGCAACTCGGGTGGCGAAATCGTTGTAATCGAAAACAAGCTCAAGGCAGAAGAGGGCTATGACCAAACCCAGCGTTATGCTTCCGAAAGGGCTGTGGCGGCTATTTCGAACCGTTTTTTCCCTAACAAGCAGGTAGACGAACCATCCTTCATCTTTCTGACTTTATTCCCAGATCAGCAACCTGCTGCAGGAGATCGGTATACAATAAGGCACCACTCTGATTTGAAAGATGTCATCAACAATATTGCGGATTGGGATAACAAATTGGTGGAACAGCTCACGAAAGACTGGCTGGCTCTTATAGCCAAATTTTATGCACGGGAGCAAGTAAACCTAAATGATATTTTTTTTGAAAAGCTGGCTGACGACAACGATCTTGACGGTGGGTACCTTTATTTCATGTCTGCCATCGGTCAAATGACACTCCCAGCAGGGCTTATAATTAATACGGAAGAATTCTTCCGTTCCAGCAGGCAGGGTAGACGATTCTATGGGGTGAGGATCTTAAAGGAATCATGGTGTTCTGGCGGAATGACAGAATCCTCAGGCTCTTGGACACTCGACCCTTTCCCTAATTTCAATATCCATTTTGAGCCTCAGTATAATGTATTGTCCGGTCTCTTCAGCTGCAGCCTTCACTATGAAGTTCAACCATATGAACCAGAGGCCTGGGTGAAGGCCAATATCCCGATAGATCAATATGATTCATACGTGGCTCGTCGTGAAAATTTTTCAAAAAGATTACTACAAAAAGGTTTATCCACTTGGTCCTTTGGTGGAGGATCGAACCAGCTGGCAAAGATCCCTTTTGATTTTAAAGACAGCCTCTACGCTGAAGTAAAATCAAAACTTGAAAGGGAATTTCTGGTCACTTCTCGTGTTATTGATGAAGTTCTTCAGGAAATGTAGCAACCAGTGATATTTACTAACGTGCCTGCATAAAAATATGCAGACAAAATCTTTTTATTGCAGTCATGGAGACTGAATGTGCTGTCCTGGCGTCTTTGATTCCACTTTTTTACTTATCGAAAATTTGGAAAATTTGCTTTAACTAGCCATTTGCACTTCGTTTTAACTTTTTCCGGGTGCTTCCGGGAAGTCAGTGGGTAGCCGGATACAAATCAAGGCCGCCGAGATGAAAAAGTATCACCGTCCGCAACCTGAATTTGTTTCGGAACCCGCA
>QZKV01000159.1 GCA_003599575.1 Desulfobacteraceae bacterium | reverse complement strand
TGCCCATAAAAGGCAACTTACCAAATGCCAATCTTAAAAGCCAGTGTTATTTGGTGGCCTTACGATTTCTCGTACTTATATGACTTTGACGGAGCCCTGCACTGGGGCAAGCCGCTGCACATGGTGAAGACGAAAACGGCAATGCGATTGTCATTCACGGATTCAAACATGGAGGTTGGTATGAAAAGGGCAATGGTTGTTCTGTTAGGCGTGGTTGCTTTTGCGGCACTGACCTGTTCCCTGGGCTTGGCCCAACCCAAGGCCGCCTGGCCCAAATCGGTGACAGTGGGGGCCGCCCCGGTGGGCGGAACCTATTTCGTGTGGGCCGGCGGCTTCACCAAACTGCTCAATGACACCATGAAAATACCGGGCAACGTGGAGTCCACGGGCGGACCCGTGCACAATGTGCAACTGGTTGAGGATAACAAGCTGGATTTCGCCATGGTCACCAACGGTCCGGCCTGGGAAGGCTGGAACGGCGAGGGTTGGGCCAAGGGCAGGAAGTACCAGAACCAGCGCGCCATTTTTCCCATGTACAGCTCCTTTTTCCAGATGTATGCCTTGAAAAAGAGCGGCATCCAAACCGTCCAGGACCTCAAAGGCAAGAGCGTGGGCGTAGGCCCCATCGGCGGCACCCCGGCCACCTACTGGCCTTTGATTTTTGAAGCCGCCGGTTTCAAGGCCGGCCGTATCGTCAACGCCAGTTCGGCGGATCTCAATTCCCAACTCAAGGACGGCATGCTCGAAGCCAACGGCAACTCCGTGGGGCTGCCCTGGGTGACCATCACCGAGATTGAAACGACTCATGATGTCAATGTCTTCGGGCCTGCCGGCGCCGACGCGGACAATTTCATCGCCAAATATCCCTATTTTGCCAAGGCCATGATTCCCAAAGGCACCTATAAATGCAATCCCGACCGTGGAATTGAAACCCTGACCGTGTGGAACTTTATGGTGGTGCACAAAAGTGCGCCGGACGACTTCGTTTACGAAGTGGTGAAAAACACCTTCGATCATGTGGACATCCTCATTTCCACGCACAAATCGGCCACCGAAGTCAAACCGGAAAACATCATCTACAGCCCGGTTCCGCTGCACCCCGGAGCGGTGAAGTATTTTAAGGAAAAAGGAATCCAACTGCCCGACAGCCTGATCGCCAAATAGAAAGGCGGCCGGCATGGCAGTGGAGAATTCATCCGACTGAAGAAGATGCGGCGGGCTGCCCCGTCTCGGATTGCAGCCCGCCGCAGAACCTATGCAAAGAAAGCATCCATTGCTTCCATACCGGGCTCCGGCGGACGCAAGCAATGGATGAATAGACGACCACCGTAGAAGTGGTTTCCAAAGCTTGGAGAAGAGGCCCATGGCGACAGAATTCGAACCCGTTGCGCTGAAAGATGTAGAAAAAAAACTCGAAAAAATGCACATCAAAGACCTGGACGTGACCGGGGGGCGCGATCTGATCCGACCTTTTGCCGTTGCGGTGGCGGTCATCGGCTTTGCCATGAGCCTGTTTCATATCTGGGTGCTGATCGTACGGCCGATCGACCCGTGGTACTTCCGCACGCTGCATGTGGTCTTCGGCGGCGTTCTTCTTTTTGCCCTCGTGCCGGGATGGAAAAACGCCGGAAGAAGGCAACCTTATTGGTTGGATTGGATTTTTATCGCCATGCTCGTGGCACCGATGATCTACATCTTCACGGTTTTCGACGATTGGATCTACCGCGTCGGCGTGGTGCCGACGGGTTGGGACTTTTTCTTCTCGGCGATGTTCGTCGTTGCCGTATGGGAGATGGCCCGCCGGGCCACCGGATGGCCGCTGGCGATCCTTGGCGCCATCTTTATCCTCTACGGCCATTTCGGTAACTATATGCCCGGCCTGCTGTATCACAAGGGATATTCCTGGGAGCGCATGATCACCTATTTGTTCAGCCTGGACGGCATTCTGAGCCTGCCCATTCAGGCGTCGGCGCATTATATTTTCCTCTTTGTGCTCTTCGGCGCTTTTGTGGACGCCAGCGGCGCCGGCAAGTTTTTCGTCGACTTCGCCCGCTGCCTGGCCGGGCGCTTGCGCGGCGGACCGGCCAAGGTCTCCATCATCTCCAGCGCCATGATCGGCACGGCTTCCGGCTCATCGGTGGCCAACGTGGTCGTGGACGGCGTATTCAACATTCCGCTGATGAAGGCCACCGGTTTCAGGGGAACCATCGCCGCTGCGGTTGAAGCCATGAATTCCAGCGGCGGCCAAATCGTCCCGCCGGTCATGGGCGCAGGGGCGTTTCTGATGGCCGAAATCCTGAACATGCCCTACTCCCAAGTTTGTCTGGCGGCTGTGATCCCGGCGCTGCTTTACTTCGCTTCCGCCTACTGGATGATCGATCTGTACTCGGCCGGCGCCGGATTGAGAGGGCTTACCCGGGATGAGGTTCCGGTTTTCCGCAAAATCATGATGGAAAAGGGCTATCTCCTGATTCCCCTGATCATCCTGCTGGTTTGTCTGATGGTCCTGATGCTCTCGGCTTACCGCTCCGCTCTTTACGGCATCATCGCCCTGATCTTGGCCAGTTGGATCAGCAAGCAGGACCGCATGGGGATCAAGGCCGTTGCCGTTACACTCTCCAAAGGTGCCCGCGGGTCGATGGAGATCATCGCCACTTGTGCGGCGGCCGGCATCATCGTGGGCGTGCTGACCCAGACCGGTCTCGGCCAGAAGTTCGCCATGATCATCTTTACATACTCCCAGGGGAGTCTGCTGCTGGCCCTGATCTTCACCATGTGCATCGCCATCATCCTGGGCATGGGCATGCCGACCACGGCGGCCTATGCCATCTCGGCTTCGGTGCTGGCGCCGGCCCTGATCCGGGAGTTCAACGTCATCCCCATCGCGGCGCATCTTTTCATTTTTTACTATGCCTGTCTTTCGGCCCTCACGCCCCCGGTGGCCCTGGCCTCCTTTGCCGCCGCGGCCATTGCGGGTGAAAAACCATGGCCGGTGGGATTCCAGTCCATGCGCTTCGCCCTGGCCGGCTTTATTATTCCCTTTATGTTCATCTACGGGCCGGCCATGGTGCTGGTAGGATCCACCTGGGAGATTGTTTCGGTTATCGTGACCGGCCTTTTGGGTACCCTGGCCCTGGCCGGTGCGGCTCAGGGCTGGCTGCTCGCGCGCTTGACGTTGCTTCAGCGGGCGGTCATGCTGGCAGCGGCGATCGCCCTCATCAAGCCGGGTTGGATCACCGACATTGTCGGATTGGGCTTGCTGCTGGCGATGACGTCCATGCAGTGGGTTGCCGGCAAGAAGATGCGGCTCATGGCATCCGGTGCCTGAAGCATCGCCTGGTTTCTTGCAGCCGGAAATAACACCAAGAGCCCGGCGCACCTGCCAGGCTCTTGGTCATCTGACGGGCAATCGGATGCAGGCCGGGATGTTTAAACGTCCGCCTGCGCTCCATTTGCCAATTCAGCGACATCCCGTACGCTGAGCTTTTCTTCCAGGCCTTCCACCTTCACCGCATCTTCGAGCATGGTCAGGCAGTTGGGGCAGGCCACGGCCAAAACGCCGGCACCCGCCGCATGGGCTTCGCGGACCCGCAGGCGGGCCGGGCTGTCTTCGCTGCCGCCCAGAAGATCGATCACATAATTGCCCGACCCGCCGCCGCAGCACAGGGTGCTCTTGCGGCTTCTTTCCATTTCGACCAGCCGCAGCCCCGGGATGGATTTCAGTATTTTGCGGGGGGCATGGTACTCGTTGTTCCACCGGCCCAGAAAGCACGGATCGTGGAAGGCGACCGCGGCGCCGTTATGGGCCGCCGCCTGAAACTTGCCCCGGCCGATAAGATCCGCCAGGATCTGCGTATAGTGAAAAACCTCGAAGCGGCCGCCGAAGCGAGGGTAAATGTTTTTGAAAGCATTGTAGGCATGCGGCGACAAGGTGATGATCTTCTTTGCGCCGCCTGCGTTGAACCGGCGGATGTTCTTTTCGGCCAGCGCCTCGGTCAGCCCCTCTTCGCCGAGCAGTTCGATATCGTTGCCGTCCGCGGTTTCATCACTGCCCAGGACTCCGAAGGATACCCCGGCCTTGCGCAGCAGCAGGGCCAGCGCGCGGGCCGCGCCTTTCGCGCGTGTGTCGTAGGCGCCCTCGCAACCGACGAAGTAGAGAAATTCCTGCCCACTGTAAGTCGCGACGTCAAGCCCTTGCATCCAGGCGCCGCGGCGCTTGGCCGCAAGCCCGTAGGGATTGCCGTGCAACTGCACGTTTTGCAGATAGGTCTTGACCGCCGCGGGCAGCCGCCCCATGGCAACCATCGTGTTCCTGGCGGCCACCACCATTTGGACAATATCCTCGCGAAAGGGCAGGGGGCATTTTTCCACGCAGTTCTTGCAGGCCGCGCAGGCATATACGATTTCGGCCAGGTGCTGCGACCATTCGATTTCGCCTTCTATCCAGGCGCGGATCAGCCACAGGCGCCCGCCGGCCGAGTAGCTTTCCAGGCGATAGCGCGCATAGGCGGGGCAGTTGGTCACATCGCTCCAGTCGCCCGGGAATTTGCAATAGCCGCATCGAAAGCAGCGATGAATGACATCCTTGTATTTGTAATCCAAAAGGGCCATCAGGCCACCTCCCAGTTGCCGGGGTTCATGATGCCGTTGGGGTCGAGCAGCGCTTTGACCTTTTTCATCATCTGCAGCGTATTGGGATCCATGCGCTGCATGAGCAGCTTCTGGCCGAACACCGCCGGCTTCCAGATGGCGCCGCCCAGCTCCAGCACCAGATGGTCGGTCTCGTGCAGCGCCTCGCGGGCATGGCGCACGCTGTCGGCATCGGCCCGGTTAAAGGCGTAGGACCAGGAGAACATCATACCGTGCGAGCTGCCGATGACCCTGCCCAGTACAGTGTAGGGGATATCGTGACGGGCGGAGATCTCCGCGCCGCGGCGGTAGCATTCAGGATAGGCCGACACGGGCATGATCGAACCGACATACTCGAAACCGCCGCCTTTTTTCCAATCCGCGGACTTGCTGATCTGGGGCCGTTCGATCGGCTGGCCCACCGCCCCGATGCCGCCCACGCCGTCGCGGATGTATTTGGCAAGGCGCACATCGAATATCAGGTGCCGTTTGAATTCCATCTCCTCTTTGGAATCGCCGGCGATATTGATGCTGATGTGATGCAGCCGGTCGGCAAACGGCGGAATGGCGGCGCTCCAGGCGACCAGGTCTTCGGCCATGCCCACGTGGGTCAATTCATACAACACTTCGGGGACCAGTTCTTCTTTTTCGAGCACGAACACGTCCATCTCGCGAATCTTTTTGCAGGGGAACAGGCGCAGCGATACCTTGGTGATGATGCCCGTACTGCCGTTCCAGCCCAAAAACATCCCCAGGTCCGGCAGCGGGTGCAGCGTGTACCAGGCGGCGCCGATGGCACACGAGCCCAGCTTGCAGATCTCGCCGGTCGGAAGCACCACCTCCAGGCCGTTGATCATATCGGAATTAAACCCATAGGGATGGGCCAGGTCGCCCTGGCCGTGAATGGCCAGGTTGCCGCCGATCGTGGCGGCCGGAGGGGCGCCGGGCTCCGAGTGCATCAGGTGGGGGGCATGCTTGTGCAGGTAGGCGGTCAGCTTGCCATGCGAGGCCCCGGCCTCGAGCACGACGTAGCGGCCCTTCTCATTGAGCTCGATGATGCGGTCCAGGCGCTTGAGATCCAGCGCAATCCCGCCCCGCAAGGGCAGGGCCAGGCCGGCCAGGGACATGCCGCCGCCCAGGGGGACCACCGCAACCTTTGCGCGGTTGGCAAGCCTCACGATGGCGCTGACCTGCCCGGCGGTTTTGGGAGCGGCGACATAATCGGGCCACTTGGGTTCCGAGGTGCCCAGATCCTTGGAATAGGTGAACAACTCCTCGGTCCGGTTGGACACATATGCCTCACCGACAATGTCCGCCAGTGCCCGGTAGATTGAATTCATGGCGTTTCCTCCAAACAATAGGTCCGCGTTTACGTCTATTCTGGATATCAAACACACACCCATTTTTGCCCGCACGAACGCGATTCAAGGCCGCCGATCACGTCAAGGCCGTTTTTTCTCCGATGGCCAGGCGGCACAGATCGCTCATGAAAAGAGGCATGATCCCGTTTTCGGCCACCTTTTTGCCCAGCGTCTGCATGCAGGCCGGGCAGTTGAAAATGCACAGCTGCGCGCCGGCCTGTTGCATGTCTTCAATATTCTTGTGCTGGATTTCCAGGCAGCGCCGCCGGCTGCCGTCACGTTTTTGGGCCGTGATGGTGCCGCCGCAGCATAGGGCATTCTGGTCCATGTATCGGCGCTGGACGTGCTCGACGCCGACAAGTCCGAAAATTTTATTCACGAAGGCATGCTTGTCCGGCGACAAGCGGGAAGAGCAGGGCCGCTGATAGGCGACCTTGTAGTTCAGCGGCTTGATATCGTCCTTCAACTGGGTCAGCCGGTCGTACAGGTATTCGAAAAGGTGGACCGATCGGAAGGGCACATCGATGCCGAAGGCTGGGGCGTAGGATGTGTATGTGCCGTAGCACTCGTCGTGGAAATGGATCACTTGATCGGCTTTATGGGCGGCGATGGTCTGGATCGTTTTGCCCAGGCGCTCGTTGATCACCGAAATGCGGCCGTAATGCAGGTACATCAACTGGCAGAAATAGTGAAACATTTTGCGCGGGTCGGTCGAGATCAGGGTCAGGCCTTCGAAGAGCCTTCCGCGTGCAAGGTGGGACAAGGTGCTGAATACGCCCATGTTCAACGCCGTACCCCGGATCGGCTGGATCAGCGGCTCTCCTCGAAAAGGAATGGCCATTTGTACGCCGCGCCGTATGATCGGCTCGGGCAGCGGCGGCAGACCCAGCGCTTCCTGCTGGCGGACGATCAAGTAGAAGGGGTGGTTGCCCCTTGAGCAGTATTCTTCGCAGGCATAGCATGTGGCGCAATTGCGCAGAACCGGGGAGTCCTGCCCGGCGATGATCTTTTGCATTTCACAGCGGGCGGTTTCCGCGTCCATTTCCATGTACTGGCACTTGGTCAGGCAGTCGCAGGATTCACAATCCAAACACCTGTTTTCGTCGAAGCGCAGTTTAAACATATCGGACTCCCTTTCACATCAGTTGAAATGCAGGTTGCTTGTGCGGGCATGTCCTGCGAATGATTGGCTCAAAGAAATGGGCGGCATCCGGTTCGGTGTGGGCGCTTGCCAATGCACATCAAGTCCGGTGGAGCGCCGGCTTGCCGGCGGCATGACCGTCAGCATTCAGGGAGATCAAAAATCTGTCTCAGTTTGACCGAAAGCTCTTTCATACTGAAAGGCTTTTGAATAAAACCCCTGCACCCGCGCTCCAGGATGCCTTTGGCTTGCCCGTTGATGCTATAGCCGCTTGAAAGAATGACTTTTACATCGGGGCATATTTCTTTAAGCTCGTTGAAAGTATCGCTGCCGCTCATACCCGGCATTATCATGTCCAGGATCACCAGGTCGATCTCATTTTTGCGCAGGCGGTAGATCTCAATGGCTTCGCGCCCGCCCTGGGCTGTGATGACCCTGTAGCCCAGGCGCTCCAGAATCATTCTGCCCACATCGACGATTCCCTTTTCATCATCGACAAAAAGCACCGTCTCTTTGCCGCTGACGATCTCGGTGGGCGTCTCATTATGTTCGACAACTTCTTTCATGGTGGCCGGAAGGTAGATATTGAAGGTGGTGCCTGCTCCTTTTTCACTGTACACCGTGATAATGCCGCCATGATTGGAGATAATGCCGTAGGCTGAAGCCAGTCCCAGGCCTGTACCTCTGCCGATGGATTTGGTCGTAAAAAAGGGGTCGAATATTCTTTTCTGATCCTTTTGATCTATTCCGATGCCCGTATCGGTTATCGATACTTTACAATATCTCCCAGCCGGGACGCCGTAAGGCTGAACATAATATTCGTCCAGAAGGATATTTTGGGTTTCCAGATAAAGATCGCCGCCCTCCGGCATGGCGTGCCAGGCATTCACGTAAAGATTCAAGAGAACCTGCTCGATCTGGCCCCGGTCCACTTCAACCGGCCACAACCCGTCGAGCAGCTTTTTATAAATGCTGATTTCCTTTTTGGTGCGGCCGAACAGTTCGGAACTGATGGCGAGCACCTTATTCAGATCGGTGGGGTGGACCTCGTATTTGCCGCCGCGCGCCGCGCCGAGCAATTGTTTGGTGAGATCCGCGCCTGCCTTGACGTATTTTTCAATATTGCTGAGTTTTTCGTGATGAGGGTGCTCCGGCGTCATATCCATCAATGTCAAAGCGGCGTTTCCCTGAATTCCCATGAGAAGATTGTTGAAATCATGTGCGATGCCCCCTGCCAGGGTCCCCACGGCTTCCATCTTCTTTGCCTGCAGCAGTTGCGCTTCAATCTTTTTATGGGGTGTGATGTCGCGCAGGAAATTCAGGGATGCCGGTTTGCCCTCCCAGGTGATGCCGACCGTGCTCAGTTCGGCCCACAAGACTTCCTGATCTCTATTTAAAATCCGAAAAGAAAAGATGCCCGGCATCTTTTGGTCTTCAAGCTTGCGTTGTTGCTGTTCGTATATCACCTCCTTATCTTCGGGGTGAACAAGATTGATAAAGGGCAAATCGATCATCTCCCCAGCCGTGTACCCGCAAATCTGCTCGATCTTCGGATTGAGAAATTTGATCAGACCCTCCTGAGTAATGTAAATGCCCTCATTGGCATTATCCACCAGGAGTCGATATCGCTCTTCGGAGTGCCGCAAGGCTTCCGCCGCCTTCTTACGCTCGGTGATATTTTCCAGAACGGCGATGAAATACATCGGTTTGTCATGGTCTGCGAATGCCCGCGAGACGGTGGTCCTGGCCCACAGGGTGCCGCCATTCTTGCTGACGAGTCGTTTTTCCATGCTATAGGACTTCTTCTTTCCTTTCAGCAGCTTTTCGCTTTCGTTACTTTCCATCCGGCGGTCATCCGGGTGGGTGAGATCGGATGCGTGCATGCCCGATAATTCCGCGGCGCTGTAACCCACCAGATCGCAATAACCCTTGTTGACGCGGATGAATTGACCTTGGGTGTTGTAATAGGCAATTCCCACGGCGGCATTTTCGAAGATGGAGCGCATTCTGGCCTCACTCTCCTGAAGGGCCATTTCGGCGCGCCGGCGTTCCGTACGGTCGCGTGAAATACCCCAGAAGCCGACCATCTGTCCGGAAGGGTCCCTTAAGGGATAAGCGGACATTTCAATCATACAGATGGATCCGTCCTTGCGGATGATCTCATAGTCCAAAATGCGCGCCGGCACGCCCGTCCGGTAGATCTTACGGAAAAGACGGCTGATATACTTCGCTTTTTCGGGACCTACGTATTGCCTGTAGTTCATGCCCAACAATTCGACTTCCGGGTAGCCGTGCAGCCTGCGGGTGGATTCATTGAAATACGTGAAATTACCGGCCAGATCGATTTCATAGTATCCTTCTTCCATTTCTTCGAGAATGCTGCGGTACTTTTCTTCGCTTTCGCGAAGCGCCTTTTCGGCTTTTCTTTTCTCGGTGACATCCCGGAAGACAAGCACGACTCCGGCCAACTCCCCCAATTGGGTCATTATCGGCGCTGCGCTGTCGGATACGGGGCGTTCGATGCCATTTTTGGATATGAGCAGCGTATGGTTGCCCAAACCGACGATTTTGCGCTCGCGCAACACCTTTTCGACGGGACTCACCACCTTTTTGCGGCTCTTTTCATCGATGATATGGAAAATTTCGGCCAAATTGCGACCCACGGCCTCCGGCAGGGCCCATCCGGTCAGCGTCTCCGCCACCGGGTTCATTCGGACGATTTTTCCATTTACGTCCGTGGCGATCACGGCATCGCCGATGGAATCCAGAGTAATTCTAAGATTCTGCTCACTTTCCTGCAGAGCCTGCTCCGCTCTTTTCTGCTTGGTGCGGTCACGGGAAATTCCGCGGAATCCGGTCGGGCGGCCCGCTTCATCTTTCAGCAGAACCACCGACGATTCCTGTATTCCGATGGAACCGTCTTTGCGCATGATTTCGTAGTCCAGGATTTGGGTGGGAATGCCGGTCCGGTAAACGTTATTGAATGCTGCATACACAATCTTGGCGGTTTCGGCGGACATGTATTCCCGATTGCTTATGCCCATCAATTCTTCGGGAGAAAGCCCGTGCATCCGGCACAAGGCTTTGTTGAAAAAAGTGAACCGGCCCGCCAGATCGACTTCATAATAGCCTTCTTCCATATTGGCGAGAATGTTGCGGTAGTTCTCTTCGCTCTGGCGCAGTGCCTCTTGAGCCTTTTTAAGGTTCGTAATATTGGTGACGATCATCAGCAGGCACTCCTGGCCGCGAAAATTCATCTGCCTTGCGGAAACGAGGGTATCCAAAACCGTTCCGGATTTGGTTCGGAACTGGACCTCCTCTCCTTCGATGCGGCCCTTGCGCTGCATGCTTTGGAGCAGGCGCTGCCGCTCTTCCGGATGGACATACAAGTTGAGTTCCAGAGCAGTGCGGCCGATCGCTTCTTCGGCGGCATAGCCGGTGAGCCTGCAGAAAGCATCATTGACCTGCAGGTAACGGCCGTCCTCGATTCTTCCGACCGTGATGACGTCGGGGGCCAACTCGAGAACGTTGCGATAGCTTTCTTCACTTTGCTGCAGCGCCTCTTCAGCCTTTTTCTGTTCGGTACGGTCCCGCAAGATCCCGTAAAAACCAATCGGCTCACCGGAGGCATTGCGCAGCAGGCTGGTCGATGCTTCCACCATGACGCACGTGCCGTCTTTTCTGAGGATGGTATAATCCAGGATTTTTCCGGGACCGCTCGATCGGAATACTTCGTTAAAGATTTTGTATATTTTTCGGGCCGCTTCAGGAGATGTATATACCCGGTAATTCATGCCCATGAGTTCTTCGCGCGAATAGCCGGTTGCTTTGACCACCGCTTCATTGAAAAAGGTGAGATCGCCTGCCAAATCGACTTCAAAATAGCCTTCCGCTATACTTTCGACGATGTTGCGAGACCTTTCCCTGCTTTCGTGCAATGCTTTTTGAACTTTTTTCTGCGGTGATTCAAAGGTGGTGATGGAAAGGATGCACGCCTCGCCCTTGTAACAGATGGCGCGGGCCGTAACTTTATTGTAATAGAGGGTCCCGTCTTTTCCTTTGAAGCGGCTTTCAAATTCTTCCACCCGGCCGTGCCGTTTTAATTCTTGAACCAGTGCATCACGGTCGGCTGGATCGAAATAAAGATCGAGATCGGCCTGCGTCCGGCCGATCACTTCGTGTTTACTGAAGCCGGTGTTTTTACAAAACCCATCATTGACCAGAAGATAGCGACCGTCCTCCATGCGAGAGATAGCGACTGAGTAGGAGATCAGCTCGAAAAGTTGGGTGAAGATTTCGGTACAGTCGCACAGCGCATCCTCAAGTTCTTTGTAGGTGGGTTTGCCGGCCATTTCCATCTCTCCTGTTTCGATTCAGTATCAGCGGCAAAGAAATATTCTATGGAGCGCAGAACTTCCGGTGTCGTTCCATGGGTTTCCTCGTGTATCATATCACTATGAAATTAAATTTGTTATGCCAATAATCAGGTGTGTGTCAAGGCATCAAATGCATTCCGGGGTCCATTTTTGTTCCTCCCTAAGGTCCTTTATTAGCATTTTACAATCCAATTTAGTATAGTGCGGCCATTCAAGCATCAAAATCAAATGGAAAGGAAATGGCTATGTCCCAAAACTATTATGAGTGCCGGGATCTTGAAGATTTTGCCAATATCGGAGAATATGCCGCCGAGCCGGGCGGCAAGTTTTTCGAGTATTATGCCGCGGCCACCAGCGCCGGAAAGCTTTCCGAGCGCGAAAAAGCCTTGATCGCGCTGGCCGTTGCAACCGTTCGGCATTGCCCTTATTGTATCGACGCTTATACCAACAAATGTCTTTCCCTTGGCGTGGGCAACGATGAAATGATGGAGGCGGTTCATGTGGGGGCGGCCATGGTCGCCGGCGATACACTGGCCCATGCGACCCAGATGCGCAAGATCATCAAGAAAAAGGAGATGTGACGATATGCAGGAAGCGGCACAATCCAAGCAGTCGGATGCCTTCATCGAACGCCTGAACGGTTGCGGCGCCTACCCCCTGCGGGCTGGAGGGATCGAGATTCTCCAGATGAATATCACACGCCGCTGCAACCTGACCTGCAAACATTGCCACGTTCAGGCCGGGCCGCACCGTACGGAGATGATGAACCGCGAAACGATGGAACACTGCATCCGGGCGGCCGGTTGCGAAGAAATATCCACGATCGACATCACCGGAGGGGCGCCGGAAATGAACCCGGATCTCGAGTGGCTGATCGGCCGACTGGCCGGTATGCACAAAAGGCTGATTGTGCGCAGCAACTTGCTGATTATGCTCGACCCTGACTACCGGCGCTTCATGGAACTGTTCGCCGCACACAAAGTTGAACTGGTGGGATCGCTGCCCGACTACAATGCCGGGAGGACCGATCGGCAGCGCGGAGCAGGCACGTTCGCTCAGGTGATCCAGGCGATCCGCGAATTGAACCGCCTCTCGTTTGGCATCCCCGGCGGCCTTTTGCTCCATCTCGTGCACAATCCGGCCGGAGCGTACCTGCCGGGACCTCAATCCGCCCTTGAATCGGAATACCGGCGCGTTTTAAACCAGGAATATGGATTGCAGTTCAATGGTTTGTTCTGTTTTGTCAATATTCCGATCGGACGCTACCGCGACTATTTGAAGTGCAGCGGCAATTGGGCCGATTATATGCGGACGCTGCAGTGCGCTTTCAACACCCGGACGGTGGAAAGGGTCATGTGCCGGACGACCCTCTCGGTCGGATGGGACGGGCGCCTGTACGATTGCGATTTTAACCAGATGCTGGATTTGCCCGTCAACAGCGGCGCCCCCGACCATATCAGGGATTTCGACTACGCCGGCCTTGCCGGCCGCGAAATCGAGGTTCGCAGCCACTGTTTTGCATGTACGGCCGGTGCGGGATCATCCTG
>QZKV01000028.1 GCA_003599575.1 Desulfobacteraceae bacterium | reverse complement strand
CACGCGGCGTTGCTGCGTCAGGGTTTCCCCCATTGCGCAAAATTCCTCACTGCTGCCTCCCGTAGGAGTCTGGACCGTGTGTCAGTTCCAGTGTGGCTGGCCATCCTCTCAGACCAGCTACCCATCGTAGCCTTGGTAGGCCGTTACCCTACCAACAAGCTAATGGGGCGCGGGCTCATCTCCAAACGATAGCTTTCATGAAGAGGCCACCTTTGATCCAAAAGTCCGAGGACTCAAGGATGTCATTCGGTATTAGCATCGCTTTCGCAATGTTATCCCCAATTCGGAGGTAGATTACCCACGTGTTACTCACCCGTGCGCCACTTTACTCGCCTCTGCAAGCAGAAGCTTTCTCGTGCGACTTGCATGTGTTAAGCACGCCGCCAGCGTTCACTCTGAGCCAGGATCAAACTCTCCAATTAAACTATTAAGTGTTGCCGAAGCAACATCTTGTTTAACGAGGTCCCAACTCTTGGCATCGTCACTATTTAGTTTTCAAAGATCAAAGTGAGCGGTTTACTTCCAGAAACGGGAAAACCTTAAATATAGGATGTGGCCTTCTTTTGTCAACCACTTTTTTCCGCTTACCGCTTTTCTTTTGCTTTTTGTGAAGCCCTTGCAGAAAGTTTGATTTTATAACCGACTCTGGTTCCCGTGTCAAACAGAAAATCGCATCGATTTAAATTATCTGATCGATTCTCTGTATCTCTCTATCTGTAAAGGGAGAAGGAACCGGAAGGTGCAACTTGGGCTCACTTGAAAGAGCAACTGTGTAACCCAGAAGGGAGCACAGCCGAACGGGGGACTCTATACCTTCTCAGTCCAGGGCTTGTCAAATACTTTTTGGGTTTTCAATGGTAATTTTATGGAATTTCTTTTTCCCGGCGCGTAGCAGCAACGTTCCTTGCTGAAAATCCTTCACCGTGATCATGCGATCAAACGCAACCAATCGCTGCCCATTCACGTAAGCACCACCCTGGTCAATCAGACGGCGGGCTTCACCGCCGGAATGAACCAAACCCACCTGATGGAACAGCTTAAAGGCGGGTATGCCTTCTTCGAGGGCCGCCAGCGGCATATCCGTCGACGGGACATTATCATCGGCGGCCTGTTGGCCGTTTCTGGGGACTGGACAGGACGGCAAGATGCTCTCGGGCACCATGCGGGTTCCAAACATTTGACAAGCCGCATGATACGCCTTTTGCGCCTCCTGAGGACCATGCGCCAGCCGAGTGGCCTCGAAAGCCAGAACCGTTTTCGCGCTATTGAGATCCATGCCCTCAAGGTGCTGAGTGGCCCGGATCTCTTCCATGGGCAAAAAGGTGAACAGGGCGAGAAACCGCGCCACATCCTGATCGTCGGTATTCACCCAGAATTGGTAATAATCATACGCCGAAGTCTTCAGGGGATCGAGCCAAACCGCACCGGTGGCCGTTTTGCCCATTTTGGCCCCTGAACTGGTCGTGATCAGGGGAAAGGTGATCCCAAAAGCCGTGCCACCGGTCATGCGCCTGATCAAATCAATACCGGCAACGATATTGCCCCACTGATCACTGCCCCCCATTTGAAGCCGGCAATTATGGCTTTTAAACAGCTCCAGAAAATCGTAAGCCTGCAGCACCATGTAGTTAAATTCGATGAAACTCAGTCCTTCCTCGGATTCAAGACGGGTGCGGCAACTATCGGCCTTGATCATACGGTTGACCGAAAAATGGCGTCCAATATCTCTCAAGAAAGGAATGTAGGCGAGCGACGTCAACCAGTCGGCGTTGTTCAGCAGCAGCGCCTTGCCGTCTGTAAAAGCGATAAAACGGGCCAACTGGCGTTTAATGCCGGCTGCATTGCCAATGACCTGTTCAATGGTCAGCATCTTGCGCATTTCCGTCTTCCCGCTGGGATCGCCAACAAGGCCGGTCCCACCCCCAACCAGGGCAATCGGCCGATGCCCATGACGCTGCATGTGCGCCAGTGCCATAATTGGAACCAGACTGCCCACATGCAGGCTGTCTGCGGTGGGATCAAAACCGATGTAGCAGGTCACTTCTTGAGAGCCGGTATACTCCAACAGCTCCTGGTCGTGGGTCATCTGTTCGATGAAGCCCCTTTCCTGCAGGACTTCTATGACATTCGACATTTTAGCTCCGCTTTGCCGTTAAGTCTCATGCTTGAATTTGAATCGCTAAAGAGCCCTGGCGGTGCACCCGGATATAACGACTCCCGTGCAATCACTCATCGACTACTTGTTAGCATACTCAACCGCCCGCGTCTCCCGAATCACCGTCACCTTGATTTGACCTGGAAAAGTTAAAACTTCCTCTATCTTTTTAACGATATCGCGGCTGATCAGAATAGCGTCTTCATCGGTTATCTTTGTGCTTTCAACGATAACGCGCAGCTCTCGACCAGCTTGGATGGCATAGGCGCTTTCCACCCCCCGGAAGGAACCGGCGATACCCTCCAGATCCTCCAACCGCTTGATGTAATTTTCCAGCAATTCCTTTCGCGCGCCGGGCCGGGCACCCGACAGACCGTCAGCCGCTTGAACCAGGATGTCGTAGACGGTGCTGGGTGGTGTATCCTCGTGATGCGCAGCGATGGCATTGACCACCTGGGGGGATTCGCCGTATTTTTTTGCCAAACGTGATCCGATCAAAGCATGGGGTCCCTCCACCTCATGATCGATGCCTTTGCCGATATCGTGCAGCAGCCCCATGCGTCGGGCCAGTTTTTCCTTCAAACCCAATTCGGCGGCCATGATGCCGCATAAGAACCCGACCTCCACGGAGTGTTGCAGAACATTCTGGGAGTAGCTGGTCCTGTATTTCAGCTGACCAATGTGCTTGATCAATTCAGCGTGTATACCGTGGACTCCCAAATCGAATGCAGCCTGCTCGCCGGCTTCCTTGACAGCTGTTTCTATCTCTATGGTGACTTTTTTAACCACATCTTCGATGCGCGCAGGATGAATGCGACCATCGGCGATCAGTTTCATCAAAGACTGGCGGGCCACTTCCCGTCGGATCGGATTGAATCCCGATAAAATGACCGCTTCGGGCGTATCATCTATAATCAAGTCGATTCCGGTAGCCGCTTCAAGCGCGCGGATATTTCGTCCTTCCCGCCCGATAATACGGCCTTTCATCTCATCACTGGGCAGCGGCACCACTGTAACCGTCCGTTCGGCCACAAAGTCAGCAGCATAGCGCTGGATGGCCGTAGCCAGAATCTTCTTGGATCTTTTATCCGCCTCCTCTTTGGCTTCGTTTTCGATCCTTTTGATCATTTTAGCGCCTTCATAACGGGCTTCATTTTCCATGGCGCGCAGCAACAATTCCTTGGCTTGCTCCGATGTCAATCCCGAAATTTTTTCGAGCTGGGATTTCTGTTCCGTTAGCAGGCCCGCATACTCTTGCTCCTGGAGGACGATTTGCTCGATACGCTGTTCCACCTCTTTTTCTATGCGGTTGATATCTTTTTCCTTGCGTTCGTACAGCTCGATTTTACGATCGATATTTTCCTCTTTCTGAATCAAACGCTTTTCTTGCTTTTTGAGCTCGGCGCGGGTCTCCTTGGTTTCGACATCAAATTCGTTCTTCATTTTCAGAAGCCGGTCTTTTGCTTCAAGACTGGCTTCCTTCAACAATGCGTCTGCTTTGTTCTTGCTCTCCTGGATGATCCGCTCTGATTCGGTACTTGCTGCGTCCGCTTTCTGACGGTCCAAACGCACTTTCACCCAGAACGCCAGCCCAAATCCGATGGCGAACCCCAAGAGTGTCAGACCTAGCATATATCCATTCATCATGCCTCCCTGAAATCAATAAACATTATATATAAATGCGGGTCATTGGGGAACTAGATCCGCTATTCCGCCACCGTGGTGCTATCCGCAAGCAAGTCTGCTCAGAAAAAAATCATGCAATCGCACCCAAAGCCGGCAATCGGACATCCGCCGAACGGGCGGTTTGTCGCCTTGTTCAAACTCCGTTTGAAAGTACTTTGGGGGACTCAAAGCTTAACTGAAAGTTTTGAGTATTCGATGGAAACAAACCTGATGGGACTCGATGGGATCACAAACGTTTTGCGCTGGAGAGCCGGACACACAATGGTGTTCGTATCTACCTCATGATCGGGGAAATACCCCCGCCAGATGCCGTGTTGGGCGGCCTTTGATCCAAAAAGGCAAGTGGGCGCCTTGCGACTTCTTTAGGCTTTTCTGAACATGCAGAACTTGCACACCGAAGCCAGTCTCGGCCCCCTTAAGCAAAAGTGTTGGGTCAAAGCACATCTTCCAATCACGCGCACAGCAGGGGTAGTCACCCGTTTGATAGATCAAAACGTTCGTTGATCGAGCATACGGAAGAGCTCAAGATAAAAGCCTTAATACGGAAGGAAGCGGGACCAGGAGAATGTCGATACGGGCTGTTTTAGGCTTTGAAAGCAAGTTGATTCTCAAGCGTGTGCAGCAGGTTTTCAGAACGTTGACTGATATTATGCAATAACTGATCATATTTGTTTTTAAGCTCAAGAAACTCGTTGGTAATATTCAAAGCGGTTAAAATGAGTATTGCCCCCTTGTCCGGGAATAGCGTCTTTTGCGCACATTGTGCCCTTGCCTGATCGACCGATTTAATCACATAGTCGGCAACCGCTTTGGCATCGAAAACATCCGAATCTGCTTTAAATGTAAATGGCTGCCCCAAAACATCTATGGTCAACACCTGATCCAAAGTTTGAATTTTCCCTGTTCCCGTATTAATAAATTACTCTTCCGTGAATTCAGAAAGTCTGCCCATCAGACTATCAATTCTGGATTTGACCAAGGCTTTAAGTGCGTCGTTGCGTTTTTCGCCAGCTTCTTTTTCTTGCAGCTGCGCAGCCAGCTGTTCATTTAGCTGTTTTAATTCGGCATTTTCACTCTCGTGCCGCTTAAGAGCCTCAATCAATCGTTCTATCTTATTTTCCAAAAATTCAAATTGTTGTAACACCGTATCCTGATCCAAGTTTCCACCTCTTGTTGCAGTCAGTATAAGCTTTGGCAAAGGCCAAAGTCAAGATTTTTCACCAATTCTCACCTTCATAACTGTTTCCGCAGATCGCAGATCGTCCCGGCTGTTGACGCCGATGATTTCGCTGCTGTCGCTGCCCTTAACCGCACCGATAGTCCTGCCCTCGCGGTAGGCAATGCCTATTATATCGGTCAAATAGATCTCTTTTTGGGCGTTATCGGCGCGCAGCTGGGGCAAGGCCGTTTCAAGAAACGCCCGTTTTACAATGTAGATACCCGTATTGATAATATTGATCTTCTTTTGGGTCGCATCGGCGTCGGCTTCTTCCACAACAGCACTTAATTCTCCTTCAGCATTCAACACAATCCGTCCATATCCTTTGGGATTCTCTACTTCTACAACCAAAACGGACAGGTCGCGCGCATGCGCGATGTGATCGGAAACCAGTCGCTCAATGGTATCCTTGCGGATTAACGGCACGTCCCCGCACAAGATGACCACTTGCTTGACCTCGGCGGGAATGCTGGGCAATGCGCAAATAACCGCATGACCCGTTCCGAGCTGCCGCTCCTGGAGCGCGAAATGGACTGGACCCGCGCAACTGGCCGCCTGCCGCACCATCTCGGCTTGATGCCCCACGACAACGACGACGTTCGAGCCGGCTGCTTCGGTTGCGGCGCCGACGACATACTGAATCATGGGAATACCACAAATCTCGTGCAGCACTTTGGCCTTATCGGATTTCATGCGCGTTCCCAAGCCCGCGGCCAAAATTACGACACCGAGACCTGATTCCATACGGATCACCATTTCCCTTTTTGTTGACACCGTTCCAAACTGACGGAGGATCTCCCTCCGGTTTGATAAAAAAGGGCAACCGTGACCGGTCGCCCCTTATTTAACAATCCGAAAACAGTTTTCACATCTGCCGTGTTTCGGCGAGTCGGATGCGATTAATGGACCTCATCAAAGCTGCCCGTGCGCGAGCCGTATCAATCGAGCCGTCCCCGCCTTTGGCCAAACGTTCCTCTGCGCGTACTTTGGCCCCTTTGGCCCGCTCCAGATCGATGTCTTTGCGCCGTTCGGCCGAATCGGCGAGAATGGTCACCCGGTCGGGAAGCGCTTCGGCAAATCCGCCGCTGACAAATACGAAGCGCTCCTTTCCGGTAGTATCGACATAATGAACCGACCCTGTTTTTAGACTGGTCATGAAGGGTGTATGACCGGACAGTACACCGAACTCACCGAGTGTTCCGGGCGCCATGACGATTTTTGCTTCTTCGTTTACAACCGATCTCTCGGGGGTAACGATTTCCAGTTTGATAATATCAGCCATGCTCTCCCCTCACAGCTTAGGCGGCCTCGGCCTGCCTTTTCTTGGCATCCTCGATAACCTCATCGATACCGCCCTTCATCATAAAGGACTGTTCGGGAAGATCATCGTGCTTGCCTTCGCAGATTTCTTTGAAACCACGAATGGTTTCACCGATTTTGACGTATTTTCCGGCCATACCGGTGAATACCTCGGCCACGTGGAACGGCTGAGAAAGGAAGCGCTCGATCTTCCTGGCGCGTGCCACCGTGATTTTATCCTCTTCCGAAAGTTCGTCGATGCCTAGGATGGCGATGATATCCTGAAGCTCCTTGTACTTTTGCAGGATTCTTTGAACCTGACGGGCTGTCCGATAGTGTTCCTCACCGATATAGTTGGCATCCAGAATGCGGGAGGATGAATCCAGCGGGTCCACGGCAGGGTAGATGCCTTTTTCGGAAATGGCACGTGAAAGCACCACGGTTCCATCCAAATGCGCAAAGGTGGTGGCGGGTGCGGGGTCGGTCAGGTCGTCGGCCGGCACATACACGCACTGAACGGCGGTAATGGAGCCTTTATCGGTGGAGGTGATGCGCTCCTGCAGTTCGCCCAGGTCGACGGCCAGGGTCGGCTGGTAACCCACCGCGGAAGGCATGCGGCCCAGCAAGGCCGACACTTCCGAACCCGCCTGGGTAAACCTGAATATGTTGTCGATGAAGATCAGCACGTCCTGACCTTCCACATCACGGAAATACTCGGCGCAGGTCAGCGCGGAGAGGGCCACCCGGGCACGCGCTCCGGGCGGTTCAGTCATCTGACCATAAACCAGAGCGGCTTTGGGCAAAACGCCCGACTCTTTCATTTCATGGTACAGGTCGTTGCCCTCACGGGTGCGTTCACCCACGCCGGCGAAAACGGAGATACCGCCGTGCTGCATGGCGATGTTATGGACCATCTCCATCATGATAACGGTTTTGCCCACGCCGGCACCGCCGAACATGCCCATTTTACCGCCGCGGGGAAAGGGCACCAGGAGATCGATAACCTTTACGCCTGTTTCCAGCACGTTCACATTGACGTCCTGCTCGGTGAAGCTGGGTGCGCTACGGTGAATCGGCAT
This sequence comes from Desulfobacteraceae bacterium, assembly GCA_003599575.1. Taxonomy (GTDB): domain Bacteria; phylum Desulfobacterota; class Desulfobacteria; order Desulfobacterales; family Desulfosarcinaceae; genus Desulfatitalea. Next base: position 5,727 of record QZKV01000028.1, on the reverse strand, counting down.
CATTTTTTCCTGGCTGACCGGCCCCAGACCGTCCACCGGACGGCCCACCACGTTGAGGACGCGCCCCAAGCTGGCCTGGCCGACCGGCATCATGATGGGTTTGCCCGTATCTTTGACCGGCATGCCGCGGACCAGACCATCGGTAATATCCATGGCGATTGTGCGCACGACATTGTCACCAAGATGCTGCGCCACTTCCACGACCAGGTTGTCCGGTTCGTCATTAATGGCCGGGTTGGTGATTCTGAGCGCTGTATAAATGGTCGGCAGCTTGCCCTGCTCGAATTCAACGTCGACGACAGGCCCCATTACCTGTGATACCCTTCCAATATTCTCTGACATCTTCAAAAGCCTCCTGTATGCTGAATCAGTTTTCGCCTTATCCCTTGAGGGCCTCTGCGCCGCCCACGATATCCATCAATTCACCGGTTATAGCGGCCTGACGCGCTTTATTGTACGCCAAGGTCAGGTTCTGGATCATATCGTTACACGCTTTGGTGGCGTTATCCATGGCCATCATACGGGCGGCATGTTCGCTGGTCGATGTCTCCAGCAGGGCGCGATAAATCTGCACGTCGACGCTCTTCGGCAATATTTCGCCCAGAAGGGCTTCCGGTGACGGTTCCGTAATATGCTCGGCCAAATAAGGCGCATTCTCGTCCGCGGCCGCCTCCGGTCTTTCCATCGGGGGAATGGGCAGAAGTTGTTTGGTCACGGGGACCTGCTTGGCCATGCTCAGAAACTCGGCGTAGACGATGATCACTTCATCAATCTCTTGGTTCAAAAAGTCGCTGACCATCTTGCGACCGGACTGGGAGGCCACATTGAAGCTGAAGGTGGATCCGACGACCCCGATATGCTGGTCCACCATGGTGGCCTTTTCACGGCGCATCCAATCTCGTCCTCTTTTGCCAAAGGCCGTAAACGACACCTTGATGCCTTGAGCGGCTTTTTGCTTGGCAAGTTTGGCTGCTTTATCGATCAGGTTGGCATTAAATCCGCCGCACAAGCCGCGATCGGAGGTACACAGCATGATGTGCGTCCGCTTGGTTTCCTCCCGTGCGAGCAGCAGCGGGCTGCTTTGGTCTCCGGCGCTTTGCGCAAGGTTGCCCAACACCTCCTCGAACTTGGCAGCGTAGGGACGGAATCCTTCCATGCGGGTCTGCGCGCCACGTAGTCTCGAAGCAGCCACCATGTTCATGGCTTTGGTTATCTGCTTGGTTTTTTTGACAGCGGAGATCTTGAGTTTAACTTCCTTTAAAGTTGCCATTCAGCTAAGCCCTTATCGTTTAAGGTCTGCACGTCACTTGAGCGATGATGAATTCTACTTGATTGTGTCTTTGAACTCCTCGTCGTAAGCTTTCAATGCTTCGGACATCATGCTTTCCAAATCGCTGTCAATTATTTTCTTGGTCTTCAGGTTCTCGAATACTTTGGGGAAGCGTTCTTCGATAAACGGGTAGAGGCCCGCCTCGTATTTGGTGACCACATCCACGGGGTATTTATCCAGAAAGCCGCGCGAACCGGCAAAAAGGATGGTCACTTGCTTCTCCATGGGCAGGGGCTGGTACTGGGGCTGCTTTAAAAGCTCCACCAGACGTGCGCCACGGGTCAACTGCCGTTGAGTGGCGGCATCCAGGTCGCTGCCGAAGGCCGCAAAGGCTTCCAGTTCACGATATTGCGCCATGCTCAAGCGCAGCGTGCCGGCCACCTGTTTCATGGCCTTGACCTGGGCGGCGCCGCCGACGCGCGAAACCGACAAGCCAACGTTGATGGCCGGCCGTACACCGGCGAAGAACAGGCTCGGCTCCAGGTAAATCTGCCCGTCGGTGATCGAAATGACGTTGGTCGGGATGTAGGCCGAAACGTCGCCGGCCTGTGTCTCGATGATCGGCAGGGCCGTCAAAGAACCTGCGCCCAGCTCATCGCTGAGTTTGGACGAACGCTCCAGCAAACGGGAGTGGTTGTAGAAAATGTCGCCGGGATAAGCTTCACGTCCGGGCGGACGACGCAGCAGCAAGGAAACCTGGCGATAGGCGGCGGCCTGCTTGGACAAGTCATCATAAACGATCAGGGCATGCTTGCCGTTGTCGCGGAAGTATTCACCCATGGCGGTACCAGAATAGGGGGCGATGTACTGCAGGGTGGCCGGGTCGCTGGCCGTTGCGGAAATGATGGTGGTGTATTCCATGGCGCCGTGCTTTTCCAGGATGGCGTGCACCTGGGCGACGGTGGACCTTTTCTGCCCGCAGGCAACGTAGATGCAGTATATATCCGAATCCTTTTGAGCGATGATGGCATCGATGGCGCAGGCGGTTTTGCCGATCTGGCGGTCGCCGATGATCAGCTCGCGCTGGCCGCGCCCAACGGGGGTCATGGCATCGACCGCTTTCAGGCCGGTATAGCAAGGTTCGTGAACGCTTTTGCGTTGGATAACGCCGGGGGCCACCATTTCAACGCGGCGGAATTCCTTGGCATCAACGGGACCTTTGCCGTCGATGGGGGCACCCATGGCATCGAGCACGCGGCCGAGCACCGCTTCACCGACCGGCACCTGGGCGATGCGGCCGGTTCGTTTGACCATATCGCCTTCCTTGATGTGAATATCTTCACCCATGACGGCGATACCCACGTTGTCCTCTTCGAGGTTGAGCACCAGCCCCAGGATCGCACCGGGGAACTCGACCAGTTCCAGGGCCATGACTTTTTCCAGGCCGTAGACGCGGGCAATACCGTCACCGACCGATAGAACCACGCCGGTTTCACTCAGTTCGACCTTCTTGTCGTAATCGGTAATCTGCTCTTTAATGATTTGACTAATTTCTTCAGCTCTGAGTTCCATTATGCACGCTCACCCCTTTTTAAAGATTCCCTCATATTGAGTAATTGTGTTCTAATGCTTCCATCCAAGACCAGATCCCCAATACGGGTCACGATGCCCCCAATAAGCCCAGGGTCTTGTTCCACCTGCAGAGCAACCTGTTTACCTGTCTTCCTGGACAGGGCTGAACGGATCTTTTCAATGGTTTCAGAGGTCAATGCGCTTGCTGAAACCAGACTGGCGCGGACCACGCCTTTGAGTTCATCGGCCAGCATTTGATAGAAATCGTTGATGCTGCCGATGAATCCGATGCGGCCCTTTTCAAATAGCAACAAAAGGAAAGCGGACATTACCTTGGTCATGTTCAGCTTGCCGATCACCTTCTGAAGGACCTGTTTGCGATCTCCGGAATTGTGCAAGGGATTGGCGATCGTATCGGCCAGGTGGTTTTCCTGGGCCATCAATTGGGCGAATTTTTCCAGCTCCTGCCGGTATTGCTCGGTTTGTCCGTCCTCTTTGCCGATCAACAAAAGCGCCTTGGCATAACGCCTTGCAATTGCCAGATTCTTCATTATGCCACCACCTTATTTAGATATTCGTCCACAAGGTTTTTCTGATCTTCGGCATTAATTCTATTAGCGATGAGTTGCTCCGCGCGGGCCAGCGCCTTGGCCACGACATCTTGCTGCAGGTCCAGTTTGGCCTGTTTGAATTCGTGATCGATGTTTTTGCGGGCCTGCTGCCTGAGTTTTTCGGCGGAGGCTTGCGCTTCCTTAAGGATGCGCGCTTTGGCCTCTTCGCCCTGGCGCTGATATTCGGCGACGATCTTTTCGGCTTCCTTGTCCAGCAAGGCCAGCCGGTCGGTATACTCGACGAGTTGTTTCTCGGCGGTTTTGCGACGGGCTTCCAACTGCTCGAGTTCCTGGGCAATGCCCTTGATCCGGCTGCTTAGCGCTTGTGAGGCCGGTTTTCGCAACAACAAAAACAACCCGATGGCCAGCACCGCGAAATTCATCACGCGATACCAATCGGTGGCCTGCCATCCGCCTTCACCGTGCCCTCCGGCGCTGGCGGCCCAGACCGGAGTACCGGTTATGATCACCACTCCCAGTACAACGGCGCACTCCGCGAAGAAATGCTTCATCCGCTGCTTGCCATTACCTCGAGCAATCTTCATCAGGCCGCCCTCCCCAGAATTTTCTCCGTGATGGCATTGGCGAACACATCGATCTCTTTCTCCAATGCATTTCGAACAGCTTCCGTATCCTTAGCGATTTTGGCCTTGACCGCGGCCAGATCCTCTTGTGCCTTTGCGTTTATGCCGGCAACGATCGCCTTTTCCTCATCCACGGCCGATTGCAGCATGGCTTCTTTGCGCTTCTGACCATCGGCCCGCGCCTCCTTGAGGCCTTCGGTAAAGGCTTGCCCCTTTTCTTCGGTATTGCGGCCGGCCGATGTAATGCTTTGCTCCAGTCCTTCCATTTTGGATTTGCGCTGGCGGATGATACTTCGCAGAGGTTTGTATAAAATGGTGTTCAAAACGAATAGAAGAAAAAGAAAATTGGCGATCTGAATCAATACAGTCCAATTGATGTCAACCATAAAGCTGCCTCCAATACAGATCTGTCCTGTGGCCTATTACTTTGAAATCACTACAGAATAAAAAGAACGACAGGCATGAACAAGGGGGCTGTATAGCATCCGGGAATTTGAATTGTCAAAGGTTTTTTGCAATTTTCAGGTCGGTCAATCCCGCCGGATCGGCTTTTTTACTCTCTTTTTCGACCTTGAGCAGCTTGGGCTGTTCGGGATGCATTTTGCAATTGCCATTGAAATGAACACCCGAATCGATGGCCACAATCGGGGCACAGATATCCCCGTTGACTTGTGCCGGCGCATAGATCTCGATGCGCTGGGTGGCATCTAAACGCCCGTTGATTCTCCCCCGCACGATGGCCACAGCCACCTGGATATCGGCATCCAAAACCGCGTTTTCACCGACGATCAGCGTTCCTCCGGCGCTGACCAGCCGGCCCTTGATATGACCGTCCACACGGATGGTTTCCTGGAAGGTCAATGTTCCTTCGATGGAAGTGTCGCGCCCCAGCAGGGTCGTGATCGCAACTGAATCGCCGGCTTGTTTTTTATCTCTTTTCAGCATTTTGCCTCCTCCAGAAAGGGTTGCCCGCTCCAACTCGGGTCCGCTATTTTTCGAACATGAACCGCCGCATACTGACGTTGAGCAGCAATCCGGCTCCGGCCATCATCGTGATGATGGATGAGCCGCCGTAACTGACAAACGGCAAGGTCACCCCCACTACCGGCATCAAGCCCATGACCATCCCGATATTGATACAAACCTGCCATGCCAGCATGGTGGTGACACCCACTGCCAAAATGGTTCCAAACGGATCACGGCTGCGTTGCGCGATTTGAAGTCCCCATACGATCATCAGAAAGAAAAGCAGCACCACCAGCAGCGATCCCGCCAGTCCCCACTCCTCCGCCAGGACCGAAAAAATAAAATCGGTGTGTTGCTCCGGCAGAAAGTCCAAGGCATTCTGTGTGCCCTTAAGAAATCCCTTGCCGGTCAACTGACCCGAGCCGATGGCGATCTTGGATTGGATGATGTGGTAACCGGCACCCAGCGGGTCGCGGTCCGGATTGAGAAACGTCAATATGCGCTGCTTCTGGTAACCTTTCAAAAAAAACCACACCACGGGCACGGTCAAGGTCCCCCCGGCAATCATCCCGATGAACGTGCGCCGCTCGATTTTGACATACATTGTAATGGAGGCGGCGATCAGCGCGAGCATCATGGCGGTTCCCAGGTCGGGCTGGCGTGCGATCAGAACAAAAGGCAAGATCGTGATGACAAACGGGGTGACCATCTCCCGCAAGTGGAT
>QZKV01000191.1 GCA_003599575.1 Desulfobacteraceae bacterium | reverse complement strand
AAAGGGGGACTTGATGGCCCGCCCTTTTTCAAAGGGGACTTCATCGTTAGCGGCCCGATCGGATTATACGTCACCGAATTTATGAAACAGAGTACTTAGCCTGCGCACCTTTGCGGGGTCTGATTGACACGCCGGTCCCGGGAGACTACTATTCGGGATCATTTGGCCCCAGGCGGTTCGTGTTCAAACTTGGCCGGCAATCGGCTTTCGTATGGCCTTGCGGCGTTTCACCCTTGCACCGAAGGTAGGCATGTGGGAGGCATCGGGTATAAATCGGCGGCGGCCCTGCTGATGCTCTGCGCATTGATCGCCTGCGGTGAAAAAGACGATGCCCGGGCCATCCGCAAATTGATCGCCGGCGGCGCGGCCTTGGCCGAGCAGCATCAAATCGCCGATCTGATGCGCTTGACGGCCGACGGTTTCACCGCATGGCCCGGCCGATATGACGCCCGGGCCGTTCGCGGAATTCTCTTCGCTACCTTCCGGCGTTGGGGCCGCTTTGAAATCCATTATCCGCGGCCGGCAGTGGAATTGGCCCCGGCGCCTGACCGGGCGACCGCCGTCATGGTTCTGTTGATGGTGAGCAAGGATCGCGAATTTCCGGGGCTCAAAGAGTTGTATGAGGATCCTCAGGGATGGATCGAAGCGGTCGGCGAAAAAGCCGATTTGTACCAACTGCGCCTGGATCTGATCAAAAAAGAGGGCGATTGGCGGGTCCAGCAGGCCAGCATCGAAAGGTTCAAGGGGCTTGTTTGAAAACCAGCGCCGCGAAGAATGGGCTGCCTGGAAATGACAGGGGATGGCGCCAGTGAACAAGAAGACCCGCATCGACAGTGTGCTGGCCGGCCGGACAGTGGACCGGCCGCCGGTGAGCTTATGGTACCATTTCGGCATCCAGCACGGCGGCGGCGAACGGTTCGCCCAAACCACCCTCGATTTTTTCCATTACTACGACTTTGATTTCCTCAAAGTCATGAACGACTATTTCTATCCTCCGCCCCAGGGCATCGAAGCCCTGCGGAACCCGCGGGATCTGCAGAAACTGACCCGTTTTTCCGTGCAGGACTCCCCCTGGGGGGAGCAGTTCAAGGCCATCCAACGGATTTCCCAAGCCTTGCATGAGGAGGCTTACTTCATCGATACGGTGTTCGACGCCTGGCAAAGCATTCAGCGCAACCTGGCCGCCGAAAATATGAAGCAGCTCATGGCCGAATCGCCCGAGGCCCTGCTGGCGGCCCTGGACCGGGTCAGCGACAATCTGATCGACTACTGCAAGACCGTTCTCTCCCTGGGGGCGGCCGGCGTCTTTCTCTCCATACCGGCCGGGGCGGAAATCGTCACCCGCTATGAATTTCTGACCTTTGTCAAACCCTTTGCCCGCAAGGTGCTCGAAGCCATACAGCCCTACGCCGCGATGAATACCCTGCACGTCCACGGCCAGACGCTCTGGTTCGACGAGGTTCTCGATCTGCCGGCCCAGGTGTTCAACTGGTGGGACCGGGGGCCGTCCGGACCTTCGCTGCAAGCGGTCCTGGGACGCATCTCCGGGTGCGTGATGGGCGGCATCGATCAAACCATCGTGGCGCGCCGCACCCGCGCCTTTCTCAGGGCGCATGTGCGCGAAGCCCTGCAGTTGGGCGGCGACCGCCGTTTTTTCCTGGCCAACGGCTGCACCATCGATGCATGGGTCTATCCCGGCGCTTTGAAAAGCATTGTGGCGGAAGCCAGAGGCGTTTAGACTTGGGGGGCCGGGCCGGTCTTGGCCCCTTTCCATCCAAACTGTTTCCAACGGCCGCCAAAGCACGGAGCGGCGGAATAAGAACCCGAGAAGAATGCGCACGACAGCCTCTTTCCGCCTGCAATTGAGCGTTTTTGCCCTGGTGTCCGCTTCATTTGCCAACATCTATATCACCCAGCCGGTGCTGCCGGTCCTGCAGCAGGAATTCGCTTCCGACCTGGTGACGGTTTCGCTGACGGTCTCCGCCGTGATCCTGGGAATCGCCCTGTCCAATCTGCCGTTCGGCTTTCTGTCCGACCGCTGGCCGATTCACCCGATCATATTCACAGGCGGCCTGATGGTGTCGATCGGCGGCCTGGTTTGCGCGACGACCGATCGCTTGGCGGTGTTGATCGCCGCGCGCTTTACCCAAGGCCTTTTCATCCCCGCCTTGACCACCTGCCTGGCGGCTTATCTGGCCAAGTCGCTGCCGGCCGAAAAATTGAATGTCGTGATGGGGGCCTATGTGTCGGCAACCGTGCTGGGCGGGCTGGGCGGCCGCTTGCTGGGCGGCTGGCTCCACCCGCCGCTGCATTGGCGCTACGCCTTCGTCTCCGCCGCGGTGCTGACCCTCGCGGCGACGGTGGTCGCACTGCGCGGCATGCCCCGATTGGCGGTGGACCGCCCAACCCCTGAAAACGCGGTCGGTTTTGCGACCCTGCTGCGGCGCTGGGCCTATTTGCGGCTCTATGCGTGCGCTGCGGGCAGTTTTGCCGTCTTTTCCTCGATTTTTAATTACCTGCCGTACCGCCTGAGCGATGCCCCGTTCTTCTACTCTACCCAAACCACGACATTGCTCTATCTGGTCTATATTGTGGGCATTTTCATGGGGCCGCTGGCCGGGCGCATCAGCAATCGGCTGGGCAGCGGCACGACCCTGATCGCCGGCGCAGTGTGCCTGGGCGCGGCTCTGGCGATCGTCTCCATGCCTGCGGTGGCGGCCGTCGTGATCGGCCTGATCGGCGTATGCGCCGGTTTTTTCACGGTGCACGCCGCGGCGGTGGGTGCATTAAACCGCAAACTGGTGGGCGGGCAGGGGCGGGCCAATGCCCTGTATGTTCTCTTCTACTACTCGGGCGGCTGGCTGGGAATCACGGCCAGCGGGCTGGCCTACCGCCAAGCAGGATGGTCCGCCGTCATCTATCTTGGCTGGGTGCTTCTGTTGATACCAGTGGGCGCCGGCATTATGGAAAGAAGAGCCAACCGGCCATGAACGTCTTGCGTCACCGGCATCATTTGGTTTGTGAGATGAAATCGCCCAGGCGTTTTCTTTAAAGGTAAGAAAAGGAGTTCTTCGCATGGATGGAGAAAAAAAATACGAGGCGTCGATTTCCGCGCACTACGGGCGCTCCGATTTAAGTGAAGAGATATTCGGCGCCCTGGAAAAAGCGGGCAGGAAGATCACCTCGTATAAGGATGCCACAACCTTCGATCAGTTTCACATGCGCGGCCAGGATGCCACCCGCGAGCTCGCCCATCTGGCCGACCTGAAGACAGGGGAGCGCGTCCTGGATCTGGGCTGCGGCATCGGCGGCGCAGCCCGCCTGCTGGCCGCCGAATTCGGCTGCCGGGCGACCGGCGTTGATCTGGTCGAAGAGTTTGTACGCACTGCCGCAGAACTGACCCGCAAAGCCGGCTTGAGCGACCGCGTAGACTTCCATGCGGGCAATATGCTCAACCTGCCTTTCGAAGAAAATCTTTTCGACGCGGTTTGGTCCCAGCACACCTTCATGAATATCGAAGACAAGCCGCGCCTGCTTTTGCAAATCCACCGCGTCCTGCGGCCCCACGGCCGGCTGGCGCTCTATGAGGTCGCCCAAGGGCAAAATCTTCCCGTTTACTACCCTGTGCAATGGGCCTCCGATCCCTCGATCAGTTTTTTACTTCCGCTCGATCCGTTCAAACACATGATCGTCGATGCCGGTTTTGAATTGCTGCACTGGCAGGATGTGACCGAAGAGTGCCTGCAGTGGTTTCAATCCATTGTCACGAAAATGAAACACCGACCGGCCGGCGCGCCGCCGCCCCTGGGTGTCAATCTCCTGATCGGCCCCACGGCCGCCGAAAAAGCGCGCAACACCGTGCGCAACCTGCAGGAAGGGCGCATCCGGGTGGTGTATGGGGTGTTCGAGAAAAGATGGTAAATCGCTGTAAGTGGAAATCAGACCGCATGCTTTTCGGAGAGTCATCTTGACTGTACCCACCGCAGTTTCACTCCATTATTTCTCGCCAACATTTTTATGTTGACAACAACTCACATCTTTGGATATTGAATTTTTTAACAAGCAACTAAACCACACCCTCCAAAGTTTTATCACTGTGTTTGCATCTGCGGCGGAAACATAAACGCGAGTTGACCTCGTTCGGTTGGGTTGCGCCCTGCTGATCTGATAAATCGGCCAGAAAATTCGATTTGCATTTAAAATAGTAAATACCATAGGTTCCAGATCAGAATCACATACCTTTTCATTGCAGGTAGACAAGGTTTAAAAAGTTCTTTGTCCAAGCCGGTACCTGTTAGAGATTACTATAAGTACACACATTTTCGACAAAAATAGATCCTTCCAGTTACCTTAAGCATTCTCGATTTTAAAAGGTTCACTAGATTCCCGGGGCAAATGGAATGAGCTCATGGCGATGCTGGTATCTCTCTCGAATACTCCAGTCATAGAGCCATCATAGTTACAGAGCAAACCTTTGAGGAGGACAAAATGAAATCATGGATGTCTTCATTGGCGGCAATATTTGTAGTGATATTCACGAGTACGATAGAGGCTGGGGCCGATGAGCTGGTAGTGACTGAGAATGGGAATGTGGGAATCGGGACAATAGAACCAGTTGGGAAATTACAGGTTAATGGAAAGATTAGGTTAGGCGCGGGCTGGCTCAATTGGGATGAAGAGAACGCGGAGCTGGGAATTTATTTCCAATCAAAAGGCGCCAATTATGAAAACCCCAACATACTTCATCCGGCAGGCCGAATTTATGGTGCTAACTTTGAACCTGGTTGGAATGGCCAAGCTCTTGTGCTTGAAGCAGGAAAGAGCTGGGAAAATGATACTATCCCGTGGGTAAATAACCAGATTGTTCTAAGAGGGAATGGCAATATCGGCATCGGTAAGCAAAGCCCCGAATGCAGACTAGATGTTCTTGGATGTACAAGAATTATCAATCCCGACGGCAGGACCTTGATGATTGAACGGGATGACGACGACGCATGGATAACATTTCACGATCCATGGAATTATTGGTATTCGATGGGCATCGATCGGTCCGACGGTGGAAAATTTAAGCTAAACTATGGAGGCTTCGTCGGAGAAACCAATCAACTGACATTGGACCTATCAGGAAATCTTGGCATTGGAATCAACAATCCTCAGGATAAACTTGATGTGGATGGATATGTCCGGGCCATGGGCGCTCGCCTTACTTCAGATCTCCGTTGGAAAAAAAACATCGCAACCATTACCAATGCTCTGGATCTGGTTTCCCAATTAAGAGGTGTCCAATACGAATGGACAAACAAATCTTACGGAGAGAGCAGGCAACTTGGAGTTGTTGCTCAGGAAGTAGAGGAGATATTTCCTGAAGTGGTCCATACCGATAGCCAGGGTTATAAATCAGTTGAGTATGCCAAACTGATTGCGCCGATAATAGAGGCTGTAAAAGAGCTCAAGAAAGAAAACGTGGAATTAAGGGAGCGCATTTTTCGTATGGAAGAATTGGGAAAAAGAGACTTGGCACATCTAAAAGAGTAGCCCTCAAACTGTTAAGGATTGGGCTGCTAAACGGCGATCTAAGAAAGGCAAAGTTGTTCTTCTAAAAGGGTGAACTTTTTTGTCAGCTATGGACCATGTTATTGCCGCTATCGAAAAGGAGCTAAGATGAAAAGCCTTCGGGGGATGTCTTGTGCTCTCATCGCTGTTGCTTTGATACTTTGTATTCAACAAATGGGTCTTGCCGCTGACACGGATGCTTTGGTGGTCACTGAGAGTGGCAATGTGGGTATTGGCACACCCAACCCAGGTTCGAAGCTGCATATCAACAGCACCACCGACGGAATATTTGGGCTTTGGCTTTCAAGGAGTAATGTAAGTGCTGATCACAATTCATGGGTCATTTGGAATATGGATGGAACCTATGGAAACGATTTTGAGATTTATCAATACCCTCTCGACGGTAATCCTACCTGCTTTCAACGTTTTGAAATACAAGACAACGGAAACACCATCTTGGTTCCCCAAGGTGGAAATGTCGGTATTGGCACTACCACCCCCGAATATAAACTTGATGTGGCAGGATATGTTCGAGCGAGTGGCTGGAACGGCAGTCTATCCGTGCTGGGAGATATCCGCGCCGGTAATTCTGACATCTATTTCACAAAGGTCGATCACTACCACTCTGGGATCGGAAATACACCAGGCCACGCTGCAATAGAAAACGCCGCCAATTATGGTGCACTTATGATTTTGGGGCGCGCAGGTACATCTAATGGTCGATATGTTCGGCTCTGGGATTATCTGCAGGTAAATGGAAGCATGGATATTACCGGCAATGTCGGAATCGGCACAGCAGCGCCGCAGTACAAACTGGATGTTGCGGGCGCAATCCGTGCTGATCAGCTAATCCTGCCGCAGCCCATTTATCCTGAATATGTCTTTGAAGAGGACTACGACCTAAAACCATTGGAGGAGGTCGAAGCATACATTAGAGAGCACAAACATCTGCCCGATATTCCTCCAGCAAAGCAGGTGATGGAGCAAGGGCTTTCCGTATCTGATATGATGGTGAAGCAGATGCAAAAAATTGAGGAACTGACGCTATATATGATAGATCTGAAGAAAAGCAACGAAAGTCTTGTAAAAGAAAACAAAAGGCTATCTGAGGCAAGCGAACTTGCGAAGCAAGCGAATAAAAAATTTGAGGAACGCCTTGCCAGGTTGGAAACCACGCTTGCAATCAAATGATTGGGAAATAAAGGCCCTAAATAAAGGTGACATTATGAAGACCAATGGGAGTCAGGGGTACAAGTCCGTCACGTACAGCAATCTGGTAGCGCCGCTGATCGAGGCGGTAAAGACTTTGAAAGCTGAAAATGAACAATTGAAGGATCGCCTGGCCGCAATTGCGAAAAAGCTCGGAGATAAGTAGCCGAAATAATGCTGTGTTGTGCATTTTCATCGCAAAGTATTTACTGATTTGTTCAAACCCAGGGTTAAAGAGGTGCCAGCCATGCTCAAGGCCATCAATGCACAGGAGGACAGACAGGCTGCTGAAGAAAAGTCGAGCCGGTATCCAGAAAGGTAAAGAGTATGAAATTAAAGCTCCACTAGGCGAGTGCAAAATGGATTCTTGCCAGTTTCTATCATAGCTGTGTTCTTTAAAAGATGAACCAAGAATGAGGTTAGACTATGAAAAATCAAAGATATGCGAGTTGTCCTTTTCTCTTCGGTATAGCATGCTGTCTGTTTATCAGGGTGATGATTGCCAGCGCCGACGATTTTCCTGAAGATCTGATCCTTCAGGAACGGACCGTGCAATCCGGAGAAAATCCGACCTTTATTGCAAATAATACCATTGCCGCCGGACCTGCCTTTGTAATTGACAGCGGCGCCCGGGTGATATTTGCAGCCGCTAATCGTATTACACTGCGTTCCGGTTTTGTTGTCAGAGGCGGCGCCAGGCTAAGCCTTTTTATCAACAAGGATACTGATGCGGACGGTCTTTTTGACTGGTGGGAATATACTTACTTCCAAAGTCTAGAGCAAGGACCAGGCGGCGACTATGACGGAGATGGGCTCGCGAACCTTCAGGAGTTCCAACGGGGATGGAATCCGGCAAGTTACAACACGGATAATGATGGGGATGGTCTTCTCGATTCGTGGGAGTTGATCCATTTCGGCGACCTCACATGGGGAAGCGAAGATGACTATGATAACGATGGTTTCAGCAACTATTTGGAACACATAACGGATTCCGACCCTGCCAATGGTTCAGATACACCCGCCGAGGGCTCACATTACTACTATGATGAATTGGGAAGGCTTAAAGCCGTTGTTGATGTCTCCGGCGGGATCGGCGGACAAATCATTCAATATCATTATGACGGCAACGGTAATAGAACCCAAAGAATAGTCAACGTTCAGCCTTGAGTGTGGCTCAACAGAAGTAAGTATAATAATATTTGTGAGACTGACTTCCTTGATCTTGATAAGTTTGTTCAACCTCGAGAACGGAGCATTCAATGAAATCAAAGGATTTTGGTCGAGGAGGATACCCGATGAGATCAGTAACCTGGTTCAGACTCGCTGGATTTTTCTTTTTAGCTGTGGGTCTATCCTTTATTTTTCATCCGGTTTTACTTGTGAGGGCTGAAACCGCCGGCCCCGGTTGGTATGCGGTTCAGGCCGAACCGGTACCCTATCAGGATTACCGGACTTATTCTCTTGAAAGTGAAAAACGGTTAAGCACCTTGGGTGCGCCTCCGCGATCTCTGGACACACTTTCGTCTCTAAGCCCCTCGCCGGAACTTACGGAATTGGCGCGTGCCTTGCAGCATAACCCCGCCCTGATTTACGACTACATTCATAATCACATCGACTATGTGCCCTACTATGGAGCACTAAAGGGCGCAACCCTGACCTACCTGGATGGCTGCGGCAACGATTTCGATCAGGCCTCACTGATGATCGCCCTTCTCAGAGAAAGCGGCTACGCATCAGCCGGATATGTTTTTGGTAAAATGACAATTCCCGGCGCGGCACTCGCCAATTGGCTGGGCGTTGATCAAATGAGGAACCCGATTGGCGACACTTTGGGGTCCGGCGGTATCCCCGTTGATACGCTTTATGGAGACGGGGCCGCAAAGCTGACCCGGGTATGGGTCAGGGCAACCATCGATGGCACCGATTACCTCTTCGATCCAGCATACAAAACCTATGCATATGTGGCTGGAATTGAAATCGGAGCGGCCATCGGCTACAACCGAACCGAGTTTTTGAACGCTGCGGGCGGCACTGTGGGCAGCAATTACGTGCAAAATCTAAATGATTCGGGTTTGTCAGCGAAGATGGGGGACTACGCCTCCAATCTGGCGAACACGATGCGAACACAGTACCCTAACAGCCATGTGGCTGAGATCGTAGGGGGTCGCAGCATTATCCGAAGCCAATTGACACAGTATTCGTCTTCTCTTCCATTCAATCCGGAAGTTATAGAGTATTGGGATGAAATCCCCCTCAGTTTGACCGCCACGATCAGCATTCAGCACGTGGGAATAGACCAGCTTTTTTACACTCCCCAAATTGCAGGGAAACGACTTACTATTACTTACACGGGCGGTTATCCTAACTTGCGTTTGGACAACGAACTGATTGCCTCGGGAGATGTGCCCACGCAGCCGGGTTCAAATGTGGATATGTTCCTGACCATCGATCACCCTTATACCGCCAACAGTGGAAGATATTGTGATCAACCAAATGTCAAGTACGCTCTCAAGAGCGGGGCCACATACGCTATCATCAGTGATTTTGGGGGCACCTCCGATGCGCTTATGCTCAAGCGGCAGCGGGAGCTGGATTTTTTTCTGGCGCAGGGCCTGAGTCAAACCTCCGAGCAGGTCCTTGGAGAGACGCTCAATATAATGGGGTTGACCTGGATGAAAGAATGCCTCGCAACTGACCGCCTTTTGGCGGCTATTGCTGAGACGGTGAGCATAAGACATCACAATATAGGGGTCATGGCCCAAGAAGCGGGCTACTACATCGATGTCAAAACGGCTGTAATGACCATTATTTCTAAACACGACATAGACGAGGATTGGAAGGCCCACGGTCAATCCTCCGCTACTATTGCGAGCGCCTTTGAACACGGGATATTGGAGCAGCTGATGGGCGCAGATAACCCTGGTATTTCCACCATGAAGTTGTTCCAGATTGCGAATGCAGGCGATAGACGAATTTTTTACTGTGACAACATCACCGACTTTGAAGCTATCAGCCCGCCATTGATTAACTATACTCCGGCAATGTTAAACGACTTTCGAAGCCAGTTAAATGGCGGCCGTGTTTTGATATTGCCGGACAACGGTCAATTGGGAGTGGGAGAGTGGCGCGGCCACGGCTATATCAGCAAACGTGAAACAGCGAACAGCATTTCCCTGCGCATGGCTATCGGAGGTGGTTATTACGGCGGATATGCGAGCCAACCGGCCAACGTGAATCCACCGACGGTGAGTCAGGAAACCAGGGTCAACACCGTCAACAATCCTGCCCCTGTCACCTCGATCCAACAGGTCTCCACTCAGACTCCCTTGTCCAGAGAACCTGTCGATATGGCCGGCGGGGCCTACATTTACGATCGCACCGATCTTGCTTTGGGAGGGGCGAGTCCCTTGGGCTTGAGTTTTTCCCGATCTTACAACAGCGGACGCAATCTCACCAAAGGAAACCTGGGGTATGGCTGGACTCACAACTACGACATTTACCTGAGCCGAACAAGCCATGGGGACCCAGGCCTGGGGAGCAGGCTGCCGATCGATGCTGCTGCCATGATCGCGGTCCTCTATATCAACCTGGATCTTGCAAAAAACCGGGATGATATCCTGGGATGGGTAGTCACCTCCCTCATCAACAAATGGGCGGTCGATCAATTGACGAATAATGCCATCACCGTTCATCTGGGGGGCAAGGTCATGGAGTATATCAAACTGCCCGATGGCAGCTACGCTCCACCGCCAGGCATCACCACCCGTTTGATCGACAACGGAAACGGAACCTTCAGCCTCCAAGAGCGCTTCGGAACCCGCCTTGATTTCAACACCGCCGATCACATATCGCGTTTGACCGATGTGGACGGAAATTCCATGAGCTTTTTGTACAGTGGAGGTCTGCTGAGCTCCGTGCAGGACGCCTTCGGACGCACACTCACATTTGGTTACAGCGCGGGAGGGATCACCTCCGTAGCTGACTCGGACGGCCGCTCGGTTTCTTATGGCTATAACGGCGCTGGTGACCTCGTGAGCTATACCGACCCTGAAGGCCGAATCTGGCCTTACGGATATGATGGGAACCATCGCATGACCAGTCTCACGAATCCGCTTGGAATCACAACTGCCGTAAATACCTATGACAGTCTGGGAAGAGTGAGTGTTCAGACTGTCCCGCGGCAGGGCTGGCCCAGTGTGGACTATAAATTTTATTTTTCAGGCTTCAGGAATGTAGAAGAAGACCCGGAGGGAAATCAAATCGTTTACTTTTTCGATGACAAGGGACGGACTATCGGCGAAGCAAACGCCTTGGGTCACACGCACAAGATGGCCTACGATGGTAACAATCATGTCATTCAAACAACAGACCCACGGCTGAACAGCACCGATTTCCATTATGACGGAGATCAAAACCTCATCCAGACAACCAATGCCCTGAATTACACCACGACTTACGTCTACGATGAGCAGCACAGAAAAACCGATATAATCGACCCTCTCAATCACAGAGCCCATTTTGATTATGACGATGAGCACCACCTGACCCAAACCACCACCTATCCCGAGGCCGGCAAAGTTATTCAAACCAACCTATCCTATTACCAAAATGGACGGATCTATAGGATAACGGACGGACGGAAGATCCCCACCAGCCTGACTCACGACAACTACGGCAACCCCGAAACGGAAACCGTGGCAAGCTATCCATCCCTTGCCTATGAGTACGATCCCATTGGACGCATGGTCGGTCTTACAGATCGAGTGGGTGCTTACACCCAGTTCATCTATGACGATCGAGGCCTGATTTTGAGCAAAACCGATCCCCTTTGGGGGGCTACAATCTTTACCTACTATGATGACGGCAAACTCCAAAGTAAGACAGACCGTAAGAATCATACCATCAATTATGAATATACCCCGACCGGAAAACTGGAGGCTGTCACTTATCCAGATCAAACGGGGTGCGGATTTACTTACGACGTTAGGGACAACCTGGTTCAGATGCAGGATTTGCTGGGCACGACCAGTTATGTCTATGATGCAGCCAACCGTTTGATCTCTCAAACAGATCCCCATGGATTTACCATTTCTTATGAGTATGACGCAGCCGGCAACCTTAAAAAATTGGTATATCCAGGCAACAGACAGGTCCTATATTTTTATGATGAGTTGAACCGGGTGGAAATGGTCACCATCGATTGGCTGGGCATGAACGCCACCTATGCCTACGACGCGGCAGGCCGACTGATTCATGTCGGGCAATTCAACGGCGCCTATGCCGCCTACAGCTATGACAATGCAAATCGTTTGACCGGGCTGGAGAATCGAAAATCCGACACAAACGCAATAGCAACATACTTTTTTACCCTGGACGGAAACGGCAACAGAACGCGAATAGAGAAAACGGAACCAATACAGTCCGTGCTGAGCGCTGGCACAACCAATTATACCTACAACGATGCGAAAAACCTTCTTTTGACGGCCGGTTCAACAACTTTTACCTATGACTTGGAAGGGCAACGGGCCACCAAAAATTCTGCAGCCTACATCTTTGATTATGAACACCGATTGACAAGTGTCAGCGGAACAACTTACCAGTATTTTTACGATGGCGCCGGAAAGCGGTTAAAAGCGGTGCGGAATGGGACAACAACGCACTATATTTATGATGCTGCCGGAAATCTTCTTGCGGAGGCCAACGGTAATAAGACGATCACCCGCTACTATGTTTATGCTGGCGGACTTTTGGCGATGGTAACCAACCAGAACGCGCTGTATTGCTACCACTTTGATGCGACCGGAAATACGATCGCATTGACTGACCAGGGCCAGAACGTGGTAAATCGATATGCCTACTCCCCATTCGGGATTCACACCCAACAGCAGACGATTGCACAGCCTTTCAAGTTCGTCGGACAATACGGGGTCATGGCCGAGCCCAACGGGCTTTACTACATGCGGGCAAGGTACTATGACCAGAACGTAGGCAGGTTTATCTCGGAAGATCCCATCGGGTTTGGTGGCGGGGATGTGAATTTGTATGCTTATGTCCAAAATAATCCGATAATGATAATCGATCCTCTGGGGCTTTGCGGTGTAAACTTTGGTTTTTCGATGATGGGTATGGATATAGCAGTACCAATCTATAACTCTAACTCTGGTTTTTTCGGAGCTCCGACAATCGGAGTATCAACTACAATTGTTGGGACGGGTGTGCAGTTCTACGGTGATAATCCTTTCAATCCCCCGCTTCGCGATACAAGCAATGATATATATGGAAGTATTGGTGCAGGTAGTAAATACCTTAGTTTTGCCTCAAATAATGACTATACTACCGGACAAATCAACCTTGGCGCTGGACTTGGTATTCCTTACGTGAACGCTAGCACATCGATTGAGCGATTTATTACAGGGTTGTCGAGCACCGTTATTGAGCCGAGTATTAAATGGATTAGCAATGGGATACAAAATAATTTAAACCCAACACCTTAATCAAACTACGAAACTATGAGAATCTACGAAATTATATCTTGGGTCGGTCTCGGGTGCGTTGTGGCGGGTAGTCTTTGTCTGGCAATAATGCAGCAAAGGCATGCATTCCGATTTGGTGGCTACTACAGGAGTTTAACAAAAAAACCTGTTCATGGTGACATCAAGCTACTTAAAATAAGTGCAGTCTTTTTTTCTGTAGGTATATTTCTTCTAATCATAGGGGCATGTGCAAAATGACGGGGGAGAAAAGGAGTCGGAGAAAAGGGAGAAAAAGGGGGAGTCAAGAGAAAAAACACCTCCACCTCTACAAAAGATTAACTGTTTTTGCTTGACGACTTTATGACGAGACTGCCCCGGCCCGCACCCGAG
>QZKV01000043.1 GCA_003599575.1 Desulfobacteraceae bacterium | reverse complement strand
TATGATCATCCCCAGCTCGCGCGCCGCTGCCGCGACGAAATCGCGAACCGAGAATTGCCGGCCGGTGGCGATCACGAAATCGTCCGGCGCCTGCTGCTGAAGCATCAGCCACTGCATCTCCACGTAATCCCGGGCATGACCCCAATCCCGCCGCGCATCGAGGTTTCCTAGATAGAGGCACTCCTGGAGACCGAGGGCGATTCGCGTCAGCGCCCGGGTAATCTTTCTGGTCACGAAGGTTTCGCCCCGGATCGGCGATTCATGGTTGAAGAGGATGCCGTTGCAGGCATATAGGCCGTAAGCTTCGCGATAATTGACCGTGATCCAGTAGGCATAGAGCTTAGCCACTCCATACGGGGACCGAGGATAAAAAGGCGTCGTCTCCTTCTGAGGAATCTCGTACACCTTGCCGAAAAGCTCAGAGGTCGAGGCCTGGTAGAAACGGGACTTGGCGGTCAACCCCAAGATCCGGATGGCCTCGAGAAGACGAAGGGTGCCGAGGGCGTCGGAATTGGCCGTATACTCGGGTGATTCGAAAGAAACGGCCACGTGGCTCTGGGCGGCGAGATTGTAGATTTCGTCCGGCTGCACCTGCTGGATGATGCGGATGATGTTGGTGGCATCAGTCAAGTCGCCGTAGTGGAGAATGAAGCGGCGGCTTTCTTCATGCGGATCCTGGTAAAGGTGGTCGATCCGGGTAGTATTGAAGGAGGAGGCCCGCCGTTTCATGCCGTGAACCTCATAGCCTTTAGCGAGGAGAAACTCGGCAAGATATGCTCCATCCTGGCCAGTGATGCCGGTAATGAGCGCCACCTTTTTCTTCATTTCCCCTCCTTTTCCCGGGTGTACCATTGATACGTGGAGCGTATGCCTTCAGTAAGGCCGATGCGCGGACGCCAGCCGAGCTTGTTGATCCTGGTGCTGTCGAGCAGCTTCTGCGGCATGCCGTCCGGTTTGGAGCTATCAAAGGCCAAATCGCCGGTATACCCGACGATTCCTTTGATCAATTGAGCAAGCTCCGCAATGGATATATCTTCACTCACGCCGACATTGATAATTTCTTCTTGATCATATCGCTCCATAAGGAACAGAGACGCCTCGGCCAAATCATCGACATGCAGAAATTCCCGTCGCGGCCGCCCGCTCCCCCAGACGACAACCTTGTCGCGCCCCTCCAGCTTTGCTTCATGAAACTTGCGCAGCAGGGCCGGCAGCACGTGGGAATTGGCGAGGTCGAAATTATCACCGGGCCCATAAAGATTGGTGGGCATGAGGGAAATGGCGCGAAAGCCATACTGGCGGCGATACGCCTGGCACATTTTGATGCCGGCGATCTTGGCGATCGCATACCATTCATTGGTGGGCTCCAAGGGGCCGGTGAGCAAGCTTTCCTCCGGCATCGGCTGCGGCGCGAGCCGCGGATAGATGCAGGAGGAGCCGAGAAAGAGCAATTTTTCCACTCCGGCCCGATAAGCAGCGTCAATGAGGTTGACCTCGATCTGCAAATTTGTGCGGATGAAATCGGCGGGATAGGTATCGTTGGCGTAAATCCCTCCAACCTTTGCCGCGGCCACAAAAACGAACTGCGGCCGCTCCGCGGCAAGAAACCGGAACACCGCCTGCTGGTCGGTCAAGTCCACTTCGGCGCGGGGGCGGAGGAGAAGCCGATCGAAGCCCTGCTCCCGAAGCTTGCGGGTGATCGCCGAGCCGACTAAGCCTCGATGCCCAGCGACATAGATTTTGTCGCTCCTCTTCATTTTTTCTCCAACGGTGCTGATGCGGCTTTAGTCCGCAGGTTCTCGATGAGTTGATGATGCACAGGTTGCAAGCCAATGACTCCCCTGTCTTCGCAAAAAAACCGATGCTCTGTCAAGCACGGCGTTGGCAGGCTGCACGGGGGAGGAGATGAGCTTGCGCTGAAGCGCGGGACAGATTATCCGCGGGGCGAGACGACCGCCGACTCAGCCCGCGGTCCATATTGGCTATCGATCCATTGCCGGTAGCTGCCATCCATTACCTGCCGCCACCAGATTTCATTGGCCAGATACCAGTCGATAGTCTTGACGATGCCGGTCGCAAACGATTCGGCGGCGGTAAAGCCGAGGGCCTGTTTTATTTTGCGGCCATCGATGGCATACCGCCGATCATGACCGGGTCGATCCTTGACATAAGTGATCAATTCCTTAGCGCTCCTGCCGCTCGCTGCCGGAGCGCGGGGAAACCGGGGGCGCAGGGTTGCTGAGCTGGCCATTTTTTCGTCCACCAAGCGACAGACCAGCTCGACGATCTCGATGTTGCTTTTTTCGTTGTCTCCACCAATGGCATAGCACTCCCCGACTCGCCCTTGCTGGAGAATACAATCGATGCCCCGGCAATGGTCCTCGACATAGAGCCAATCGCGAATGTTGCGGCCGTCGCCGTAGATCGGCAATGGCCGCCCCTCGAGGATATTGACCAGCACGAGCGGGATCAGCTTCTCCGGGAACTGGTATGGCCCGTAATTGTTTGAGCAATTGCTGATGGTCACTTCGAGGCCGTAGGTCTGATGATAAGCCCGCACCAGGTGATCGGCGGCCGCCTTGCTGGCGGCATACGGCGAATTGGGCGCATAGGGTGTCTCTTCCGTAAAGGGTGGCGCCACCGGGCTAAGGGAGCCAAAAACTTCATCTGTCGAAACCTGATGGAAGCGATGGGGCGACGGCGCGCCCGCCGGTCCGCGGTCGAGCCAAGCGCTTTTCGCCGCCTTGAGCAGCGTGTGCGTGCCAACGATATTGGTCTCGACAAAAGCATCCGGACCGAGAATCGAGCGATCGACGTGCGACTCAGCGGCAAAATGGACGATGGTATCCAGCCTTTCTTCGATCAGCAGATTTCTCACCAGCTCATAATCACGGATATCACCGCGAATAAAGCGAAAGTTCGGCTGCCCCTGCGCCTCTTGCAGGTTAGCGAGGTTGCCCGCATACGTGAGAGAATCGAGAACAACGACATGGTCTGCTGGGTACGTGCGCCGCCAATAATGGACAAAATTGGCGCCGATAAAACCGGCTCCGCCGGTAATTAGAATTCTCCTCATCGATCGCCTCCGGCGAGCTCTTGAAGCATCTCGCGCAAAGCTTGCTGCCAGTGGAGCGGGAAATAACCAAGCGCCTGCCAGGTCTTGCTTTTGTCGAGCACGCTGTAGGGCGGCCTCTTGGCCGCGGTTGGCCAATCGACCGAGGCCACCGGCCGCACGGGAATTGGCTTGTCGAGCAAACCCAGCCGGACGCCCTCGTCGATCACGGCTACGGCGAAATCGTACCAGCTGGCCACGCCGGCATCGGTCCAATGAACAACGCCGGTCAGGCTGCTGTCCGCCAGCCGCCAAAGCGCTTGGGCCAGTCCCTTTGCCCAGGTGGGAGTGCCGATCTGATCGCCTACCACAGACAGGGACTCTCGCTCGGCCGCCAGCCGCAGGATGGTCCTGACAAAGTTGTTGCCATGGATGCTGTACAGCCAGGCTGTCCGCACGATGAGCGCCTGGCCGGCAGTAGCCGCCGCCACCAGCTCCTCGCCCGCGAGTTTTGTAGCCCCATAAACATTGAGCGGATGGGGGACATCGCCCGGCCGATAGGGCGTTGACCGGCTGCCGTCGAAAACGAAGTCGGTTGATAGCGAGATAAAACGTGCCCCGCAACGGTGAGCGGCGTCAGCTAACATGGCTGCGCCGGCGGCATTGATAGCATGCGCCTGCTCCGGCTCTGCTTCGGCTGTATCAACAGCCGTATAGGCCGCGACGTTGATCACCAGATCCGGTCGCAGCTCGACCATGAGTGATGGATGGATCTCCGGCCGGCGGAGATCCAGTCTGTCCCGCCCCGGAACCTCAATCCGCCAGCCAACCGGTGCTGTTCGCAGGAGCTCGCGGCCAAGCTGACCGTTGCCGCCGGCGATGAGCGCTTTCATGGAAAAGACTCCACCGCGCCGAACGACGGCGCCTCCGCATCTTTGGCAGAGAGAGAAGGCGGCCGGCCGTTGACGAGCGGCCAGGTTACAGCCAGCTGCGGATCATCCCACCGGATGGCCCGCTCATGCTCAGGAGCATAAAAATCGGTGCATTTATACAAGAATTCCGCATAGTCGCTGACCACGTAAAAACCATGGGCAAAACCGGGCGGCACCCAGAGCATCAGCCGGTTGTCGGCCGACAAATATTCTCCCAGCCAGCAGCCGAATGTTGGCGAGCTGCGCCGCAGGTCCACCGCCACATCGAAAACCGTGCCTGCCACCACCCGCACCAATTTTCCCTGCGGCTGCCTGATCTGATAGTGCAGGCCGCGCAGGGTCCCCTGTTCCGAGCGGCTGTGGTTGTCCTGAACAAAGGTGAAGTCGAGGCCGGCCGCGGCAAATTTCTTCGCCTGCCAAGTCTCCATAAAAAAGCCTCGCTCATCGCCGTACACGCTCGGCTCGATAAGGATAACATCGGGTATGCGGGAAGGCGTGAATTTCAAGGCCGCCCTCGTTCGAGAATGATTTGCTGCAAATAGCTGCCGTAGCCATTGTTGGCGGTAAGCGTGGCCAGCTTCCGGACCTGCTCCGCATCGATATAGCCCATGCGGAAAGCGATCTCTTCCAGGCAGGCAATTTTCAATCCCTGCCGATCTTCGACCACCTTGATGAAATTGCCGGCATCGAGAAGGGATGCGTGCGTGCCGGTATCGAGCCAAGCAGTGCCGCGGCCCAGGAGCTCGACCCGCAAGTCGCCGCGCCGGAGATAGGCCCGGTTGACATCGGTGATCTCCAGCTCCCCGCGCCCTGATGGCTTGATTCCCTTGGCAATGGCGACTACGTCATTATCGTAAAAATAAAGACCTGTTACCGCATAGTTCGACTTAGGATTGCTTGGCTTCTCCTCAATATCGAGCACCCGAAAATCGGCGTCGAAAGAGACCACACCATACCGCTGCGGATCACGCACATAATACCCGAAAACCGTGGCGCCCCCTGTCTGCTTCGCCGCCCGGCGCAAGACATCAGGCAGGCCATGACCAAAAAAAACATTATCGCCGAGCACGAGGCAAACTGCCTCTTGGCC
Organism: Desulfobacteraceae bacterium; assembly: GCA_003599575.1. Classification (GTDB taxonomy): domain Bacteria; phylum Desulfobacterota; class Desulfobacteria; order Desulfobacterales; family Desulfosarcinaceae; genus Desulfatitalea. The sequence continues at coordinate 8,625 of QZKV01000043.1, read as the reverse complement.
GATAAAACGCTCGCCGATGATGAAAGCCTGCGCCAAACCCTCTGGCCGAGGCTGGACCGCATAATCAATAGCCAATCCCCACTGAGCGCCGTCACCCAATAGGCGCTGAAACTGCGGCTGATCATCAGGGGTAGTAATCACCAGAATCTCCCTGATGCCGGTCAGCATCAAAATCGCGAGCGGGTAATAGATCATCGGCTTGTCGTACACCGGCATGAGCTGTTTGCTTACTGCATAAGTGAGCGGATAAAGCCGTGTCCCCGAGCCTCCCGCCAGGATAATGCCTTTCATGACCGCAATAACTCCTTGTCTCTGAATCGCCAGTAAGCGGCAGGGTTTCGCCCTCCGGAACATATTCCCGAATAACCCTAATTACAGCTGCGGTAAAGGTCAAGGAAATCTCTGCGAGCAACATTCGCTTTTGAACACCCGGTGTATCCTAACCTGAAGCCACATCCATGCGACCGAGCCGATCGCGATTCGCGCGAGAAAGCTTGAATACAACAAATGGATCATGATAAGGAGAAAGGAACTTGGGGTTTGCTCAGGCCGATCCGGTGGGAGGGCTGGAGAAACGCGACCAGGTGTCCCGCCGGCTCGAAATGGAAACGGGCCGCACATTAGCGCGGGCGGAGGAGATCAGATATACTGGGCCTGAGATCATGCGGCCAGCATATTGCCCCCCGCCGGAGCATTACCAGAGCGTAAATGGAAGAGACCACACTCGATTTCAAGCACATCGCTACTGTTGCAGAAAAATATCTCTACGAGTTTTCTCTATCCTGCCCGTATGGTTTCCAACGTACAGCTACATACCAGGAGGCCCGCCTGGATAGAGTTCCGGACGAGCTTATGGGTCACTTCCTTCCTTCCGGTTACCGGCGACACGGCGATAGTCTCTACCGGATGAATTGTGCCGGCTGTGATGCGTGTACTCCGATCCGACTGCAACCCGTCGCTCTCCGCTACACCCGCAACCAGCGCCGAGTGGCCGCAAAGAATAGAGACATTTCCGTGCAGATCCGTGAGCCGGAGCTCCGGGCCGAAACCTTGGATGTCTTCCGGAAATTTCTCCGGACGCGTTTTCCTGAAAGTAAGTACCCGCCAGATGAGTCATACCGCCACTTTTTTGCCAATCGCATTACCAACACCAAGGAGATCCATTTTCGGCGCGGCAAAAAATTAATCGGCATCTCGGTGGTAGATCTAGGCAAAGGATGGGTGAATGCGGTGTACTTCTACTTCGATCCCGACGAAGGACGCCGCAGCCCGGGCACCTTCAACGTCATACATCTTAATGAATTCTGTAAACATGAAGCCATCCCCTACCTTTACCTCGGCTATTGGACTCCGGACATCAAGGCCATGCGATACAAGAACCGATTTCGCCCTCATCAGCTACTCAAAAACGGCGAATGGGTGACGTTGACCTCATAAGGGCTTTTTCCTCAAAAGAACACCGAGCTCCACCCATACCCGCCGCCACTGCCTTGTCGATAAGATAGTCCATCTCGCAACCATTTCGAACCTTGGCCATTAGCCTGCTGCGCACCTCGCCGCAGGGCTGTGGGACATGCCGTTTTTGTCCGCACCTACTACCAGCAGTGGAGCTACGCGCATGGATGCTTCGGTGGAGGAAGAGCTTGATCGCATGATCGGCGAATTGGACCAGGAGCTCTTGGGCAAGCCGCAAGGCTTTACCATTCGCATTTCGGTCGGCCGGCATCTCTTTCCCGGAACAGCAACACCCAATTTAGAAATCGTCCTTCTTGATCCCGAGGAGAGCCGGGTCGCACTGCGCCGAGTCTCCGACCCGTTTCTCGGGGAGCGGCGGAAAGGGGCCTGGCATATCGGCTCCTTGGCTGAGGCCGTAGAGGAAGCTTTTGCCTGGACCGAAGAGATGAAGGGCGCCAAAGAAGAAGCGGAGCGCAATCCTAGGGGCTGACGGCCTGCGCCGTCAGCCCCTTTTCACCTTGACAATCCCCCAGAATTGAAGAATGTTATCCTCTGCACCTCACTCCATCCGGGCTCGGCCGTGCAATGCAGGTGCGTCTTTTTCTTAATTCGAATACCACGCCAGTTTAGTCTTGCCGCCGAAGCTTATTTGGCCTTGGCCAACCTCGGCTCGGGAACATGCTCGTTTTGGAATGCCATGAAGCATCTGCACGCCTCGGAAATTTCTCAATTCAAATCTGTTCTTGAATCCTACCAGGCGTCGAGAATAGAAAACCGGCTGGCTGTTCTCGATACTTTTTTATCGATCGAGGAGCATGTGACGCTCTCCCAGCTGGAACAGCTTCTTCAAGAACGGCAGCTCGTCTTTGAGCGCTCATTCCTTGAAGAGACGATGACTTTATTCTGTCATTTCGGCTTTGCCAAACGCCGTGCCTTTGAAACCCGCGATGTCAGCTATGAGCATCATCATTTGGGAGTGCATCACGATCATTTCATTTGCACCATGTGCGGTCATATCGAGGAGTTCGCCAATCCCGCTTTAGAGGAGTTGCAGCTCGGGATAGCCCGAGAGCATGGTTTCCATCCGCTGCAGCATCGGATGGAGATTTATGGCCTTTGCAACCGCTGTCTGGAGCAAAGAGAGCCGACTATCCCGCTCGTTTTCGCCTCTGTCGGTGAAAAAGTTCGGGTTGTCGCCATTAACGGCGGCCACCAGATCCAATCGCGGCTGGCGGCCATGGGGCTGCATACCAATTCCTGCGTCGAGATCATCCATAAAAATCCGCCGGGCCCATTCATCGTTGCCGCCAAAGGAAGCAGGATGGCCCTTGGCCATGATTTAGCGAAAAAAATCATGGTCGTCCATGCCTGCCGCCATGCGGAGCGGGTTGAAGCGACTGCGGATAAGCAATAACTTGCCTGTTTTTGGATATCCTCTTTCCCAATTTTCCATATATCATGTCGCCCGTTATGACTCTTGATCAGCTTACTGCCGGAGAAAAAGGGAAAATCGTTCGCCTCACTATTCAGGGCGCTCTAAGGAAACGGCTCATGGAAATGGGCTTCGTTAATGGCGCCGAGGTTACGGTCATCAAGTATGCGCCGCTGAGAGATCCGGCGGAGTATCTCATCAAAGGCTATCACATCAGCCTCCGCCACGAAGAGGCGGCCCAGATTCTGATTGAAAAAATCGACTCACAATTATGAAAGAGCGCGGCACACACCCGGTACTGACGATTGCCCTGGCTGGCAATCCCAATGCCGGAAAAACGACGATTTTCAATCGCCTGACCGGCGCTCACCAGAAAGTAGGCAACTGGGGCGGAGTCACCGTCGAAAAAAAAGAGGGCTGTCTGACCCACGCCGGGCGGGAAATCAGAGTTGTCGATCTGCCCGGCATTTATTCGCTCACTGCCTACTCCATTGAGGAGATTGTGGCCAGAGACTACATCTTGGAGGAGAAGCCGGATGTGGTAGTCACCATTCTCGATGCCGCCAACCTGGAGCGAAATCTGTATCTGGCGACTCAGTTGATCGAGCTCAATATCAAGCTGGTCTTTGCCATGAATATGGTGGACGCCGCCGAGGCGCGCGGCATCCAGACCGATTATGAGCTCCTCCAGTCCCTGCTGGGAGTACCGATTATCCAGACGATCGGCACTCGCGGCCAGGGGCTGACCGAGCTGCTGGATGCGGTGCTGGCCGTAGCCGACGAGGCGCACCCGGCCGCTCGCCACATCCACATTAATTTCGGCAGTGAAGTGGAGAAGGAAGTCCAGGCCATCCGTGAGGCTCTTGCTGCCGACCCGCTTCTTCAGCAGCGCTATTATTCGCGCTGGCTGGCTGTAAAGATCCTGGAAGAAGATCGTCATGTCCTCAAAAAATTGAGAACATCACCGGCGGAGGCTGTTATCCGCCGCCAACTGGAGGAAAGCGTCGCCCATTTGCGGGGAATCTTCCCCGACGAGGATGTGGAAACCATTATTACTGACGGCCGCTACGGCTTCATCGGCGGCGCGATCCGCGAGGTGCAGAGACTTTCCCATGCGGAGCGGATCACGCTGACCGATCAAGCCGACCGCATTCTCACCAATCGGCTGCTCGGGTTTCCCGTTTTTCTGCTTTTCATGTATTTCCTTTTCCATTCCACATTCTCATTCGGCGAATATCCGATGTCGTGGCTGGAGCATGGGGTCGAGCTTATTGCGAGGGTAGCCGCGCGCCTTCTGCCAGAAGGACTCTTGCAAGATCTGGTCGTCGACGGCATCATCGGCGGCGTTGGTGGCGTGATCGTTTTTCTGCCCAATATCCTTATCCTGTACCTCGGCATCAGTTTGATGGAGGATACCGGCTATATGGCGCGAGCGGCATTCATCATGGACCGGGTGATGCATACTGTCGGGCTGCACGGCAAATCCTTCATCCCGATGATCATGGGCTTCGGCTGCAATGTGCCTGCGATCATGGCCACCCGAACGCTGGAAAGCCGGCGGGACCGGATTCTGACGATCCTCATCAATCCGCTCATGAGCTGCTCCGCCCGGCTGCCGGTTTACATTCTGATCGCGGGTGCCTTCTTCCCCGGCCGGGAAGGCAATGTCATTTTCTCGGTATATCTCCTCGGCATCGCCCTGGCGATCATCGTCGGCCAGGTATTCAAACACACGCTGTTTCGTGGCGAAATTGCGCCATTCGTCATGGAGCTGCCGCCCTACCGCATGCCCACCTTCACCACCATCCTCATCCATATGTGGGAAAAGACAGCGGTCTATCTCCAGAAGATGGGCGGCGTGGTTCTGATCTTTTCGATCATCATCTGGTTCTTGGGCGCCTTTCCCCGCCACATCGATCAGGAGTACAGCCCGGAGATGATCATGCTGCTGCAGCAAGCTGATGATGCAACCCTTTCTGCGGAGAAGCGGGCCGCGGCGGCCGCGCTTCACAGCCGCCTGGAGGTCGCCCAAGCCCGGGAGCGGGTGGCGAGCAGTTATATCGGCCAAATGGGCCAAGCAGTGGAACCTCTTCTTCGGCCGCTCGGGTTTGATTGGCGCATGGGAGTAAGCTTGATTACCGGCTTTGTGGCCAAAGAAATCGTCGTCAGCTCGATGGGCGTCCTCTACCAGGCGGGGCAGGAGGTAGGCGAAACCTCGGAGAGCTTGCGGCAGGCATTAAAAGAGAGTGGCATTACTCCTCTTACGGCCTATGCGTTCATGGTCTTCGTTCTCATCTATACGCCCTGTCTTGTCTCCGTGGTCACCATTTGGCGCGAGACCGGGTCCTTCAAATGGATGTCTTTTTCAATAGGTTACCTTCTTCTGCTCGCCTGGAGCATGGCCTTTATCGTCAAACATGCAGGGAAGCTCGTCGGCTGGCATTAAGGGCGGACTGCCCCTGACAAACGCTAAGTCTTGCCTATTTACCTTCTATCTGTTATCATTTTCACTACTCATGTTACTTTGGGGGGAGTCTTTTGACCCTTATCGGCTGGTTTCTCCCGACGGATGCATGGTGATTTCATCTACTAACTGAGCTCAAATGTAAGGCTCCATCCAATCGAGCGCCCGGAGTCAAACGCAATTCACAAGCGTATTGCAATTGACCTTACGCCGTGCGGGCGATCTATTCGGAGCCGAAAAATGAAAATGCAAATGTCTTTTTACGGATTGCAGATGACGGCAATTGGCTGCCGTCTCGTCGGTGACGAAATCCTGCTCTGCTTCTGCACCGGCATAAATCGGAATGCGGAAGCATTGCTAAGCAAGGTCCGTGACAAAACCCATGCCACTGCTGATTGGCGGAAGACCATCAACCGGAGGACGAAGATGGGACGCGGTTCTGCCGTGGCCCCCCCGGCCATCCGCTCGCCCAGAAGCAACCACCGGTGCCGCTCCGCCTCGGCAACACCTCTCCTTCCTTTCTGAAATATACAGATGGCTCAGTTGGCGGGCCATGGCCACCATTCTTAGCCTGCTCGCCAATCTGATATTCGCTCTGCTTTGCTATCGGAATTACCAAATATTCCGGGACGAGATCACCAGAACGGCTCCAGCCCTTTGGGAGTTCTGGGCAAAAGGGCTGCGGCCATACGTCTTTATCGGCTCTTTTCTGGCCTTGGGGATGGCTGCCTCCGTGATCCTCCTGCTTTGGCAATTTCTTCGCCAGCGCACAGCTGCCAGCCAGGCTATGGAAAGCAGTCAGCGACGCTACCGTTTATTAGCAGAGCTCGCGCCGCTGGTGGGTATTGTCCGCCTCGACCTTGTCAACGGCAAGTGGCTGGATGCCAACCATACTGCCCTCCGCCTTCTCGGAGCGGTCCGTGCCCGATTTGTCGATACCGATATTTGGACCTATGCCCATTCCGAGGACCATCAATCGATCCTCGACGGTCTGCGCTCCTTAAGTGCTGAGAATCCAACAGTCACCTTCTGTTGCCGCCTCCTCTTCCAGAATCAAGAATATCGAGAATCAGAATGGAGTCTCTCTTATCTTGAGCAGGAGGATGATGAAACCGCTTTGGCGGTGTTTATGGATATCACTGAAAAAAAGAAAGCCGAGCAAATCAAGCTCGAGCAGGAAAAGCTATGCGGCGTGTTGGAAATGGCGGGCGCAGCAGCCCACGAGTTCAATCAGCCGCTGCAAGCGTTAACCGGTCTTTTCTGGCTGCTGCGGAACAAAAAAGCCACTCAGGAAGTGCAACGCGGTATTCTGGAAAAAATGGAAGGGGAAGTGAACAAATTAGCAGAAATCGGCAAGAAGGTGGCCCAAATAAGCCGCTATGCCGTAAAGCCATATGCAGGGGACATCCACATCATTGATATTGAGCGTGCCTCTGAAAACGACGAGGAAATGGAATGATCTTTTTTCTTGGTTAATGCTCGTGGGCCGCAATTTCGGGTTGGGGGATGGGGTGCCGGTCCGCGAAAAAGAAATAGAGAAACACCGGCGTGTACGCCAGTCTTCCCAGTAGCGGCGTGAGAAAACCGACTGCAAATGCTTCAGTTTGGGCTATACCTCCCATGCTGAAGAGATATACGAATAGCCCTTCTTGGACTCCCAACCCATTGTAGGAAAAAGAAACGCGGGTAAGCAGATAGATGAGCGGCACAAAAATGAAAAGGTCCATCAGGGGAATCTCGATATCGAGCGCCTTGGCCACGAGAAAATAGCTGAGCACCGGCACGAGCTGTTCGACAACCGACCAGAAGAAAAAGATCAGGAGCGTCTTGCGGTCATTGGCATAATCCAAGGACGAGAGCAGGATCGCCTCCAGCTTCTTCGTCCATTTCCAATCGGGTAAGAGGCGAACGGCACGCGAGAGCCTGCCCGATTTCAGCGAAACAATCAGCGCAACGATAGCCAAGGCCATGCCCAGGGCAAGGCTCATCGCTAGCTGCCAGCTGCCCCTGTCGGTATAGCGGACAAACAGCACCACGCTGAGCAAGCCCATTAATCCGGAAGCGATCAGCCCAATCAGCCGCTCGACAATCGCCGAAGAGATAAGATCGCCCAATCGGCTGACATGGCGAGATACTTCATATATCCGTACTGCGTCGCTGCCGACCGAGGGCAAAAAATTACCCGAGAAAGTTCCTTTGTAGTAAGCGCTTAGCACCCTCCGGAAAGGAAGTACTATTCGCTTGCTTGTCAACAGGAGATTCCATTTGTAGCTCATCAGGATACGGTCGAGATTAATCAGGGCGACCACCAGCACCACATACGGGGCGTGCGCCCTGGAGATATACGCCAGGACACGGCCCATATCCGCGAAATAAATCAGCCACCCGATTAATGCCAGGCTGATAAAAATACGCAAGAGAAGCAACAGCCGCTTTTTCGAATGGCTCGCATTATTGGACTTGCCCATAGGTAACGCCGCCTATGTCAACGAAAACGCCGGGAGACCATTATGACTCCCGACTGCGCTCGTTGCCCCCTGTGTGATAAAAATAGCGCACAACTCCCCCCACGAACTAAGACATGCTACTTTGGGGATTGCTTAATCTGTCAAGTGAAAGTGACGCCCGGACGAAAAAAAGCTAGGGGTTGCGGGGAAGAGAGAGAAGGCCATAAAAAAACCTCCTGCCCGGAATGAGATCCTGGCAGGAGGTATATGGAAAAGGATTCGGCGGCGACCTACTCTCCCACTCAGTTACCCGAGCAGTACCATCGGCGCTGAGGAGCTTAACTGCCGTGTTCGGAATGGGAACGGGTGTTTCCTCCTCGCTATGGCCACCGAAAAAAGCGTGATCTATTTCAAAGCTCGGATAAATGAATAAAGGGGCACAGTAGTCAGTCAACTGAAAAATTATGGTCAAGCCGCACGGCTTATTAGTATCGGTTAGCTTCATGCATTACTGCACTTCTACACCCGACCTATCAACCTCGTCGTCTACAAGGAGCCTTCAGGTGGGTTACCCCACGGGATATCTCATCTTGGAGTGGGCTTCCCGCTTAGATGCTTTCAGCGGTTATCCCTTCCGAACATAGCTACCCAGCAATGCCGCTGGCGCGACAACTGGAACACTAGCGGTTCGTCCATCCCGGTCCTCTCGTACTAGGGACAGCTCTCCGCAAATATCCTACGCCCGCAACAGATAAGGACCAAACTGTCTCACGACGTTTTAAACCCAGCTCACGTACCGCTTTAATTGGCGAACAGCCAAACCCTTG
>QZKV01000045.1 GCA_003599575.1 Desulfobacteraceae bacterium | reverse complement strand
ATCCGGTTGATGGACGGGCAAGAGATCCGGGTGATCACCGCTAAACCGATGCCGATCAATACCGACGGCGAAGTAACCGCCTACACCCCCGCGCTGTTCCGGGTCAAAAAGGGACTGCTGCCCGTATTTGCGCCATGAACTCCCGAATGGCTGTGTCCCGCTTTCAAGGAGCCCAAAGGGGATCAAAAGCGCGTTCCCCCGGAGCCGGGGCCGCAACACATGTTCAAGGGTTGGGCACTTGCGCAACCCTTTCGGAAAGGAAGTCGCGATGGATATAATCCGCATCATCATCGCCATACTGCTCCCGCCCTTGGGGGTTTTTCTTCAGGTAGGATTCGGAAAGCATTTTTGGCTGAACATCCTGCTGACCATTCTGGGTTATGTTCCCGGTATCGTACATGCCGTGTGGGTGATTGCCAAATACTAGGGTTTGTTGGGTTGGTTGGGTTTATTGGGTTTGTTGAGTTTATTGGGTTTCTTCGGCTTTCACTTTGATGAGCGCTTTTTCGGCTGACAACATCACTTGCCACAAATCATTGCTTTCTCCCATTCCGACTTTAACCAGATAGTGAATGATGCTCAAGGCCGTCCTGGCCTTGAACAGTTCGACCTGCGCCCGAAAATCGGCCGGGACCCGATCGCAAACCGACAGATAGGATTCGACAAACAGCTGCGGCGGTGCATGGTGCAGCACGTCCGGATAGAGCCTGAGCTGGTTTTCGTATTGGGCCACGAATGTTCCCACATCATAGGCCTGCGGCAGCTGATAGGAACTGTAAAAATCGATGGCGGCCACAAAAAAGCGCGCGGCATCCGCGGCATTCTCATGACCTATCAGGATGTTTTTGGGATGAAAATCTCCATGCCCCTGGATCAGGTGATCGGCACGGCCGGCAAACCATTTGTCTTCATAGGCTGAAACGGTATCCGCAATCTGCTGAATCCGCTTGGTGTGGCGGTTTCCTGTTTTGTAAAGGAGGGCCAGATAGCGTTTGAGACGGACCGGTTCGAATGCCAGGAATTCATCGGGCGGGGTGACTTTTAAACACAGCCGGTGCATTTCGGCCAGCCAGCGTGCGGCTGATTTGATCAGATCTTTGGCACCGTCTTCTCCGCCTTGGATCAACTTGTCCGAGAGCAGCAGTCCCTCGACACCTTCTTCAACCAGCAACAAGTCCCGTTCATCCCCGCCCAAGGGGATGGGGACCCTGAACGGCCCATCGTGGAAGCCATGCTCCGCAAGCGCTTTCATGATCCTGTGGGTTCGTTCGCCGGATTGCCAATGGTCTCGATCCTGATGCGATTTCACGATGAGCTTGTCGCGCCCGCCATTTTGGCAGGGACTGCCGACCCGCAGTTCGGTGACCTGAATGTTGCTGGTGCCGGAGTGGGGAATTTCGCTCAAATAGGGCCTGCATCGCCCCATCCGGATTTCGTGCACCAACGCTTGGATCGAATCGATCGGATGATCGAAAACAGTCGGATAGGTGCCGCAGTAATTGAGCGCGTGGATATCGGTCCCGCCGGTTGCCGTAAATCGGTAACGATGCCAGTCTTTCAAGCCGCGGATATTTTCCAAAATAGTCTGATTGGCATTAAAAATTTCGATGGCGTGAAAAACGCGATGCGCCAGCAGCTGGCGGTCCGGATTTTTACCGTTTCGATACGGGTGTGCCAGCACAACAGCGGCCTCCGGGTAACGCCGGACTATTTCGTAAACCGGTGTGCCTTCCTCGATCGTGGCATCGGCGCCGTACACGAGCACGTCGCCGAAATCAGATGTGCGGACCTCCTGACCCGAAAGCACGATGAAGTGGTTCGGCACCGCACATTGTTTCATCAAATCGGCCAGCGCCTGGGGCGGCCACAGGTAATGATGATCGGTCAAAACAAGCCCCTGCAAATCCTTGTTGATACAATTTCTTACCAGATCGACCGCGGACACCAGGCTGCAGGACGAATGCTCTGCGGTATGGCTGTGAAGTTCAATGATCACTTGTGGACAATGCTCCTATGCCTGAACCGATTTCACCGTACCACGCCGATGCACTCTTTATATAGGGTGCAGACACTATTTGAACCCGTGGTTTTTTCAAATAGAGTGTCGGCAGTTAAAGTAAGCGCCCGCGGGTCGGCTGCAATGCGTAGCCTTTAAATCACCAAAGACCGCCGTCGGGGCCGCGAATGATGATTCGACCGGCGGAACTCTGATCTCATCCTGAAAACGGGAAAGCGTATGACAAAAATACTTCGCGACGAAAAAGAAGTGAAGTTGAACGATCTCCTGCGCGCATCCCGGAGAGCGGCCGAGCATTACGGGCGAGCGGTGGAGGTCCTGGGACAGGATGCCGCCGCACCTGTTTTCAGAAACCTGGCCGAGGACCGGGCCGGTTTATGCCAGGCGATAGAGCGTTTCATCCGCGCGTGTGGCTATTTGCCGGACACACCCGACCCCGACCGCCGGACCGTGATCGATCTGACCGAACGCACCAAAGCCTTCTTTGCCAGGGACGCGCAAAAAACCGTGCTAAACCGCGCAGACCGCCTGGAAACCGATATCCTCTCCTGCTTCAAATCCGTTTTCAGGCAAGCCTGGAAGGAAGATCGCCACAGTGAGCTGCGGCGGCTCGAAAAAGATTTCCAGAGTGGAAAACAGGCCCTGGAAAAACTGCAGGCCTTATATTCTTGAGCTCGGGAAAACCACCTCCGCAGTAATGAAATAAAGAGTGGACCCCATTTTGCGCCGGACGCGACCATGGTAGCGTCCAGGCGCATTCAACATGCGGTCTTTTTCCAAAAACCCCAACCATATGCAAGGAGGCAAAGATGGGCTTCAATCCTTTGCAGGAGAAGGGCATCCCGCTCGAAAAGCAACTCAGGGACTGGTCATCGCTTAACGTCAAACCCTACGACAAGAACGATGTCCATCCCTATACGCGCTGCCGCATCATCATTATGAACGGCGCGGAGATCGAGGGCGCCTTTTTCGGTCACCAATTCGCACGCCATTGCGATGACATCGAGATCAAACGAAACATCGCCATGTGCCGGCGGGTTGAACAGCAGCAGCAAAAAGTCGTCAATTGGCTTGTCCCGGCCAATGAATCGCCGCTGGAGGTCACTATCGGCTACGAGCAGGTGGCCGTGGACCTGACCGCCGCTTTGGCCAAGCGGGAGCCCCACCCGGTGGTCAAGGCGGCTTTGGATTTCGCTCTCCTGGAAGACTTCGACCATCTGTACCGCTACGCCAATCTGCTCCAAATGACCAAAGGCATCCAGGCCGGCGACCTGGTCGGCAAACTGACCGAAATCACGGTCGGACGCCCCACCATTTCCGAGCACCGGCACCCTTTTGACGAGATCCGCTCGCACTATTCAGCCGCCCAGAGCGACATCGTCACCAAATTGAACGTGTTGACCATTGTGGCCGCCGAGCAGCAAACCATGAATTTCTATATGAATATCGGCAACCGGGCAGACACGGAAATCGGCAGGGCGCTCTACCAGGAAATCGCGCAGATCGAGGAGCAACATGTCACCCACTACGAATCGCTGGCCGATCCCACCATGAGCTGGTTTATGCGTGATGTGTTGCACCAGTATTCCGAGTGCTACTTGTATCACTCGTTTATCGACCAGGAGCCGGATGAACGCATCCGCAAAATCTGGGAAATGCACCTGGACATGGAAATCGGACATTTGAAGGCATCCTGCGAGATGATGAAGAAACATGAGAAACGCGACCCCGCCGAATTCCTGCCGGACGCGCTGCCAGCCCCCTTAATCATGGAAAGCAACATCGATTACGTTCGCCAGGTAATGGCGCAGCAGACGGATTTCAACGCCAGGGGGACCGAATTTGTGCCTGGGGACCAGATTTCATCCGACTACAGGTATTTCGATTATCAAAAAATGGTCAACGCCGATTGGGTGCCTTCTCAGGAGCTGATCCGTCAAAAGATAGGAAAAGATAAGAAAGATTACCGTCTGGAGATCAAGGGCCCTCATCCGGTGAAACGCTTCCAAAAACGGGATCAGGTGGTAAGGTAAACCGAAAAGAAAGACCGCAAAAAAGGGGCGGCCTGGGGCCGCCCCACTCTTTTTGATGATATGGAAAGCCCTAGAAGTCCAGGCCTATACCCAACGCGTAGACGAAACGGCCATCTTCATACACCTCATCGATTTCATCGGAATCTTCGAAGGTGAAGTTGTATTCACCGAGCGCGAATAGGAAGGCCTTGCGTTGTACGAACAGCTTGAGTCCTGCCTCCGGGCCGGCGATCCATCGTTCGTCGGTATCTTCACCGTACAAATAGCCGGCGCTGATGCCTAGAAACGGACGCAGGCGTCCCAGGTTGAAATTATAATCCATAAACAAGCGGGATGATCCGTTCCACCTGTCACTGCCGGGTCCCGGGTCCACCCACGAAGCCCCCTGGCGCAGTCCGAGTTGAAACCCGTTTGACAGATAATATGACAGGCTCGCATCCAGTCCGGCGAAGTTGTTATCCAAATCATCGTCGCTGGTACCGCTGCCCTGTATGGTGAATTCCCAATCGCCTGCTTCGGGACCCCACTCCTGCGCCAGGGCCATAGACGGGACCAGAATGAACACTGATAACGCCACGATTAAAGTTGTTTTCATCTTTGCCTCCTGTTTGATTCACAAAATTGCATGCTGTCGAACTTAACCTTTCATTTTCGTAGGGCCGGACAGATCTTCGCTGCATGCGGATGCCCGGGCACGATACGCATGAGGGGAGGATAACGGACTCAGCATGTCAGCGGGCAAGCTAAGCCAACGCGCTTGCGGATGGCAAGCGGGTGCAACATGTATATGGATGCCGGCCAATGTATCCATATACATGTTTTTATAAGCTCAAACAGGTATCCACGGCATACTGTCACCGCGGACCGGAAATGGAGGATTCACCTACTGTCCCAATCCGGAATGGTACGATAATCGCATAAGGAGAGTTGACCTTGAGTGAAGGCCGTATGGGCGCAGAAAGTGGATCAAACCCACCCCACCCCAAACAGGACCTAAAGCTATGCAAAGCCTGTCAATGGAAATCGCGGTACCGGAAATCGTCAGGGGGAAATTCGTAACGGAGGAAACCTTTCTCAATGCCCGCACCGATACTTACGTCATCCTGGCTGAAATCTTGAACCGGGCACCCAGCACCGAACTGCTATGCCAAATCCAGCGCGTCGTTCTGAATCCGGACATGCCCGGCCGCCTGATCGATGCGTGGATATTTCTGCGTAACGCCGCCCGCAAGTACCCTGAAAAAGCCGTTGCAGAAGAGTTTCAATCCGTTTTCGTGGGCCTGGGAGACGGAGAAGTGGTCCCCTACGCATCATGGTATCTGGATGGGTTGGTGAAGCCCTCCCCATTGACCAGGCTGAGGCTCGATCTTGCCAAATTGGGCATCGGGCGCCGCAAGCAAGTGCATGAAGCCGAGGATCATGCCGGATTGCTGTGCGAAACCATGGCTCTGCTGGGACGTCAGCGCCAGATTCCCGTCCACGCGTATGCGCGCTTTTTTGACGGGCACATCTCCACCTGGATGTTTGACTTTTTTATTGATCTGCAAAAAGCGCCCAGCGCTGCCTTTTACCGGAGCGTGGGCCGATTGGGAATATGCCTGCTGGAGTTGGAGCAGGTTTATCTCTGCAAGCATCGCGCGGCATACGCCAATTGATGCATTGATGCAAGGTTCCGGGAGGGACAGGCGGGCCGTCGCTACGAAGTCACACGCGAAAGGCGCGGCCGGCGCTTCGATCCGCCTGTCGGCCGGCATCCGTGCGGCTTTCATTCCATCTTTTCGACAGCCTTGAACATCTCCTTGGGAGCGCCACAGACCGGGCACTTGTCGGGAGCCGCCCGATCGGTCACGTAACCGCATACCTGGCAAACCTGGTAGGCGCTGACTTCCTCCTTGATCACCTTATAAATGGCCCGCTCATAAAGCTTGGCATGAAAGCCTTCAACATCGCGTGCCTGGCTGAAGGTGAGGGCCGCAACTTTTTCGCCTTCATCTTCCGCATCTTTGATCATATCGGGATATTCGGTTTCACTGATCGATTTTTCGCGTTGGAACGATTTCTCCAGATTGGTATCGGTATCCTTGACGATCAGGTCTTTCATCAGGTTCATGTGACGGGTGGCATGAACCCTCTCCGATTCAGCAATCGCACGAAACAACAGCTCAATTTGGGGTACCTCTTCTTCAGCCGCCTTTTCGGCATAGGCAAGTAACCTGAAATATGCCTTGGCTTCGCCGATGAAAGCATCATACACGTTTTTGCGGGTTTTTTCTTTCATAGAGTCTTCCTTTCTCATGGAATGCGCGAATTGGCCTTTTTATGGGTGTAAGGGTTCAAGCCGAACTTGCCATCCTGCATCTCATTTTCTTATCAAATGATGATTTTTTTGGATAAATTTGTGTGGGGGACTGGGGGAGAAAATGTACGGCTGCGCCAAATCCATGGGAAGTAAGGCAGTAATTGATCAGGAGCTGCAAAGAATGTCAAGCGCTATCCGCCGCCGCGCGGGTCGCCGATAGACGCTTTCTGTAGCCGTCAAGTCCATCATCGGAATAATCAATTTCACTTATCAGAGATTTAAATTTATATACGTCCATCGGCCCGGACAGAATTCGAAGGCACGCCTATGAATACCACCGGAAAACAAATCCAGCATCTGCAATTGGAGAGAGCCGTCCCTGCGGTCCCCCTTTCCATGCTGTGGGTCTATCGGTTGGTGCGGCTCGGGCTGGGCACCCTCTTTGTCTGGTCAGGCGCTTCCAAGATAGCCGATCCGCAGGCTTTTGCCCTGATCATTGAAGCATACGGCCTGGTTCCCGATATGCTCGTCTTTCCAGCCGCCCTGGGCCTGAGTATCCTGGAGCTGCTGGGCGGCGTGGGATTATGGTTCGATATCCAGGGATCTTCGGAATTGATCGCCATGTTGTTGATCTTGTTTATGCTGATTCTAAGCTACGGCTTATGGTTGGGATTGGATGTGGATTGCGGATGTTTCGGGCCCGATGATCCCGAAGGAAACGCCTACCATGGCCTGTTTCCGGCCCTGTACCGCGACGCGTTCATGTTGGCGGGAATCGGCTTACTCTACTTTTGCAGACAGCGCCGCTTCCTGCGGCCTGTCCGGCTGAGGCACCTTATTCACGCGCTTACTCAAGGAGGCAAAAATCGATGAAACATCTGCGGACGGCGGTAACAGTGCTGGGAACGATTCTTTTGACCGGTTTATTTTCGGGCGCATGGGCCAAAAACAAGTTCGAGCAAGAGGTTGACGCCGAAACGGCCGCCGTCAGACTGGCGCGCGACATGCAGCGTGGGGGCTACAATCTGGTCACCACGAGTGAATTGAAACAATGGTTCGATGCGGGCAAGGAAATGATCATCGTCGACGCCATGCCCTATGAGGACAGTTACAAAAAAGAACATATACCGGGAGCGCTTCAATTTCTTTTTCCCATCGCGGATATGCCCACCTGGGACACCCGCGAAACCGGTGGCAAGACCGAGCAGGATTTCATGGCCTTGCTGGGGACTGCCAAAGACAAAACCATCGTGATCTACTGCGGATTTGTAAAATGCGCCCGCAGCCACAATGGCGCGTCCTGGGCTGTTAAAATGGGCTACAAGAATGTCTACCGCCATCCGGGCGGTATTTTTGCCTGGAAAGGCGCGCACCATCGCGTCGAAAAGGCGAAGTAGGCTTTACTTCGCCTGCGCACTTATATGTGCAGGCAGGGCGCAGGCGCACAACGAAAACGCCCCCGGTTCTCCCGCCGGGGGCGCTTGATACTTTTCTATCGAATGAATACGGTGCTATCTTTCCAACTCGCTTTCCATGGCATCTTCGACGGCCAGGTGCATGCTGCGGATCAAATTGTTCTGGTTTCCATAACTCTCGAGATTACGGATCCCCAGAGAGGCGGCCTGAGCCGCGTCTTCGGCCGCGGCCTCCTCGTTTCCGGCCTGGCTGTGCAGGATGGCCCGGCTGTTGTAGGCCGCCCCATATTGAGGGTCCAAGGCAAGGGCGCGATTGAAATCGGCCATTGCGCCCTTTTCGTCCCCATCCTGGAAACGTGCCAAACCGCGCAAATGATAGGCCCGGGCGTAACCGGGATGGGCCTGGATGGCGTGATCGAGGTCGGCGATGGCGTTATGCAGATTGCCCTGCTGCATGAAAGCCGAACCGCGGGCGATCAATGCCAGGGGGTGGCGGGGTTCTTGCGCCAGCACATCGCTGAGCAGGGCGATGCTGGCTTCAAAATTGTTATTGATCATTTCCGCCATGGCATTCGTGAAGATACCCGAAATCTCCGTCAAGTGATCCATGATTGCCTCCGGGAATAATCTATTTACCTGATCCAGTTACGGAAAATAACCCTTGTGCAAGGCAGTGTCCAGGTCATCGCAGCCCCTTTCCGCCATGTGCTCCCAAACCCTCTCGATAGATTCAAATAGCGACGCTCACCCCCACAAGTGCGGTTCCGGGTGCGAATCGGAATCGTTGGCGGGATGTTTGCCGGAGCGACAGGGAGCTCACATTCACGATGAAACGCTTTTACCACGCCCCATTTTGACAAAGTCCCAGGGGTCGGGTTATAGGTGACTCACTTTTCCTGTTATCTGGAGGACCTCATGGCGCGCGGAGATCAACTCAGCCGGCAGTGGAAAATCATCCACACCCTGATGGCATCAGGGAAGGGCAAACCGGCCGGCGAACTGGCGGGCGAGCTCGATTGTCATACGCGCACCGTCTACCGCGATCTGGAGGCCCTGCAAATGGCCGGTTTCCCGCTCTACACCGAACAGAACGAGGGCAAAACGCATTGGTCCATCCTTGATGCCGGCCGGCGCCAGATGCCCCTGCCTTTGAATCTCACGGAGTTGATGGCGCTTTATTTCAGCCGCAACATGCTCAAGGTGTTGCAGGGAACGGCCATATTCGATTCACTGACGGCGTTGTTTGAAAAAGTGAAGGCCACCCTGCCCCCCGAGTACATTGCTTATCTGGACAAACTGACCCACAGCCTGGAGGTGGGGGTCAAAGCCTACAAACCTTACCAGCGGTTTCAGCAAATTCTGGCGCAGGTCAACGAGGCCGCTCAGAATCGGCGCTATATCGAGATCGGGTATTTCAGCATGCGCCGCCAGGAGTTGACCCGCCGCAGGATTGCGCCCTACAAGGTATGGTTCTATGACGAAACCTTCTATATCATCGGGTTTTGCGAACTGCGCCAGGACGTGCGGCTTTTTGCCGTCGACCGCATCGAGACTTTGCACATCTGCGATGCTTATTTCGAGCCGCCGCAAGATTTCGATGCCGGCCAATTCATGCAGGCCAGCTTCGGCGTGTTCCAGGGCGAACCCGTGCAGGTGCGCATCCGCTTCGCGCCGGCGGTGGCCGGCTATATCCGCGAAAAGATCTGGCATCCCACCCAAACCCTCACGACCCAGGCCGACGGCGGCCTGATCTTCAGCGCGGAAGTGGCCGGTATCGAAGAAATCAAACACTGGGTGCTCAAATGGGGCGCCGGCGCCGTTGTCATGGCTCCGGAAGCGTTGCGGCTGGCCGTGTTCGAGGAAATAGCCGGCATGGCCGCAAATTACCAGTGTGGAGATAAGGCCCCTTGAGCAGTTCGTGTCAGCGCCTTGTCCGGGGCGACGGCGGATCCCAGATCAAGGTATGCTTTTGGACCGATTTGTTGATATAATCGATCACAGCGTTGAAAGCATCTTGCAGGGACGAGAAAGGCTTAATAGATCTGAGAACAATGGAAGTGATGCAGATGATTTCAAAAACCAAAAGGACTGGGGTTTACCGGGTGCTGCCCCAGGCGGCAGTACTGTGCGCGTTGATTTTCGCAAGTTCATGCGCCACGACCAACCAGATCCCCCAGCCCAGTTCCGTCGATCGGATCATGGCCGAAAACAGCCAGATGAAAAAACGCATGCCTATGATCGAGCGCGAAAATGACGTGCTGACGCAGGAGAATCATCAATACAAAGCCAAATTGCAAAAGGCGCGCGACAAGAACGAAAAGCTGAGTGACGATCTGTCCGCCTTGACGGAGAAGTTTGAGGCCTACCTGTCATCGACCCAAGAGCAGATCACATCCATGCAGGCGGCATATGTTTGGCTGGAAAACGCAAGTTCGCAGAAGATTGCCGAACTTACCACTCTTTATGACGCGCTGGAACTGAAACGGCTGCACGAAGTAAATGATCTCGAGCTGCAGATCGCCGAACAAAAAAACGATTTCGGCCGGGAAACGGACAACCTGCGCCGCAAAGCCGCCGAAAAAGAGCTTGAGCTGTCCACGCAGATAAAGGAACTGAATCAGAGCCTGGTTGCGCTCGAAGCGGAAAAATCTTCTCTGCAAACATCCAACAGTGAGCTTTCGGTGAAGTTGGAAGCGCTTTCCAATCAGCTGGCCCAAACCCGCTCGGAGCGAAATAGAATTGAAAAGGACCTGCAAACCGTGCGGGCGGTCAATGCCGAGCTGCTTGAACGCCTGAAAAACCCGGGCATCGGGATGCTGAACACCCATTTGAGATGACCAAACCTTTGCGAAGATAAACCGGAGCCAACTGCAAATTCTTCCGGAGCGTTAGATCGAAACTGTATGCTGCAAACTGGCCTGATCTCCATTCGGCTGATGTTTTTTTTCGCTTACCTTCTCCTTTGCGGCCTGGGCCCCGCCGGCGCGGCAGACGCGCAGGTCCACATCAAGCTGCTGCTGACTTCCAATATTCAGGGCAGATCCATGCTGGCCATGGAAAACCAGGCCCATCTCGATCCTCTGCTGGTGCTGGCGCAAAACATCCTGGCCGAGCATAAAACTGGAGCGGATCTCTACCTGGATCTGGGCAATGCATTCTACCCGGGCGTGATTTCAAAGTTCAGCTCGGGTTCGATCATGATGGATTTTCTGGACGGTTTCGGTTGCGCGGCAACCCTCGTATCATCCAAAGACCTGCGCGTCGGCGTAAAAAACCTGGAGCATCTGCAAAAGAGCCGAACGGTTCGCCTGCTTTCGGCCAATATCGCACGCCCGACCGGCACGGTCTTCACGCCATTTGTCATTTCCGAAGTGCGCGGCCTGCGCATCGCCTTTGTGGCCATCTCATCCAAACGCCTTGAGTTCGATATCGCCGAAAAGGACCTTTACGGCATAGGTTTGAAAGATGAAATGGAGGCGCTGGAGCCGGTCGTGAATGAGATCCGTACGGCGGGCGTCAACCACATCATTCTTCTTACCGGCCTGAAGGTCGAGACCGTCATGCGACTGCTCGATGCCTTCCCGCAGATCGGCCTGGCCCTTTGCGGCGGCGATTCTACCGGCACGCTCTACGACGGGAAAGCCTCGCGCATCGATCTCGCGGACGGGCGGTCGATTCTGATGATGGATGATCGATTCGATTACTATACCGTCGATCTCAGCATGGACAAGGGGATGCATCCACTCACGCTGCGCCCGCACAAGGCCGTGCCGCTGGAAACCGATGACATCAGCTATCTGCAATTCATCGATCGCCTGGCGTTGTGGAAGACCAAGTACCTTGCCGAACAAAGCCATCAAGTGGCCGAGGCGGGCGACGGGCAGTACGTGCTCGACGATGTCCGTCTGGCACAGCTCCTGAGGGACCGCTTCAACTCCGAAATCGCCATAGTGGACACAAACACCATCAACAGCTATCCGATCACCCGGGATATCCGCAGATCCGATCTATTGGGGCTGGTCAACCTGGACTACAATGTGTTCACTTTTGTGTTGCGCGGCCATGAGCTGAGATTTTTGCATCAAAACCACTCCAATCTTGTTCTTGTGGGTCTGTCCCCGGGCAAGCTGATCACCGTGCAGGGTTATCCGGTGGAGGATCACCGCAACTACAAAGTGGCCGCGACCCAACCGGCCTTTGAGAAAGTGCAGCGGCTGCTCGGCAAAAACATGGCCTTCAAAAACAGCTGGACCACCGTCACCGACCTGCTGGTGGAGGACCTGAAGCACGAGCGCGTGACGTTGCGGAAGGATTACGCCTACCTTGAACGCCGCTACAGGACCTTGTTCGATGTCTATCTTTCCAATTTCGTGGCTTCGGGTGACGTTCATCGAAGCGGCAGTGTTGCAACGCCCGTGGACCAGCCGGCCCAGAGCTACAGCCGATGGGGGCTGGAAGACCGGATCGACTGGACGCTCTACAACCAAAACCATCGTTTTGTCCTGACCCCCTATCTGTTCTACCTGCGCCAGGACGACGAGTATATACAGAATCTGTTGCGGGGCACCCTGCTGTATGAGTACAACCTCAGTGAGTCTTTGCGGCCCTACAACAAATTCCAGATCGATACGGTGGTTGAAGACATCGCGGGCGAGCGCCCCATACTCATCCGCGAAACCATGGGTGTTTCCGCCTACTTCAACCATCTCAGCGGGCGCTTGGGGCTCGGTTTCGAAAAAAAGATCCAGGACCCGGCGGAGGACGCGCTTTTCGGCCTGGAAGTTATTCTCGGGTTCCGCTATCCGTTTTTCAAACACTTCACCTACCTGTTCGAAATCGACAACTTCGCCTCGATCCGAACCAGAGACGGCGGCCAATTGGGGTTGCGCAGCTCCATAGACAACGCCCTGGCCATCCGCATCAACGATTACCTGAGCCTCTCCCTGAAGCACAAATACTTCTATCTCCACGAGGATGAACTCGACGCGGACTACCGCAGCTCCCAGATCTTCACCACCGTGGATTTGATCACGAACTTGAAAATCTGGTAAATCGCACGCATTGTTTGCACGCTTATTAAACCCGCCGTTTGCGCGCACGGCGGATTGATACTATTTTGAGTGCGGATTGAAAAGGGACTCAGCAGAGATTGCGAGGTGCCCATGACCATGCAGAATGCCGATATAGCCGACATCTTCAACCAAATGGCCGACCTGCTGGAGATCGAGGGCGAGAATGTGTTTCGGGTCAGGGCCTACCGCAACGCGGCGCGCACCGTGGCCGACCTGCCCTATTCCGTCTCCCGGATGGCCGCCTCCGCGGAATCGCTGACCCAATTGCCGGGCATCGGGAAAGATCTGGCCTCCAAGATCATGGAAATCTGTCAAACCGGCGCGCTGGCCAAGCTCAAGGAGCTGGAGGCGAAAACGCCCCCGGAATTGTGCCGCCTGCTGAAAATTGCCAATCTGGGCCCCAAGCGGGTCAAGGCGCTGCAGCAGGCCTTGGGCATTCGCAATCTGGATGATTTGAAAGCGGCCGCCCGGGCGGGAAAGATCCAGCAGGTGGAGGGGTTCGGGGTGAAAACCGAGCAGTCCATCCTGGAAGCGCTGGATGCGCAGGTCCCACAGGAGGCGCAGCGCTTCAAGCTGTTTGCCGCCGAACAGCGCGCGCAGGATCTGGTGGATTTTTTAAGCAAGGCCCGCGGGATAGAACAAATCGCGGTGGCCGGGAGTTTGCGGCGCAGGAAAGAAACCGTCGGCGATCTGGACATCCTTGTGACCTGCCGCGACGCCGACATGGTGATCGTCAAAAACGCCAGCGGTGCGGATCGCGCCCGGTTCGAGATTCTGGGAATCAACACCCCAGTCATCACGCCGACCGACAACCTCGACCAGTTCCTCAATCGTCCTGCGCTGTCGGGCGTGGTTCCGACGGCTGCGAATCACTGGGGAAAGTTCGTGGTCCTGGCCGAGCCGATCCGCAA
>QZKV01000077.1 GCA_003599575.1 Desulfobacteraceae bacterium | reverse complement strand
ATTTAATCCTACAGTGTGCCTCGGGTTTAGCGTTCGCGTTACGATTCCAGCGCCTTGCGGATTCCGCTTCGTGCAGGCTCACATGTTCATAGGCCGGCGGACAAAGCGCTCGAGCGCACCCTGCCGTGGAATGTGTGGCGGCCCCTGCAGTCCAGGGAGAAGTGGGACGCCCTTTAGGGAGAAGTGAGGGAGAAGTGGGGGAGAAGTGGGACGCCCTTTATATCTTTACCTTTGATCGACGGAACAAATTGACCGGTATGGATCTGCATGCGCAAACCGCGAACCTGTTTTTTGAGGCGTTTGCACACCATGGAGCTGCGCAGTGGCACAATTTGCTCTATCTGCCCCATTCCTTACGACCGCCACTTGCGGTGGGCATACTGCGTGCCCATTGATCTTGGAAAAGGATTGGGATAGAAGGATTCCAAACGACTTCCAATCAGTAACGAAAGGATGTTAAGATGACGGACCTCACCGATATCCCCGACGTTTCCATGGTAAATACCAAGAAGGAGTTGCTGGAGGCCTACCAGGCGGCCAAGAAAAAAGCCGAAAGCCTGAGCAAGGATCTTCTGGATGCCGAAAAGGCGCGCAAACGAATGGAAAAACATGTGGCCGCGTCTGCTGCCGATGAACAGGTATCGCAGGACCCTATTAAACGCCTTCATGACCTGCGCGGTGCCATCAGCCGTGAGTTGAACGAATTGGCGGAACGTTTCGAGACCGAAATCGACACCTACCGCAAGATTCAGACTGCAATTGAAACCAAAAAGGAAGAACTTCAAACGATCTATGAAGTGGAGACCGCCGCATCCGACCTGGCTGCCTTGATTGACGCTCAGCGATTAAAAAAAGAAGCTTTTGAGCAGTCGATGGAAAACCAAAAGACTGCTTTCGAAGCGCAAATGCAGGAGATGCGCACAAACTGGCAGCGGGAAAAAACCGACCACGAACGGCAGGTCAAAGAGGCCGCCGAAGCCCTCAATAAGCAGCGGCAAAGAGAAAAAGAAGAATATGTGTATGCCTTCGCGCGGGAAAAAGAGCAGCGCAAAAACGCGCTAACAGACGAACTGCAGGCACTTGAAAAAGAGATCGCGGCAAAGCGCACCGAATTTGAACAGGAGGCACAGCAGAGAACGGCTGGCCTCGATGCCCGTGAAGAAACTCTTTCACGCCAGGAGAATGAGGTGACGAGTCTTCGCAAAGAAGTAGAAGGTTTCCCCAAACGCAGCGAAGCAACTGTCCAGGCAGCAGTGACCGAAACAATGGAACGACTCACGCGGGAATTTAAAAGCGATAAAGTCCTCATGGAAGTCCGTTCTGAAGGTGAAAAGAACGTCCTTTTGGGAAAAATAGATGCGCTTGAGAAAATGGTGGCCTCTCAGGCTGCCCAGATCATCGATATGTCCAAAAAGAACGAAATGGCTTACGAGAAGGTCCAGGATATCGCCAACCGTGCCGTCACCGCGGCCAGAAGAGAAAATTATTCCGTGCCCGCGTCTCACTCCACCGCCGCGGTGCGCGACAATAAAAATGATTGATATGTTGTCGGGAGCATTGAATATGAAAAAATAGAGGGAGTCCCGGATTCCCCTATGCGTACAGCGAAAGATCACGGAACGCCACTCTATAAACCCGGAGGCAGAGCAATGAACCGACGCAGCCCCTACCGTAACTTTGTCAGCTACATAGACAAAAGCCGTATCTACTACGAAGCCCATGGATATAAACAGCCGTACACATGGGCTTGTCATGGAAGTGTTCCTTTCACGCCGCTGGCGAAACCCTTGTCCCGTTGCCGAGTGGGTCTCGCCACAACCGCCTCACGAGTTGATTTAGGAGCGGACGTTGAAAGCCTGATGAAAGAGAGGAGCTGTTACGCGGCGCAGTCGGAACCCCAACCGGAACGGCTCTTTACGGACCACCTTTCCTGGGACAAGGAAGCGACCCATACCAGTGATGTCGAAAGTTTTCTGCCGCTGAAACGACTTTCGGAATATGCCCGGCAGGGTCGCATCGGCGCGGCCTCGCCCCGTTTTTACGGCGTACCCACCGACTACAGTCAGGGCAGAACGAACCAAAAGCACGCTCCGCGGATTCTAGAGTTGGCCAGGGAAGACGGCTTGGACGCAATCCTCCTTTCGGCGCTTTGACCGGTGTGCCACCAGACCGTGAGTCTGGTCGCCCGTCACCTGGAAGACAACGGCATTGCTACGGTAGTCATAGGGTCGGCGCGTGACATTGTCGAAGAATGCGGTGTGGCCCGTTTTCTGTTCACCGATTTCCCCCTGGGCAATCCTTGCGGAAGGCCGGGGGATGTGGAAATGCAGCGCGCAATATCTGGGTTGGGCCTTGATCTGCTTGAGAAGGCCTGGTCGCCCCGCACAACCGTGCAGGTCCCGTTCGCGTGGTCCGACGATCAATGGCGGCACAATTTCATGCGCGTTGATTCCGACAACCGGGAAGAACTGGTCCGCGCCGGAGAGGAACGGCGACGTTTGCAGGAGCGCATGAAACTGGGAGTGGCATAAATGTAAGGGCGCGGGTGGGGGGATATTTGGGACGTTGACTACGAGGACTTATTCCTTACTCACCCTTAACGATCTTGACAACCGCCGATGTTGAACACCCCCAAAGCCTCACTGTCTTTGCAAAAGACAAAACCAATTTCTTTGTCAATTTGCAGGCCGGCTCTTTACGAATCTTCGATACTTCAGGCAACTTGCTGCCATCACAAAGAGCAACTCATGGAAATCACCCGCTTCCCTTTGAGCGAACACAAACAATAATTGCATGAGCGTCCAGCTCTGCTCACGCAGGCTGAAGGGGGAAGTTTAATCCTACGGTGTGCTTCGGGTTTAGCGTTCGCATTACGATTCCAACGCCTTGCGGATATCCGCTACGTGCAGGTTCGCATGTTCATAGGCCCAGCGAACAAACCGCTCGAGTGTACCCTGCCCGTGGAATGCATGGCGGCCTCGGCGGTCAAGGTCGGCCTCGGTCATGCAGCGGACGATGGAGATGGTCTTGATGCGCCCTTCGCGAAAAGCCATGATCAGTTCGTTCGTTGACCACGCATCCAGTCTGGGCACCTGGGTCGTATTGTAACGTTCCAGATCGAAGTCGGCGGGCGCGCCCTCGCCGCCGGCCAGCATGTTGTTAAACAGCCGGTGCATGGATTTCTCAATCGACACAAAATGGGCCAGCAGCTGGCGCACCGTCCATCGGCCGCTGTCGGCGTAGACCTGCCTGCCGAACTGTTCCGGAGTCAAGGACCGGAAAAAAGCGATCGTTTCGTCCAAATTTCTATCCAGATGTTCGATGATATCCGCCCGCCTCTCCATGCTTGCCCCTCTTTCCTGAAAGGATGAAAATTTAAAATATCATGCGCCGGAGAACCTGTGCAAACAACCCTGACCAAGACTCACCGTTTTATAATCATTTCATAACCATCCCCCTGTCCTTCCCTAAAGTTCAGTGCGCCTTGTGCCGATACCTGACTGCACAGTCCAACCATAATTGTTCCGGCACCTCCAGAGACTTGCCTGGGATCCGCACACGGAAAGAGAATTCAACCCCTAAAAAAGGACATGCCACAATGAGAAAATTCTTTCTTGCAGTATTCATGCTGATTTTAGGTGCGACGCTCCCTTTTACGGCCACGGCCAAAACCAGCGGGAAAGTTCTGTTCATCGATGCTTACCACGAAGGTTACGAATGGAGCGACGGCATCACCGCCGGGGTCAAAAAAGGCCTGCAGGGTGCCGAAGTGGAGCTGAAAATCGTCCGGATGGACACCAAGCGCAACCCGGACGAGGAATTCAAAAAGAAGGCGGGCCAGGCTGTTAAAAAAGAAATCGATGCTTTCAAGCCCGCTGTCGTTATCTCCGCCGACGACAATCCTGCCATCTATGTAATCGTTCCATATTATAAGGACAGCGCGATTCCCTTCGTGTTTTGCGGCATTAACTGGGACGCCTCCATCTACGGTTTTCCCTGCAAAAATGTCACCGGTATGTTGGAAGTCACCCCGGTTCCCCAGCTTCTTTCACAGCTCAAGCCCTTTGCCAAGGGGAAGCGAGTGGGCAAAATCGGACCCGACAACGAGACCAACCGGAAGGAAAGCGAAAATTACCGGAAACATTTCGATTTCTCTCTGGTGGACTACTTCGCGAAGGATGTAGAGGATTGGAAAAAAGGATTTTTGGAAATTCAGGAGAAGGTGGACATTCTGATCCTGGACAGTGATGGCGGGCTTTACAAGGACAAGGCCGAGGAGCTCAGGGCTTTCGTGGAAGCCAACACCAAAATACCTACAGGCTCCAGCTACGATTTCATGGCCCCCTTTGCGATGATCAACTTTGCCAAGGTGGCCGAGGAACAGGGATTCTGGGCGGCCCAGACGGCAATTCAAATCCTGAACGGCAAGGCACCCTCCACGATTCCGATGACTCAGAACAAGGAAGGCAAGCTGATCATAAATACCCGCATTGCCAGAAGCATCGGCGCCAAAATCCCCTACGAGGTTCTCGGACTCGCTGATAAAGTGATCAAATAGCCGGCTTCTGGTGGTTTTTCCGGAACAAAGGGGCACGCCAGCGTTGAGAGAGGAGTTCAATCCTCGAAATACTTATGTATTCCTGCGGTTGAACTCCTCAATCCCGCCTTGGGGGACGCCTTGGGGGGACGCCCTTTATATTTCTATATTAACTTTCTTCGCCGAGCAGAACATTAAATACTTTTTATAGTGGAATAGAGTTATAAAGGGCGTCCCCTGATCCTGCTGATCCTGATCTTGGATGATTTGGTTCTGGTTGGGCATCGCTTGGCTCGCGGCCGGCAACACGCCAATTTCAGCGGAGGAGAGAAAACCGATGCAGCAGCTGGACGTCATGGCAACGGAAAAGAAGTACAAGCACTTTCAGTTTTTTGGATTTGTCGACGGAATGTTGGTCGGTGCGGTCAACTTGAATGGTACGCCGATGCACACGCTCAGTGGTGAGTCGGGCAACATCTCCAACAATGCCGCGCAGTACGCTGCGAAGTATGACGAGAACGTTATCGGGGTCGAGATCACCAGGGGCGCCGGAGAAATCGAATACGCGCTCCCTGGCGCAGCCGGCGATGAGGACGGTTTCGACGCGGATCATCATCGATCTCACCGATGCGATCCCCGCAGCGCGACCGTTTCCGTGGCGCAAGGAGTATCGCTTTTTCCTCGATGGACCGGCGTTCGGGATTTGAAGAAGTAGTCCCTACCTGGCCGCCTGCCATGCAAATTGACGGGTTGGCCGAAATCTCTGTGAGATCCGCAAGCAAATGAAAAAACCGCACCCTACGTAAAGATCTTCGTTCTGGTCGCCATTGTGCTCGCCTTTACCCTGCAGAAAAGCAGTGCCTTCAGGCTGGTCCTCCCCCTGCCCTTCTTCTTGCTGTATCTGATCTACAATTATGGCTCGCAGACCCGGCGAGCGCAAAAGTCGCGGCATCCGGCTGGCCATCTGGTCCGTTGTTCTGGTTCTGGCCGGCAGCGTTCAGATATATTGGAGCGCAGGCTCCCGCAGCCACGCTGATTTGGCCTTGCAAAAGGTACTGGCCTATAAAGAGCGCGCCGGCACCTATCCTGCGAATCTAATGGAGGCAGGCCTTGACGGGCAGGCACTGCAGGGAAAATGGAACCTCAGGTACTCAGTGAAGGAAGGAAAACCAAAGACTTACCTACCCCGCACCGATCTTGCCATTGACCATGTATGAGTACGATTTCGAGACCCTTGCATGGCGGAGAAACGCCTACTAGATCAGTATGCTCTCGCAGTGGAAACAAAAGGGGCAAAGATTTTGACTGATCATGATAAGCATAAAGAAAAGTCCAAATAGTCAACAACGTCCCCCAAGTGCCCTCAAGTGCCCACGTCCCCCAAGTGCCCCCAAGTGCCCCCAGGGCGTCCCCCTGCACATCCCATTCTTCTCTCCTTATTTGATGATTAACCATCATCAATATGATATTCACAAATAATGCTATAACAGGAATAAATTCACGGAGGGCATAAAATGAGACTGATCTTCATACATGGTTCGGGTGGCTGTAAAGAAGCGTGGACTTGTCAGACAGCCTATTTTCCCGGGGCCGAGGCCATAAACTTGCCCGGCCATCCACACGGGAAACCTTGCCCCACGGTGGACGAATACGTGGAGTGGCTCCGTGACACACTCCAGCCGGCAGGGTCGAAGGATCTGGTGTTAGCCGGCCATTCGTTGGGCGGGGCCATAGCCATCCTCTATGCCTTGAAGTACCCCACGGAAGTGAAAGGATTGATAACCCTAGGCAGCGGAGCGCGCCTCAGAGTCAGCCCCCTCACCCTCGAAGGACTGGCAAAGGCTCTTCAAAATCCTGACCTTTTTTCCGATTTTCTCCGTCCCGCATTGTCAGGCGTGGATCCGGAGCTAAGGGAGATTATGTTCAAGAGGATGGCGGAAAACGGCCCCGCGGTAATGCTCAATGATTTCAAGGCCTGCGATTGTTTCGATGTTATGGACCGGCTTGCGGAAATCGGCTTGCCCGCGCTCGCCCTTTGCGGCAGCGAAGATACCATGACGCCGCCCAAGTACTCGCAGTTTCTGGCCCGGTGTATGCCCGACTGCCGCGTTGTGATCATTCCCGGCGGCACGCATAATCTGGCGGCCGAAATACCTGGTGAAGTCAACCGGGTCATTCAGGAATTTTTGGATTCGCTTTCACATCCATAGGCGATTGGGGTCAGATTTGTGATTTAAAATCAAGCGCGTCATCCTTAATGGAGCCAAAGCGAATCATCAGTGTATCGAAAAACCAATTCTGGTAAAGCCGCCACGGCAACTTGGAACCTTGCCGGGGAAACCGGTCCATGGCGCGCAAAATATAACCCGAAGTGAGATTGAGCAAAGGTAAACCCACCACTTCCGGATCGGTCAGGTGAGGCGTCACCTGGCGGTATCCATGCTTGTCCATGTACTTCAACAACCGGCACACATAGACGCAAAGCAAGTCGGACTTCAAAGTCCAGGTGGCATTGGTGTACCCGGTCACAAACGCAAGATTGGGGATGCCTGTCAACATCGTTCCTTTGTAGACGAACGACTTGTCGGTTCCGCGGCCCGGCCGTCCACCGTCAGCGAAATGCCTCCCAGCGCAACCAGGTCCAATCCGGTTGCCGTGATGACGAGATCGGCCGCCAGATGCCCTCCGGATTTCAGCTGGATTCCGGTGGGTGTAAACTTGTCAATGTGATCGGTCACGATGGAGGCGCGTTTTTCGCGCAGCGCAATATACAAATCGCCGTCCGGAAGCAGACACAGCCGCTGATCCCAGGGTTTGTAAGGCGGTGTAAAATGGCGATCGATGTCGAAATCCGGCCCAAGCGCTCTGCGCAACTGTTTCCTGATCAAGCGCTTGACCTGTTCCGGGCGCCGTCGGGATAGTTGATACAGCGCCATTCCCATCAGCGTATTTTTCAAACGCGTCAAGGTGTAGGCGAGGTTTCCCGGAAAAACGCGGCGCATGGCATCGGCCAGGCCATCCGAGCTCGGCAGCGCAAGCGTGTAGGTGGGCGTTCGTTGCAGCATGGTCACATGCCCGGCCGTTTGGGCCATTGCCGGAACCAGCGTCACGGCAGTAGCTCCGCTGCCGATTACCACCACGCGCTTGCCGGTGTAGTCCAATGTCTCCGGCCATTTTTGCGGATGGATGATCGTGCCCTGGAATTCTTCGGCCCCGGGGAAGTCAGGCGCATGACCGCCTTGGTAACTGTAATAGCCGCTGCAAATCACCAGAAATTTGCAGTAAACGGCCGAACGCTCCCCGGTCTGGCTGTGCCTGCTTTCAACCTTCCATTGCGCGGTTTCGCTCGACCAGGCCGCATGGACCACTTGTTGATCGAAGCGGATTTTCTTATCGATGCCGTATTCGGCAGCGGTTTTACGGATATAACTCAATATCGCCGGTCCGTCGGCGATCGCTTGGGGGCTGTTCCAGGGCTTGAATTGATAACCCATCGTGTACATATCCGAATCCGAGCGTATGCCCGGATAACGAAACAAATCCCACGTGCCGCCAATGGCCGAACGGGCCTCCACAATGGCAACGCTTTTTTGCGGGCATTGGATTTGCAGATGACACGCAGCGCCGATGCCCGAAAGCCCCGCGCCCACAATTAAAACATCAACGTAATTTGAGGTATGGCTTGACATTGAATGGCCGCCTGATTTCCTGACGCATGGTCTGCCGGTTCCTTATCGTGATGGCAGCTGTCGACCGCGATTTTCCAAAAATTCAATTTATACATTGCTCTTCCATTTGTCTGGAGAATCATCATTTGATGATTGTGATCCAGGATTCAACCCGAGAGAATTCCGGGAGACCTTGCTTATGACCTATCGGAGAGGCCCATGCAATTATGCGTTGCTAATTTTTCGAAGTAGGATATTGAAAAGGCATGCCGAGACAATCGCGGCTGGATGCTGCGGGTGCCTTGCATCATATCATTTGCCGTGGCATCGAACGCATTCGCTCCCGTTGGGGAGGCTCAGGGAATCAGGGGTGGGGCGACATGGTTCCGGATGAAAGAAGTCATACCAATGACCGGCGGGCCGCGCATCAGTTTGAGGACCTCATCTCAGATTTTTCTGCGCGTTTTGTGCAACTGACGTCGAACAAGATCGATCAGGAAATAGAACGCGCAATGAAAAGGGTGCTGGACTTTTTCTCCGGGGACTGTTGCGAGCTGATCAAGATCTTGCATGGACGCAGATTGGGTCAGGTCACCCATGCGTCCTATGCTCAAGGCGTCCAGTGTGTATACCCGAATGCAAACCTCTGCAAGGTGTATCCCTGGCAGTATGGGCGGATGATCGAAAGCAATCTGCCGGTTGTCTTCTCAAAACTTGCCGATTTGCCTCCCGAAGCGGCACAGGACCGGCAGGCGTATGCGACCATGGGCATCCGCTCCCTGCTTTCGGTCCCGGTATGTGTCGCGCAAAGGGTTGCATATGTACTGACATTGCAGACGATACGGGATGAAAGGGTGTGGCCGGAAAATTATCTGCAGAGGCTGCAGCTGCTGGCCGAAATTTTTGTCAACGCGCTGATACGCAAGGAGGCCGATCAGGCGCTGCGCAAGGGCGAAGAGGCACTGGAAGACAGCTTGGGGTTCGAAAGGGTACTTTCCGAACTCTCCGCACGATTCGTTGCGTTAGGGGCTGATCAGATAAACAATGCCATCGAGGATGCTCAAAAGACCATCGTTGAGGCTCTCGGCCTTGACCGAAGCGTCCTTTACCAGTTGATGGAAGATGAGGCCGTCAGCACTCACAGCTGGACCCGGCCGCAGTGGGAGAAGATTTCCAGATTGAATGTGCTGAACGTGTTTCCCTGGGCATACCAGAAGCTTATGAGTGGAGACATCCTCGCTTTTTCAAGCCTGGATGAACTTCCTGCGGATGCCTCCACCGATATCGCGTCGTGCAAGATGTTCGGTGTGACGTCGAGCCTTGGCCTTCCGCTCCGCACAGGGGGCCGCTTGTTTGGCGCCTTGACGTTTACCTCATTGACCAAGGAAAAAAAGTGGCCCTCTGATCTCGTCAATCGCCTCCGGCTGGTTTCCGAAATTTTCACCAATGCGCTGGCCAGGAAAAGCGCGGAGGAACAGATACATGATAAGTTGCGGGAGATTCAGGCGCTCAAAGAGCGGCTGGAAAAAGACAATTTATACCTGCGCTCGGAAGTCGAGCTTCTCCATGAGCACGGTGAAATCGTCGGTGAAGGCAAGGCCGTCCGAAAAGTCCTTTTGAAAGCCGAACAGGTGGCGCCGACGGACACCACCGTGCTCATTTTAGGCGAAACCGGCACCGGCAAAGAACTGCTCGCCCGGGAGATTCATGCCATGAGCAAGCGCAGAGATCGTCCGCTCGTGACGGTGAACTGTGCTTCCCTGCCCCCCGCGTTGATCGAGAGTGAGCTCTTCGGAAGGGAGAAAGGAGCCTATACCGGGGCGCTTACCCGGATGACGGGCAGGTTCGAAACCGCCGAAGGCTCCACCCTGTTTCTGGATGAAATCGGTGAGCTTCCTCATGAGATCCAGGCCAAGCTCCTCCGGATCATTGAAAACGGCACATTCGAGCGGCTGGGTTCGACAAGGACCATCCGGGTGGATGCAAGGATCATAGCCGCGACCAACCGGGATCTTGCACAAGAGGTAAAAGAGGGCAGATTCAGAAAGGATCTGTATTATCGCCTGAATGTCTTTCCTATCACCATTCCGCCCCTGCGCGAGCGGATAGAGGATATCCCCGCCCTGGTCTGGGCTTTTGTCCAGCAGTTCGAGATCAAGATGGGCAAGCGCATCGAACATATCCCTCAGAAGAGCATGGATGCCCTGAGTCGTTATTCCTGGCCCGGAAACATCCGCGAGCTTAAAAATGTCATCGAGCACGCGATGATAACCAGCCGGATAAACCTCTATATAGCGCCGCCGGCCTTCTCGGCTCAGGATGAATCCGAGATGGGCACACTCGAAGATATGGAGCGCAGGTGCATCCTGCGCGTGTTGAAAAGAACCGGGTGGCGTATCGCAGGAAAGAACGGGGCCGCAGAAATCCTGGGCATCAAGCGGACCACTTTGTATGCCATGATGAAGAAGCTGGGAATACAACGCCCCGAAAACTGATGTCCAAATACAGACAAAATGTCCGCATGATGACAGACAGCCGCAACAAACCCCTCCCCCCAATCATTTGGACCCAAAAACAATACCCCGGCATAACAGCACTTTGGCATTGATCCGGTACCCGTGATGGCACCTGGTATGAATCTCGCTTTGTAACCGATCGCATGCGATCGCAATACCCCCCAGGCCATTGGCAACCCCCCAACCGAGAATAAGAAAGCGAGGAAAAGACATGACTGAATACATCCAAGGGCTGTTCATCGATGAAATCATGATGAAGTATGACAAAATCCCTGATTTTCCCATCATCACATTTGAAAACGGAGAGGGTTTTGCAGACGAGGTCGTCACCTATGCGGATCTCTTTCAGAATGCATGCAAGCTGGCGCATGCGCTGAAAGGCGCCGGCATCGGGCGGGGCGACCGGTTCAGCGTGGTCATGAAGAATCATCCCGAGCTTCTTTATGCATTGGGTGCGGCGTCCCAGATCGGTGCGGTCATGGTGCCGATCGACCCGAGGTCCAAGGGCAACAAGCTGACCTATCAGATGAAGGACTCCAACTCCAAGGGGATTATCTTCACAAATGAGTTCACTTCCGAGGTCGAGGCATCTCTGGCAGAGCTTCCCGATATAAAAGTGCTGGGCGTATCCTATAAGGAAGGATTCGAACAACCGCACCGAAGCAATTACCCATCTCTCAACGAAATTCTCGCAGGTCCCGAAATCGGCTTTTTCAATGATCGGAGCAAAGACCTGAAAGCCCCCCTGGAGATCATCTACACATCAGGCACCACGGGCGACCCGAAAGGCGTGGTTATCAGGGCCGATCGCATGCCCATGTTCAAGATGGTGGCCCAGCTCATATGGCAATATAACTCGGATGACAAACTCTACACGGGCCTGTCGCTTACCCACGGCAATGCCCAGTCGTCCACGCTCGGTCCTTCCATCATGCTGGGGATACCTGCCGTATTTAGCCGCAAGTTCACCAAAAGCCGGCTGTGGGATATCTGCCGCAAGCACGGCTGCACGACTTTTTCCCTGGTGGGCGGCATGATGATGGGCATCTACAGCGAGCCGAGAAGGTCGGATGATGGCGACAATCCGGTTCGCAAGGTACTCAGCGCAGGAACGCCGCGGAGCATCTGGGAGGATTTCGAGAATCGTTTCAATGTGAGGATCCACGAGTGGTACGGCGCCGTCGAAGGCGGCTTTGCGCACAAACCCCCGGATGTGGGACCGGTCGGATCTTTCGGCAAGCCGATCGAAGGGGTCATGGAAATCAGGATCGTCAATGCGGATGACTCCGAGTGCGGTCCCTACGAGATCGGCGAGCTCACCGTCATCTCCAAGCTGGGCAAGGCAGAGGTGGAATATGTCGGCAATAGGAAAGCCTCCGAGGAGAAGACCAGGGGCGGGGTCCTGAGGTCCGGGGACATGTGCCATAAGGACAAGGACGGCTGGTTGTACTTCGACTACAGGAAAGGCGGAGGCTTGCGACGCCAGGGAGACTTCATCATGCCCGAGTATGTGGAGAAGGCCCTGGCGGATTTGCCTGAGGTAATCGATGTATGTGTCTATGGGATAGCCGCTGAATCCGGGTCGCCGGGCGAGAGCGACATCGTTGCTGCGATCGTGCCTGCGCCGGGGGTGACGCCCGATCCGAAAAAGATCGCACTCAATCTTGCCGCCGTGCTTGAGAAGGCTTCTATTCCGCAGTTTATGCAGGTCGTACCGGAGATTCCGAAGACCGTATCGGAGAAAAACCTCGACCGCATCCTCAGGACCGAATTCAGGAAGGACAGCCCGAATGTCACCCGATTATAGAGGCTGAATGCATTTAAGGGTGAAGAATTGCATGAGCGCAATGCGCAGGCAAGGAGCAAAAGCATGCAGCATGTATATATCATCGGCGTGGGGATGATCCGGTTCGGCAAGTACCTGGACGGCTCAGTCAGAGCCATGGCCAGGGAAGCCGTCGAGCTTGTGCTGAAAGATGCCGGGCTGACAAAGGACGCAATCGAGGCTGCCTACATTTCCAATTCTTTCTGGGGGATGTTCTCCAACCAGCATTCCATCAGGGGCCAGATCATGCTTTGGGACATGCGCATGAACGGCATTCCCATCGTCAATTGCGAGAATGCGTGCGCCGGGGCCTCGACGGCACTGCATCTTGGTTATGCGGCCGTCAAGGCGGGTATGTACGATTGTGTGCTGGCCCTCGGTTCCGAGAAGATCACCCATCCCGACAAAGCTCTTTCGCTGAGTTCCTATGCCGCCGCCATGGATGTGGAGAACTTTGAAAAGCACCTGCAGATGATCCAGGAGATAATGAAGAAGATCGATTTTAAGCTGCCCGCCGGTGAAACACCTCCGGGAGATGGGAGAAGTATCTTTATGGATGCCTACGCCGCATCGGCGCGCTGGCACATGAAAACCTTCGGGTCGACCAGGAAGCAGCTTGCCACGATCTGTTCCAAAAATCACCTGCACGGATCACTGAATCCCAAGTCACAATTCCAGAAGGCCATGTCTGTGGATGAGGTCATGAACGCGAGACCGGTCACCTATCCGCTCACCGTGCCCATGTGCGCCCCGGTGGGCGACGGCGCTGCCGCCGCTGTTCTGTGCTCCGGGAGTTTCCTCAGGAAGCTCAAGGATGCTCGGCCCGTCAGGGTCAGAGCCTCCGTGCTGGGCTCCGGGACGGACAGGGACCTTGACGGTGTGGACATCGGTGAGCGTCTGGCGAAGAAGGCCTATGCGATCTCGGGCCTTGGGCCGGAAGATCTGGACTTGGCCGAGCTGCACGATGCAACCGCCTACGGCGAGCTGCACCAGTGCGAGGCCATGGGTTTTTGTCCCATCGGAGAGGGTGGGATATTGGCGGAATCCGGGGCCACTACCCTGGGCGGCAGGATCCCGGTAAACACCAGCGGTGGGCTGGAATGCAGGGGACATCCGGTCGGAGCTTCAGGCCTGGCCCAGATCCACGAGGCGGTTGAGCAGCTGCGCGGCGAGGCCGGTAAACGACAGGTCGAAGGCGCCCGCATTGCACTGACCGAAAACGGCGGGGGAAACCTCGGGGTGGAAGAGGCCTCCATGACGATCCATATTCTCGAGAGGGTCTGAAGGAATATAGAGGGGACGCCCTTTATATTTCTATATTTGAGCATAACAACAGCATTTACTTTTTATGCACGACGGAGAAAAATTAAATATAGAAATATGA
>QZKV01000141.1 GCA_003599575.1 Desulfobacteraceae bacterium | reverse complement strand
CGCCATCAAGCTGGACTCCAAAGGTCCGGTATTTTTTCAGCAGGAACGGTTGGGGCGGCATGGAAGACCTTTTGTCTTATTCAAGCTCAGAACGATGGTGAACGATGCCGAAAAAAAGACCGGCCCCAAATGGGCGAGCGCCGATGACTCGCGGATAACCGGCGTGGGCAGAATTCTCAGAAGGGCCCGGCTCGATGAGCTGCCGCAGCTTTTCAATATCCTCAAGGGCGAGATGAGCTTCGTTGGCCCGCGGCCGATTCGGAAATGCTTCGAGGACGAGTTCGCCAAAAAAATTCCGTTTTATCATTTGCGGCATCATGTCACGCCCGGGGCCACCGGCTGGGCCCAGATCCAGGATTTCGACCCCAGAACGGAGTCGGGACCGCAAGAGCGGCTGCAATATGATCTCTACTATATTCAGCACCAATCTCTCTGGCTCGACATGCAAATCATTCTCAAAACCTTTGGGACGATTCTCTTCAGGAAGGGTGTTTAGGGTCAACCAATGGAAACACATCTCATCACCATCGGGGGAGTCAACTGCAGCTTGCGGATCGCTTCCGGCCTGATAGGCGAGGTCATGGATCTCGTCCTCGCCGACTACCGGCGGTGGGGCTTCGCTTCTTCCGGAGACGCGCGCATCAGCCTGGAAATTGGGGAAAGAGCGGAGCAAGCGCCGAAAGAGCAACCCGGAATTTTCTGCCACCGTTTGCACTATGAAAGCGTCACCGCAACACTGGTGCTCGACACGTCTTCTTTTGCCGGCACGATTGGGCTCGAGCTCCGGCGCGAAGACCGGCAAACGCCGGTGCGAATCGCCGAGCTGATCGAGACTTTCCTCTGCAACGCCTATCTCTTCTATTTTCTTTTGCATGATCTCGGCACTTTTCTCCATGCCAGCGCCGTGGCCGAAAAGGGCAAAGGCTATATTTTTGCCGGCCAGCGTCAAACAGGCAAATCGACGGCCGCCAAGCTCTCGCAACCGCGCACGATCCTTTGCGACGAGCTGGTGCTCCTCCGCAAGGACGGAGAGGGAGGGCCGCGGGTATATGGCACGCCATGGCTCGGGGATTCGGCGCCGGTCAACCGGAGCGCGCTCTGTTGCGGGGTTCACTTCCTGGTGCAAAGTCAAGAAAACCGACTGACCCCGATGACCACCATGAACGCGGTGAGCGAGCTGCTCCGAGAGGGGGTGATCGGCTCTTTTCTCTCCGTGCCCGCGGTCCAAAAAATCGCTCCCTATGCCAAGCTCTTTTTCCTGTTGATCGATCTGCTCCAAAACATTTCTTGCCGCCGGCTGCATTTCAAAAAAGACAACTCATTCTGGAGCGCTATCTATGAACACGAACAGCAAGCCTTGCAGAAACCCGAATGCCGTCTGGCGCGAGCTTGACGGTGAGACCGCCATCATCGGCGCGGACAGCGGCCAGCTCCATATGCTCAACGAAGTGGGGGGCCGTATCTGGTCCCTGCTGGATGGGAAGCGCGACCTGGAAACCATTATTTCTTCCGTCGCCGCGGAATTCAATGAGGAGCGCGAGACCGTAAGCCAGGATGCGCACCAGTTTCTCCTCGCCCTCAAGGAGCTGCGACTCTTGGAGACCGGCTGATGAATCAAAATGAGCACCGGCACGAGACGCCGGCAAGTTATGAGGATTTCATGGCCCGCAAGTATATGCGGCCGATCCGTCCATATACCATGCATTTCGAGGTGACCAACCGGTGCAACCTGCGCTGCATCCACTGTCTGCTCGACAAAGAACAGGGGGAGGAGCTTTCCTTGTCCGAGGTGCTCCGCATCCTGCAAGAGCTGGAGCAGGCCGGCGTATTTTCCCTCGCCCTATCGGGCGGCGAGCTGTTGATGCGGGAAGATATCGGCGAGATTTTTGCTTTTTTGCACGAGCATCGATTTCTCCTGACCATTTACACGAACGGCACTTTGCTATCCGAGCACCTCATCGGGCAGGTTGCCGGGCTCCGGCCCCAAAGCGTGGAAGTCTCGGTTTACGGCGCTGACGACCAGGTTCATGATCGGGTCACCAGGGTTCCCGGCTCATTCCGCCGGACCATCGGCAGCATCGAAAAGCTGAAGACCGCGGGCGTTGAGGTAATATTCAAAGGATTCTTGCTCCAGGCCAATTTCCATCAGCGCCGGGGAATGATCGCTTTAGCCGAAAGCCTGGAGATCAAGCGCGCTTTCGATTTCAACCTGATCCCGAAGGTCACGGGCAATACGGACAACCTTGCAGCCGGCTTAACGGTCGAGCAGCTGCGGACGGTATACCGAGAGGTGGCGGAAGAAGGGGTGATCTTGCGCAATAATGCGCAAATCGTCGTCCAAGACGGCCAGCTGCCGCTCGGGGGCAGAGTGGTCTGTAACGCGGGGCTCATCAACGGCTGCGTGAGCTCGCGGGGAGAAGTCTATCCCTGCCCGGTCTTACGGCTGGCGATGGGCTCCCTGCGCAAACAGAGCCTCCAAGACATTTGGATGACCAGCACCATTGACGCCATTCGCTTCATGAAGCTCGACGACCTCAAAGAATGCAAGAGCTGCTCTGTCCTGCCCTATTGCAGCCGCTGCCCCGGAGCGGCGTATCTGGAAACCGGAGATTTTTTAGGACCTGCCCCTGCCGCTGTCTGCGGTAAATATCGAGCCCTATGCAACAGCTGATATGCCAAAAAAAAGGAGGTGATGAAATATGGCTGAGCTATTTTCGAAATACCGGAAACCTACAATAAACACGGTAACGATTCCGGAGCGGACATCGTATGCGTGCAATTTCCATACGGAAGGCTGCCCGCACTCCTCAAACGTGGTCGGTTTCGCAGTTTGCGGCGGACCGGCTCCGGGAGGCGGCAATTTCACATCATTCGGTTTGGGGGCTTGCAGATGACCCAAGCTCATTGATAGGCTCAAAGCACAGCGCAGGGGCATTTGTCTTCGAGTACAACCATGGATTTGGATAGCCAAACCGCCCGAATAGCCCGTGCCCTACGGGAAGAGCATTTTTGCCGCACCGGTGCGGGGTGGTTCCGTCTGCTCTCGAACAGCATGCGGCCGCTGATCCGGGCGGGTGACCGGGTGCTGGTGCAGCGGCTTGGTGCTGCCGACCTGAAGCGCGGCGACATCATTCTCTTCCGGACCGGCGCGGACATTGCCGTTACCCATCGGGCGCTCAAGATTTTTCGCATGAACGACGAAACATTCGTGCTGCAAAAGGGAGACGGCGGGCCAGGAGCAGGAGTGATACACGGAAGCTGCGTGGTCGGCCGCATCACCGTGGTGCAAAGAAATGGGAAAGTCATCGATTTGCACACGGGGTGGCCGCGGCTCCGCAATTTCTTGCTCGGCGTGAAAAATATGGCCCTATATCGCGTCGAGGAATACCTTTTCGTTCTCGGCAAGCGGCTGCGCCAAAGCCGGATTCTTGGACGACTCGGCTTTGGCAAGCAAATGAATTAAAAAAGGCACTCATGGCAAAACTTCGCGGGCTCGCACAGATCGGATTTCTTTCCTTAGCCGGCGTTGCTCATCTGTTAGCAGCGCCGTCGAGCTTTGCCGCCCCGGGAGGCTTGGAATGGGGCCGTTTCCAGCTTGGCCCCGAAGTTTCGGTTGCGGAGTCCTACACAGATAACCTTTTCCTGACCGAGGAAGACGAAGAAGAGGAATTCATCAACACGATCTCGCCGAAGCTGGCTTTGAGCTTCGCCATCACCCCGGCCGATCATCTCGGGCTCGCCTATCAAGCCGATGTCGATACCTATCATAAGCGCGACGAGCTTAATCGGATCGGCCATCGGGCCAAGCTCTCCTACGCGGGGACAAGGTCCTCGGGCAGCCAGTACCGCCTGGGCGCGGAGCTCCAGGACCGGGCCATCCCGCCGCTCGCCAAAACGGAGCGCGATAAAAACTACCGGACCGAAAGAGGTTTTCTCGACTCCGAGATCCGGCTGGGCCCGGTCAGCGCCCTTGACCTGGGCTACGATTATCTGCGCCGCCGCTTCGAAAACGACCTGAATGAGGGCGATGACTTCGACCGCCACTCTATCCGGGCCGGCTTTGTCTACGACCGCTTTCCGCTCACCTCGCTCCTCTGTCAATACTCTTTCCTGACGCAAGACAACAACGATCCGGGCGGAACTTCCACGGACATGAAGACCCACACGGTGTTTGCCGGGTTCCGCCGCAAGCCCGCGGCCCGACTCTCGGGCAGCCTCAAGGGCGGTTATACCAAGACCGATGTCGAAGACTTCGAGGGCTTTAGCGGCCTGGCGCTGGAAGGCGATCTGGTCTACGATCTCAGCGGCCTCTCGCATCTGACCCTCACCCTCTTTCGCAACCTCGTCAGCAGCACGGCCGCCGAGCGGGAGACCAACATCTATTACATTTCCACCGGCGCGACAATCGATCTCGCCTACCGGCGCTGGCCCAGGGTCGAGCTAGGCACCTCGCTGTCCGGGAGGCGCAATGATTTCCAAGGGGCGGAGGATCTGTTGGGGGGTGAGCGCACCGACGATTACTACAGCGCCGCTTTGCGGGCCAAGTATGCGCTCACTTCCTGGGTTTCTTCGGCGGTGGAATATCGAATCCGCGACAATGACTCGACCGTGGACGGGTACGGCTACCGGGAAAACATAATCGAGCTCCGATTGCATTTTCATATGAGGGAGATATGAGCTACCTAAGCATGCTTCTTTCAGCGCTCCTCGTTGGCGCATTCGTTCTGGGCGACACCGCTTCCGCCGCGGAAGACGGCAATTACATCATCGGTCATCAAGACATCTTGGAAGTCTCGGTCTGGGGCCAGCCCGACTTGCAGCGGAAAGCCGAGGTGTCCCGCGAAGGCTCGCTCTCCCTGCCGCTGATCGGGCAAATCCGGGCCGCCGGGCTGTCGGTGTTCGAGCTCGAAAAGGCGATTGAGGCGAAATTGGCGGATGGCTTTCTGAAGAATCCGGAGGTGGCGGTCTCGGTGGTGACCTACCAGAGCCAAAAAGTCTTTCTGCTGGGTGAAGTGCGCAAGCCCGGCCCTTACGTGCTGAGCGCCCGGACCACCTTGACGGCGCTGCTGGCCGAGGCCGGCGGCCTCACCGACAAGGCGGGCAACGAAATAACCATCACCCGCCCCGCTGCCGCACAAACCAAGGAGACGCCGGTGCCATTGGCCGAGGCGGCGCAGAGCCAAACCTTTACCCGGAATCTCGACACTTTTAAATCCGGCGGCGCTGAGGCCAACTTCGTCCTTGCGGCCGGAGATACGGTGTACGTACCCGAAGCGAAACGATTTTTCGTAACCGGTGAGGTAAGGAAGCCAGGCGTTTTCAAATGGGAGACCGGCATGACGGTTCGCCAGGCGATCTCCCTGGCCGGCGGCCCTTCAGAGCGCGGCGCGCCGAACCGTACCGAAATTATTCGCGGCAAGGATGGCGCCGAGGAGAAGCTGCGCTCGAAGATGCCGGATGCAGTGCTCCCCGACGATGTCGTCAAGGTACCGCTCAGCTATTTCTGATCTCCCCTCTATGATCCCCCTCAAGTGCTGCGCAGACAATTCGGGCAGGCGGTCGACGAAGCCCGTATTCTCGGGGATACTCACCGCTATCAGGGAGGATCATCATGAGCTGGTGGAAGACGAGATATTCGCAAATAGTACGGAAGTTTTTCAGGAAAAGTTTTCCATTATGGGAGTGGCTGGGTTTTCATGTGACCCCGTGTCATTTCTACCAGCCAGTCCCGACCCTGAGAGAACTGAAAGACGGCCCATGGAAGAACGTCCAGCCTGCCATGGGAGGAATAGAGCTCAACGAGCAGTATCAGATCAACTTTCTGGACACCGTGTGTGCCCGGTTTAAGCCCGAATACGACGCCTTTGGGCTGCGCAACCCGGAGGGCGATCTTCGGTATTTTGCCTACAATGGCTCTTTCGGCGAGGTTGATGGCGATGTGTTGTACTGTATGATTCGACACTTCAGACCAGCCAGAATCATCGAGGTCGGATCAGGATGGTCGACGCTATTGTCGGCACATGCCTTGAAAAAGAACGCCGAAGGGTCGGGACGGATCGGAGAGTTGATTGCGATTGAACCCAATCCGCACCTGGCGTTTCTCCGAGATCCGATCCTGGGGCCAACGCGATTGATCGAAGCCAAAGTGCAGGAGGTTGATCGTGACCTGTTTGAGAACCTTGAGGAGAATGATATTCTCTTCATCGATTCCTCCCACGTGGTGAAGATCGGCAGTGACGTCAATTGGGAATTCTTCGAGATTCTGCCACGGTTGCGGAGGGGGGTCTTGATCCATTTTCATGACATCTTCCTTCCCGACGAATATCCGGAGGACTGGGTCAAGCGGCAGCATCTGTTCTGGAACGAAATGTACCTGTTGCGTGCCTTCCTGATGTACAATACGGTTTTTGAAGTCCTCTGGGCAGGCAACTGGATGAAGTCCAACCACGCCGATCTATGTAAGAAGATGTTCAGGACGGAAGCGAGTCAAAGTCTGTGGATCAGGAAGACCGTATGATCACAGCGCCAGGAGGATCGCTGCCGCACCGGAGGATCGTGGCCCCGAAATCATTCGCACCAAGAATGGCGCCGAGCACAAGCTGCGCTCGAGCATGCAGGATCAGGTGCTCCCCGACGATGTAGTCAAGGTGCCGCTCAGCTCTTTTTAAACGTTGGTGTAGCCTCGGAACTCTTTATCTTCGCTTCCGTCCAGATCCAGGCCCACTCCCGACTCCGCTTCCCGCTCGGGTGCCCGCCCAAGCCGTTTGACGTCACGGGCTCCCGGCTTCTTTCCGGCCCCCGCCGCTTTAGAGGCGACTCGGCCCCGCCGCCCGCCCCCGTTTGTCTCCCGTCCGTTATCCTCCCGCAATTGGAAAAAGCCGGCGACTTCCCGAAGCTGCCCCGCCTGACTGGCCAACTCTTCGCTGGTCGATGACATCTCTTCAGTGGCAGCGACATTGTGCTGAACCACCTGATCAAGCTGCTCGATGGCGGCGGTATTCTGCCTGATGCCCCTTGCCTGCTCGCCGCTCGAAGCATCTATCTCCGTGACCAGCTCGGCTGTCTTCTGAATCTCGGGGATGATCTCGGCAATGAGCTGGCCGGCGTTCTCGGCGACCTCGACGCTCGAGCCGGCAAGATCCCCGATCTCCTTGGCCGCCATCTGACTCCGCTCCGCGAGCTTCCGCACTTCGGCGGCCACCACGGCGAACCCCTTGCCATGCTCGCCGGCCCTGGCCGCCTCGATGGCGGCGTTCAGCGCCAGCATATTGGTTTGCCGCGCGACTTCCTCGATGATACCGATCTTGGCCGCGATCTCGCGCATCGCCCCAACCGTTTCCTCAACCGCTTTGCCGCCCTTCTGGGCGTCGCTAGCGACCTTGTTGGCAATGGTCGCAGTCTGCCGGGCATTCTCGGCATTCTGCGCCACGGCGCTGTTCATCTGCTCCATCGAGCTCGAGATTTCCTCCATGGAAGCGGCGGATTCATTCGCTCC
The DNA here is from genome assembly GCA_003599575.1 of Desulfobacteraceae bacterium. Lineage (GTDB taxonomy): Bacteria > Desulfobacterota > Desulfobacteria > Desulfobacterales > Desulfosarcinaceae > Desulfatitalea. The sequence goes on along the minus strand of QZKV01000141.1, from coordinate 6,381 downwards.
CTCGCTCAGCACCGAGGCGCTGGAGCTCAGCTCCCGGCTGCCGTCGGCGACATTTTCCGCCGCGCCCTGTATCTCCCGTGCCAGACCGCTCAAGTTCTTCACCATGAGCGAGAGTGCCTGCATCAAAGCATCCTGATCCGAGCGCGGTTTCACCTCCACCGCCAGGTTGCCGTTGGCAATCTCCTGCGCCACGCCAGTCACCTCGGACATGGCACCAATCAATTTATTGATATTGACTTTGATGTCATTGAAATCGCCCTGATATGATTCCATGATCAGCGGCGGCACCTCGCCTCTGCTTACCGCGCTCATGGTCCGGGCCGCGGTCTGAAGTGGGGCGATCAACGCATCGAGCATGCCATTGATGCCGGTGACCAGCGGCGCATAAACTTGGTCGAACCCCTCCGTGCTCCCCCGCCTTCCCAGATCCCCATCCGCCGCAGCAGCGATGAGCGCGGTTATCTGCTCACGAAGATGCTCGACCTGCAAGCGATCGACGATGACCTCGATGCCGCCGCACGGCTCCCCATTTTGATTGAAGAGCGCGGAGCATACGGCCTGGATCGGTAGCTTGCCGCCGTCGCGCGTCCGGGCAACCGTTTCGCCCGCGATCACCTCCCCGGTTTGCATGCAGCGCCTGAGAGTGCAATCCCGAGTGCCGCAGAGAGGCGTCTGCGCAAGCTGGGCGCAGCTCATCTTCCCCTCCACTTCCTCTCGGCGGTAACCAAGGGCGTTCAGGGCAGCGTCGTTGATCGAGGTAATCAGCAAATCCCGGTCGGTGACGAACATCGGCGCGGCCACCGATTTTAAAATATTTTCCGTCTCCCACTTTGCGTTGGCCGCGGCACTGCGGTCAACGATGACTTCCATTCCGCCGTAGGGCTTCCCTTCTTCATCGAACAGCGCCGAGCAGACCGCCTGAATGGGAAGAGCAGCGCCGTTGCGGGTCTGGGCGACCGTCTCTCCGGAAATGATCTTGCCGGTTTGCATGCAGCGTTTGAGCGTACAGTTTTCCGTGCCGCAAAGCGGGGTGCGGGAGAATTCTCCACAGGTCATCTTGCCCACCACTTCGTCGCGGCGGTAGCCCATGGCCGTTAGCGCCGCATCGTTGACGTGGGTAATCAGGAGCTTCTGGTCGGTAAGGAAAAAAGGCGCGCCGATCGAGGTGAGAATATTTTCCATCTGCTGCTTCGCCTGCACCTGGGCCGTCCGATCGACAATCACCTCCATGCCGCCGCAGACCTGACCATTCTCGTCATAGAGAGCAGTGCACGCCGCTTCGATGTGAATCTTCCGACTGTCGCGGGTGGTAGCCACCGTATTGCCGATGACGGTCTGCCCAAGACGCATGCAGCTCCGCAAGGTACAATTGCTCGTGCCGCACAGCGGGGTTCGGCAAAACTCAGCGCAGGTGAGCTTGGACTCGACCTCTTCGCGGGAGTACCCCATCGCCTCCAATGCGGCATCATTTACCCAGGTGATGAGCAAATTCTTGTCCGTCACCAGGACGGGAATGGGTATTGCGGCCAATATCCTTTGGTATCGCTCCTTTTCCGCAGTCCGTGTTTTGAGCTCTTCTTCCAGATTCGCCCGTTCCTTGCCGAAAAGGTCAACGAAATGCAACATGACAGCCTCCGCTTTGATGTGCGAGGTGGAAGTTCCGGAAAAGGCGGCGGTGATATTCGCCGCTTTACCCAAAAATCTTATTTCACCATATCCTACAAATTATTCTATGCAGGACGCACCGCAACTGTCAAGAGCATGCAATGCAAGGATTAAATACTATGCATTTTTTTAATAGATAAACTTGAGCTAGTCCGCCGAGCCGGCACGACTTTCGAGAAGACTCCGCAACTCGGCTATCTCTTGCCGGAGCGCGATGACCTCGGCCTCGAGTTTTTCCAGTCGCGCTCCGGTGGTGCTCCCGGTTGAATCCGGTCGGGTAGCGGCCGGGGACGCGGCGGCCTCAGGCGCACCGCTCAACAGGTGCGCGTAGCGGGCCTCCTTTTGGCCGGCCTGGCGAGGGAGCAAAGTGACAAAACCGAGCGCTTCCAGATCATCCAAAGTTTTTTTGACTTCGGCGCCATCAGAAAACGAATGGAGCCGCTCGGCACGGCCGCGCAGCTCGCCGCCGGTCTGCGGCCCGCGCAGCAGCAGCTCGCAGATTATAGCCGCCTCGCGGCGGACCATCTTCCGCGGCCCGGTAAAAGTTTGCTCGTATTTGGCCACCCGGCTGGCGCCGCTCGCCACCACCAACTGCTTTTCGCGCAAACCGGCCAAGCCGCGGAGCACTGTCTCCTCGTCATAAAAGACCACCGGTGCGCGGTTGGATTTCTGGTTGCACGCATTGACGAGCGCATTGAGCGAGAGCGGATAATACTCCGGCGTCGCCATCTCCTTTTCGAGCAAACTACCGAGAATCCTGGCTTCGACTTCATCCAATTTCAATTCCATGTCATCCCCTTTTGTCTGGAGTCCGTGCACGAGAGCACACCGGCTGCGCACAGAGCGGCGTGTCAGCTGAGGTGGCAAGATCTTCCACGCGAGTTATCGGAGACTCGCGGAGTCGCCTGCAAGCGTGATCGCCTGCTCAATAGAATGCAGCCGCAAAAAAAATTCAACCGAAACAGAGAGGTGGCCCAAGCTTGCGGCCCGTAAACAACGGAGCTCCTCAATGAAACGCGGCCGTTCCTTTCATGTAGTCAGGGGGGGGCGTGCCGAGCAGGGCCAGCAAGGACGGAGCGATATCGATCAGCTCGATCATTGGCCGGCCGACCGCATACTCATGGTCGGCAAGCACCGCATAGCCCTTTTCGGAGGGATGAATGGGAAGATACCCGTGGCAGCCTCGATGCCATGGCCGGAAAAGCCGGCTGCGCTGGTGCCGATCCGACAAGGCGAGAAAAACATTGGCAAGCGGCTGGTAAAAATCGTGCGGAAAGAATATGTAGCCGGGATTGGCGAAGAGATACAGCTCGCCGCAGCCATCGTCTTCAAAAGCGACATGGTACTGATGAAGATCCCGATAGCCGAGCATGGTAGTGTTGCTTAAGTTTTTGAGCACCTCGGTGATTCTGACCCGGGCCGCCTCGGTATGGCACCAGAACCGAGCTTGGGCCACCTCCACAAAGCAGGTGAAATCCCGATCCGAGACGCCCGAGCGGAGAAGCTCGGTCAGCAATGGCACTGTCCCGACCACCCGCTCCTGTCCATGATCAACGAGAAGCATGAAGGTAATCCCCAGCTGTTGACACTTCCGGTGCACGGATTGAATGAAGCGGTCGGTAGCCTGATAAGCGGTGAGCATCGCCGCCGGCCGGTCCAAATTCCAGTGCTGGAAAAGATCGAGGGCATACATCTCGAGGAACTCCAGCTGTGGTCCGCCCGACGGTAATCTGTTGAGGATAGTCGCCAGGAAATCGAAATCTTTGGTAAAGAGATACTGGGCCTGTTCTCCCAACAGGCCGAATATTGAGGCGTATGGCCCAATGTTCGCGATAAAATCCCGGGAGCGCATCCGCCGCTCATATTTGAAACGGTAGAGATCGAACCGTCGGCGCCGCCGTGCCGGCATTGCCGCGAGATCGTAGGAGGAGTCCACCAGCTTGCGGACGCATTGCGCGGTGGTGGCAAGAAAATCGGGCACATGATCCACAGCTTTTCGCCGCCGCGCCACGGCAGCGGAGCGAAGCTTGAGCTGCCAAATCCCATGCTCGTGCGGGTAGACCCCGGAGACCATGGTCGGCAGCAGCTCCGTGCTGGGAAGGGTGGCGATATCGACTGCCGGATAGGAGGCAAGCAGCTCGCTGACAAAAGGCGCCGATGCGGGCGTTACTCGACGCCGGTCCAATCCCGGCACATAACAGACGAAAAGCTTTTCGCATTTCTTGGTGGTGCGTAACGGCAGGGCCGGCGGCTCGCCCGACGCTGCGCCGTGGTTCGCACTCCGTTGCATGTGTTTGTCCATGACCGCAGTGTACGGAAACAACGGCCGAGGAGCCACGCCTATTTTAGGTGGGGAGGGGTATGTAGGAGCCTTTGCCTATTGGCAGGGAGAAGACCAGCTTTTCCTGATCGCCGCCGAGGTCGCGAGCCGCGAGCCGGGCGTTCAGCATGGCAAGAGCAGAAGGAAAAAGATCGCGCCAAGGGGGCGGCGGCCCGACTTTCTCCTTGCGCGCGCCTTTCGCGGTAATGATGATCTCGACCTCGGCCGCGGTCTCGGACAGAGCGGTGGCCACCACGATAGTGCTGCCGGTTTCCAGCTTAAAAAACAATTCGCAGAGCAGCCAAGAGAGAGCGAGCTGGAGCAGGGCCGGATTGCTATGAACGGCCGGGAGGTTTTCCTGGTAGCAGCTTTCGAAGCGGAGATCCTGTTGCAGCCCGAATCGCTGCATGAGGGCCAGCTCCTCCTCGACCGCCTCATTGAGGGCAAAGGTCGAGAAAGGCCTGTCCATCCGGTGAGCAAAGCTGTTGAGATAATCGGTGAGCAGCGCCGCCTGATCCACCCGCTCACCGATGGTGCGAACGATCCGGAGCAGCCGTTCCTGCTCCTGCCCCGAGCCGGCAGCGAGGAGATCCCCCAAGAGGCCGCTCAGCTCATTGACGACCGCCAAATGATTCTTGAACTCGTGCGAAACCCCGGCGATGACCCGGCCGATAAAGGCGAGGTGGAAGGTCCTCAGACTTTGGTCCATTTTCACTTATCAAAGGATACGGTAGTGGCCTGCTGCCGCTTTTCGTAGGCCTGATTGATCTTGACGATCAGCTCGGCAATGTCCACCGGCTTCATGATATAATCAAAAGCTCCCAGTCTCATGCCGTCGATACCGCTCGCCGTCGAGCCATGGCCGGTAAGCATGATTACTTCGATCCCGGGATCTGCTCTCTTGAGTCGCTCCAGGACATCGATGCCGCTCATATCCGGCATTTTCAAGTCGAGGACCACAACATCCGGCTTTTCGGTTATTGCCGCGCTCAAGCCATCGTGGCCGGAGTTGGCCACCTGGGCCTCGAAATCCCTGAGTTCCAGCCGCTCGGCGAGAATGGAGGCAAACTCCTCCTCGTCATCGATAACCAGCACCTTTGTTTTCTTCATTTCTTTTGCTCCTGTTCCCCATTGCGTCCGGAAATGGGTATCTCGACGATAAAGGTAGTTCCTACCCCCACAGTGGACTTCACTTGAATGCTTCCTCCAAGCTTTTTTACCAACCCATAAGTGATGGAAAGCCCGAGACCGGTCCCTTTGCCGGCTTCCTTGGTGGTAAAGAACGGCTCGAAGATGTGCTTCATGATATCTGCCGGGATGCCCGGACCATTGTCCGTGATCGCCACCTCGATTGTTTGATCCATTTTCTGCCGGGTCGAAATGGCAATGACCCCGTTCTCCTCCACGACATCGATGGCATTATTGATGATGTTGAGAAATATCTGCTGGAGCTGGCCGCGGTCGCTGCGAATATGGGGAATGCCCTCCTGGAGGGCAAGATCGAGTCGAATTCGCCGATAGAGAGCCTCACGATCGAGAAAGCCGAGCACTTCCTTGATGAGCTCGTTGATCTCGATCTCTTCGAGCGAGACATCCATCCGCCGGGCAAAGCCGAGCAGCCGGTGGGTAACGATCTTGCAGCGGTTCACCGCATCGAGAATACCGTCTATCTGGCGGCCGACTTTTTCTTTTTGCGGAAATTCCTCGATCATTTGCAGCAGATCCTTAATGAGCCCTGCTTTCTGGTTGATGATCGCCAGCGGATTATTGATCTCGTGGGCGACGCCGGCAGCAAGCCGGCCGACCGAGGCCAATTTGCTCGTATGCTCGGCTTCGGCGAGAATCGCTTCGCGCTTTTCATCGGCAACGGCGATGCGGTTGGTCAGCAGCATCGTAGTGCGAACGATCACCAGCAAACCGATGATGCCGCTTAGGCCGAGGATGAGAAAGAGTTGATTCCGGAAAGAGGACCAGCTCTTGCCGTAAGCATATCCTTGTTTGACCAGGACGAGCACCCAAGGAGTGCCTTCGAGATCGGCCAGAGCCTCGACCGTCTTCATGCCGTCATCGCTTTTTTCGCGGACAAGGATCGTTCCGTGCTTGGGCCGCAGGTCGAGGGGATACTCGGTTTTAATGTCCCCATAGAATTGGGAGGTGGTTTGGAGCACGCCGTCATAATCGATAATGAAAATGTCATCCGAGGCTTCGGTATCGATAGTATCGACAAACTGCTCGAGAGTCTGGGCATCGATACTCGCCCGCAGCACCCAGTACTGCTCCTTGCCGGGAACCCGCTTGCTCACGGCAATAACGAAATGGGGAACTTTACGATAGCCGAGAAAGACCGTACTGATGTAGACCCGACGGGCGAGAGCTTTGCCGAACCACTCGACATT
>QZKV01000149.1 GCA_003599575.1 Desulfobacteraceae bacterium | reverse complement strand
TCAGGGTCGTCTTGCCGTGATCAATATGACCAATCGTGCCTACGTTGACATGCGGCTTCTTCCTCTCAAATTTTGCCTTCGCCATCTCGTCCCTCCTCTAATCGGGCTGTCGATTAGACAAAAGAATAGGTTTTAAATGCCAGGCCCTTCGATGGATCGCGGAATTTAAAACCTATTGCGCGTTCGTACGTGAACCTTACCAGCGGTAATGGGCAAATGCTTTGTTGGCCTCAGCCATCTTATGGGTATCTTCTTTCTTCTTTACCGCCGCACCGCGATTACCGGCGGCATCCATCATTTCACCGGCCAGTTTGGAAGCAAACCCGAGTTCGGATCGGCCGCGCGAGTATGTAATCAACCAGCGAATCGCCAACGCCGTTCTTCGCGAAGGCCTGATTTCAGTCGGCACCTGGTAGGTCGAACCACCCACGCGCCGCGACTTGACTTCGATCATCGGGCGGACATTGTCCAAGGCCTGCTCGAACACCTTTATGGGAGAATTCTTGGATTTCTGTTCGATCTGATCAAATGCATTGTACAACAGCGATTCGGCCACGCTTCTCTTGCCGTCGCGCATCAGCGCCGCGATGAATTTCGCCACGATCTTGCTGCTGTATTTGGCATCCGGGATAATCGTCCGCTCGGTTACTTCTCTTCTTCTCGGCATAGGCTACACCATCTTATTTAATAATTATTTGGGCTTTTTGGCGCCGTACTTGGAGCGCCCCTGCCGTCGATCCTCAACCCCCAGCGTATCGAGCGTGCCACGCACGATATGATAGCGCACACCGGGTAAGTCCTTGACACGACCGCCTCGAACCAGAACCACCGAGTGCTCCTGAAGGTTGTGCCCGATGCCCGGAATATAGGCGGTGACTTCGATGCCGGTGGTCAGGCGCACACGCGCCACCTTTCGCAAAGCCGAGTTCGGCTTCTTGGGAGTGGATGTGTAAACGCGCGTACATACACCTCTTTTTTGCGGCGCCCCCTTCAGTGCCGGGGTATTGGTCTTTTTCTTGACCCGCATGCGTCCTTTTTTCACCAGTTGGTTGATCGTCGGCATATGCTCCTCTTGTTTTCTTAACGTGCTGGATTCCGATGCAGGAAAGTAGCGTGCGAAAAAAGCGGATTAGTATATAGATACCCGCTTGTTGTCAAGCACTATTTTCCGCATGAGCGCACTGACTCCCGTCTTTGACCTGCATAGCGCCATAATCGTACTCGTACTCAGCGAAGCGGTACTCGTACTCGAACACGATTCTATCCGAGTACGAGCACGCGTACGAGTACAAGTACGAGTACGTGGATTATACTCATTCCAGCGAGTTTTGCCTTACTCGGCAAGCATCTCATTTTGTTCCACTTCAAGCCCCAAATAGTTGGTCAGGCCGGTTCCCGCGGGAATAAGCCGTCCCATGATGACGTTTTCTTTCAATCCGCGCAGATAGTCGACGGTGCCGGCGATTGCGGCATCGGTCAGGACCTTGGTGGTTTCCTGGAACGAAGCGGCGGAAATAAAGCTGTCCGTACTCAAGGAGGCCTTCGTGATCCCCAAAATGAGCGGCTCGGCACTGGCCGGTTTGCCACCACCGGCAACAACGGCCTTGTTGGTGTCATCGAAGATGGTGCGATCCACCTGCTCTTCCACAATGAAATCGGTGTCGCCGACTTCTGTGATTTTCACCCGCCGCATCATCTGGCGGACGATCACCTCGATGTGCTTGTCGTTGATCCGCACGCCCTGCAGCCGATAGACCTCCTGCACTTCATCCACGAGATAGCGTGCAAGGGCCACCTCGCCCTTGATCCTCAAGATGTCCTGCGGAATGGCCGATCCGCCCACCAAATGCTCACCGGCTTTGACATAATCGCCCTCGTACACGTTGATATGCTTGCCGCGCGGGATCAGGTACTCCTTTTTATCGCCGACATCCACAGGTGTGATGGTCACTTTTTGTTTACCCTTCTTGGTGGATTTGGCGATGCTGACGTAGCCTTCAATTTCACTGAGCACGGCGATGTCTTTGGGTTTACGCACTTCAAAAAGCTCGGCCACACGCGGCAGACCACCGGTGATATCCTTTGTTTTGGTGGTGGCCCGGGGCAGCTTGGCGACCACATCGCCGGCCTGCACATCATCGCCTTCCTCCACCATCAAGATGGCATCCACCGGCAGCATATAGCGGGCCATACCGCTGCCGCTTTTCAGCTTGGCGGTTTTGCCGTCCGGTCCCTTTATGGAGATGCGCGGACGCTCTTCACCGGTCTTGGATTCGGTGACGGTGCGGCTGGATTTGCCGGTTACCGGGTCCACCTTTTCCTGCATGGTCTTGCCGGGGATCAGATCGCCGAATTTTACGGCGCCGGCCACTTCCGTTATGATGGGCGTGGTAAACGGGTCCCATGTGGCCAGCAGTTGGCCGGGTTCAACCTGTTCGTTGTCTTTAACGAGAATGTGCGCCCCGTAGATAACGGGAAAGCGCTCCCGTTCGCGTCCGGCCTTGCCCAAAATGGCGAATTCACCGCCGCGGCGGTTCATGACGACGTTATGGCCTTCCGCATTTTGCACGATGTTCAGATCCAGATATTTGACTTCCCCGGCCGTGCGAGCCCGGATGTCGGCCTGCTCTACCCGCCGGCTGGCAGTACCACCGATGTGAAAGGTGCGCATGGTCAACTGCGTGCCGGGTTCACCGATCGATTGAGCGGCCAGAATGCCGATGGACTGTCCGATTTCAACGCGGCCGCCGTGGGCCAGGTCACGGCCGTAGCAGGCGGCGCAAACGCCGAACTTGGTCTGGCAGGTCAGCACGCTGCGGATCTTGGCCCGCGTGATGCCGGCTTCTTCGATGAGGCGCACGCCCATTTCGTCGATTTCATGACCGACCGGGATCAACACTTCGTCGGTAAACGGGTCGAGAATGTCTTCCACAGTAACACGGCCCAGAACACGCTCGCTGAGGCGTTGGATCACCTCACCGCCTTCCATCAACGGCTCGACTTCCACACCCATCATCGTGCCGCAGTCGCGTTCGGTAATCGTGGCGTCCTGAGCCACATCGGCCAGACGCCTTGTGAGGTAACCGGAGTTGGCGGTTTTCAGGGCGGTGTCGGCCAAACCTTTGCGGGCGCCGTGCGTCGAGATGAAGTACTGCAGCACCGACAATCCTTCACGGAAATTGGCCTGTATGGGCGTTTCGATTATTTCACCCGACGGTTTGGCCATCAAGCCGCGCATACCGGCCAACTGGCGCATCTGGTCCTTGCTGCCGCGGGCGCCGGAGTCGGCCATCATGTAGATGGGATTGAGGCTTTCGGCGATCAACGGCTGGCCCTCTTCATCCAGCATCGGTTTGCCTTTATCATCGTAAATCGGTGCATTCTTCATGGCCTGCATCATCTCGTTGGCCACGTCATCGGTCGCCTTGGCCCAGATGTCCACCACTTTATTGTATTTCTCACCCTGGGTGATCAGACCTTCGGTGTACTGCCGGGCGATCTCGGTTACTTGCTGCTCGGCCTGTTTAAGGATGGTCCATTTGGCCTCGGGTATGATCATGTCGTTGATGGAGATGGAGAGGCCGCCCTTGGTGGAGTATTTGTAACCGGTATCCTTGAGCCGGTCGGACAAAATGACCGTGGCCTTGGGGCCCAGGTTGCGGTAGGCGAAATCCACCAGATCGCGCAAGGCTCCCTTGTCCATAACTTTGTTGACGGCCTCAAAAGGCATTTCCTGGCGCTTCTCAATGATCTGGAAAAGGTGGTGGCCGTCGGCGGCACTGATCACGGGAGTGACCGCCCCCTCCTCAAGCGCATAGACCTGATCCACCACATCCAGACCGGTATCGTAGATGCGCTGGAATTCATCTTTACGCAACATACCGATATAGCCGTCCTGCTGCCGGTCGCTGCTCTGGGAGCGGGTCTGGACCAATTCGGTGAATTTGGCCCCGGCGCGGATTTCATCCAGAACCGCCTGCGCCTCTTCTTGTGTGCCGACCATCAGGTGGCGCATCACCACCACGTGTTCTTTGGGCATGATCTCCCATAAAAGGACCCGTCCGACGGTGGTGTCGTAGCGTTTGCCGCCGATCCGCACCGCGATTTTGGCGTGCAGGTCCACTTCACGGGAGTCGTAGGCGATGCGGACCTCATCGGTGCCGGCAAAAATTTTGCCCTCGCCTTTGCGGCCGTCGATCCCGCGGGTCATGTAATACGTTCCCAACACGATATCCTGGCTGGGAACGATGATCGGGCTGCCGTTGGCCGGCGATAGAATGTTGTTGGAAGAGAGCATCAATACGCGCGCTTCGATCTGCGATTCCACCGACAAAGGTACATGCACGGCCATCTGGTCGCCGTCGAAGTCCGCGTTGAAGGCGGTGCAGACCAGGGGATGGAGCTGAATGGCCTTGCCTTCGATCAGGATCGGTTCGAAGGCCTGGATGCCCAGGCGATGCAATGTGGGCGCGCGATTGAGCATGACCGGATATTCGCGCACCACTTCATCCAGGGTATCCCACACTTCGGGCACCTCGCGCTCGACCATCTTTTTGGCGCTTTTGACGGTGGACACCATGCCTTTTTGTTCCAGCCGGTAGTAGACGAAGGGCTTAAAGAGCTCCAGGGCCATCTTTTTGGGAAGCCCGCACTGGTGCAGGCGCAAATTGGGTCCGACCGTGATGACCGTACGGCCGGAATAGTCCACGCGCTTGCCCAACAGGTTCTGGCGGAAGCGGCCCTGCTTGCCTTTGAGAGTGTCGCTGAGCGACTTCAAGGGGCGCTTGTTGGTGCCGGTGATCACACGGCCGTGGCGTCCGTTGTCGAACAGCACATCCACCGATTCCTGCAGCATGCGCTTTTCATTACGTACGATGATATCGGGGGCTTTCAGATCCACCAGGCGTTTCAATCGATTGTTGCGGTTGATCACCCGGCGGTACAGATCGTTCAGGTCCGATGTGGCGAACCGGCCGCCTTCCAGGGGCACCAGGGGCCGCAGATCGGGCGGCAGCACCGGGATGACATCCATGATCATCCACACCGGGTTCAAACCACTGCGCCGGAACGCATCCACGATCCTAAGCCGTTTCGACAGCTTCTGGCGTTTGGCCACCGAATGGGTGCTGCGCACTTCCTCGCGCAGGGAGTTGTACAGCGCATCCAGGTCGAGGTCTTCCAGCAGGCGTTTGACCGCTTCGGCACCAATGCCGGCCTCGAATTTGCCGGGATAGAGTTCCAGGGCTTCGCGGTATTTTTCTTCAGTGAGCAGCTGGCAGCGGGTCAGGGGCGTATCTTTGGGATCGATCACGATATAGGAGTCGAAGTAGAGCACCTTCTCCATGCTTTTTAGGGTCAGATCGAGCAGGTTTCCGATCTTGCTCGGCAGGCTCTTTAAAAACCAAATATGCGACACCGGGGTGGCCAGTTCGATATGCCCCATGCGCTCGCGCCGCACTTTGGATTGGATCACTTCCACGCCGCACTTTTCGCAGATCACCCCCCGGTGCTTCATGCGTTTGTATTTTCCGCAGTTGCACTCATAATCTTTGGTAGGACCGAATATCTTGGCACAAAACAACCCGTCGCGTTCGGGCTTGAACGTCCGGTAGTTGATGGTTTCGGGTTTTTTGATTTCACCATGGGACCACTGCCGGATTTGTTCAGGTGACGCCAGGGCCACCCGTACGCCCCGGTACTGTCTTGGATCGGTCGGCTTGGCAAAAAAGTCGTACAAAGTTTCCATGAATATTTCCTCTTGTTAGGAAGTCATGGCCACCGGCAAAACCGGCGGCTTTGATTGGTCGTCATTAAAAGGTCCGTGCACGAGCACCTACGTGCACGAATTTATGGTTACCAGGCACAGCTTTCTTTTATCTGCGCCATGGATTCTTAGGACTTCGGAAGATCTTTTTCTTCCAACAGATTCACGTCCAGGCCGAGGGCCTGCAACTCTTTGGTCAACACTTTAAATGATTCGGGCAGCCCGGGCTCAAGGATGTTCTGCCCTTTGACGATCTTTTCATACATGCGCGTACGCCCCGCCATATCGTCCGATTTGACGGTCAGAAACTCCTGCAGCGCATGCGCCGCGCCATAGGCTTCCATGGCCCAGACCTCCATTTCGCCCAGGCGCTGACCGCCGAACTGCGCCTTTCCGCCCAGCGGCTGCTGAGTGACCAGGGAGTACGGACCGATGGAGCGGGCATGGATTTTATCATCCACCAGGTGGTGCAGCTTGAGCATGTACATGGTACCCACGGTGACCTTTTCCTTGAACGGTTCTCCGGTATGGCCATCATACAGGACGGCCTGCCCGTTGGGCGCAAGACCGGCTTCTATCAACAGGGACTTGATTTCATCTTCCTTGGCGCCGTCGAAAACGGGCGTGGCCATGAAAACGCCGCCTTTGTAATTGGCCGCCATGGCCAAAACCTCTTCATCGTCCAGTTTTTCGATGGCCGAAACGGTCTCCTTGGCATCGAAGATGCGTTTGAGCTTCTTGCGCAGCTCGGCGGCCTTTTTCTCTTCGATCATCTGGTTGATCATTTCCCCGAGACCCTTGGCCGCCCGGCCCAGATGAATTTCCAGAATCTGGCCGACGTTCATACGGGAAGGCACGCCCAAGGGATTGAGCACCATATCCACCGGTGTGCCGTCTTCGAAATAAGGCATATCCTCCACCGGCAAAATGCGCGACACGACTCCCTTGTTGCCGTGCCGGCCGGCCATCTTATCGCCTACGGAAAGCTTGCGCTTCATAGCGACATAGACCTTCACCATTTTGATCACGCCGGGCGGCAATTCATCTCCGCGCTCGAACCGTTGCAGTGAATTTTCAAACACTTCTCTGACCCGGTCGCATTGCTGGCGGTAAATTTCCAACACATCGTGAATCTTTTCGGTCGCCTCGGCATCATCGAGAACAATTGCTTCCAGTTGCGCCGCGGGGATATCGGCCAGCATGCCGGCAACGACCTTGTCATCCTTGACGGCATGCACCTTCTTGCCTTTTTTCAGGGGCGCAGACAGGTTTTTCCCCAGCGCGATCAACTCGATTTGATCCCGCGCAATATCTTCCAGCGTTTTCAATTCGTCGTCCCGGTTGCGTTCGAGAACGGCGATCTCCCCCAGTTCGATCGCCTGGGTGCGATCGTCCTTTTCCGTTCCCCGTCGCGCGAATACCTTGGCATCGATGACAATTCCTTCGATGCCGGGTGGTACGCGCAGCGAGGTATCCTTCACATCACCGGCCTTTTCTCCGAAAATTGCCCGCAACAATTTTTCTTCCGGCGACAGCTGGGTTTCCCCTTTAGGGGTGATCTTTCCAACCAGTATATCTCCCTGAACCACTTCGGCGCCCAGGCGGATGATGCCGCTCTCATCCAGGTTCCGCAATGCTTCTTCACCCACATTGGGAATGTCGCGCGTGATTTCTTCCTTGCCCAGCTTGGTATCGCGCGCAACCACCTCGAATTCTTCGATGTGAATGGATGTATACACGCCGTCGCGCACCAGGCGCTCGGATACCAGAATGGAGTCTTCGAAGTTGTATCCGCCCCAAGGCATAAAGGCCACCGTGACGTTTTTGCCCAGGGCCAGTTCCCCATGATCGGTGGCGGGGCCATCGGCGATAATGTCGCCGGCGGTCACATTCTGACCTTTTTTGACGATCGGCCGATGGTTGAAACAGGTATTCTGATTGGACCGGATAAACTTCGACAGGTTGAACACACTCACCGGTTTCTTGTCCTCCGCGGTATGCCGGATCACAATCCTGGAGGCGTCCACATCCACCACCGTGCCGTCGCGATCGGACACCAGGGTCACGCCGGAGTCTTTGGCCACCACGCCTTCGATGCCGGTACCGACCAGGGGCGCTTCGCTGATCATCAGCGGAACGGCCTGGCGCTGCATATTGGAGCCCATCAGGGCGCGGTTGGCGTCGTCGTTTTCCAGAAACGGAATCAGCGAAGCCGAGACGCTCACCAGTTGGTTGGGGTGAATATCCATCAATTCGATCTGTTCGCGTTCGACCATCATGAATTCGCCGGCCACCCGCGAAGTGACCAGCGCATTGACATAGTGACCCTTTGCGTCAATCGGTGCGTTGGCCTGGGCGATGGGATGCTTTTTCTCTTCGAAAGCGCTCAAGAATTTCACTTCGCGAGAGACCGTGGCGTCATGGACCACCCGGTAGGGGGTCTCGATAAACCCGTAATCGTTGACCCGGGCATAGGTGCTCAGCGACACGATCAATCCGATGTTGGGACCTTCCGGGGTCTCGATCGGACAAATCCGGCCGTAGTGGGACGGATGGACGTCGCGCACCTCAAATCCGGCCCGCTCGCGGGTCAATCCCCCGGGGCCCAATGCGCTTAAGCGCCTTTTGTGCGTGGTTTCCGACAGCGGGTTGGTCTGATCCATGAACTGGCTCAGCTGGCTGGTGCCGAAAAACTCCTTGACCACCGCCGAAACCGGTTTGGGATTGATCAGGTCATGCGGCATGAGCGCGTCCACTTCCTGCAGGCTCATGCGCTCTTTGATCGCCCTTTCCATGCGCACCAGCCCGATGCGGTACTGGTTTTCCAAAAGTTCCCCGACCGCACGGACCCGGCGATTGCCCAGATGATCGATATCGTCCACAACGCCCTGGGTATCGCGCAGCTCGATCAAGGTCTTGGTCGTCAGCAGGATATCTTCCTTACGCAAGGTTCTCAGATGCACCGGTGCCTGGATGCCCAGGCGCAGGTTGATTTTGAGCCTTCCCACGCTGGATAAATCATAGTAGGCCGACTTGAAAAAGAGGTGGTCCATGAACTCCTGCGCGACTTCGGGGGTGGCCGGATTGCCGGGCCGCATCAGGCGGTAGATCTCGATCAGGGCCTCTTCTTTGCTGATGACCTTGTCCAGAACCAGTGTTTTGCGGATGGAATCGCTGCTGGAAACACCATCGACATGCAGAATGTCGAATTCATTAATGCCGACATTCTTGAGTTTGGCCAGCTTCTCTTCGGTGACTTCCTCATTGGAGCGGATCAAGACCTCGCCGCTCTTCGGATCGTGGATGGTAACGGCGAAGACCTTGCTCAGCAGCTCTTCGGGACCGATCGGAATGGACTCCATGTTGGAGGCCTTCATTTGCTTGATGGCCCGTTGGGTGAACATACGTCCTTTTTTAACCAGCACTTCACCGGTCGTGGAATCGACCACATCCCGGCTGGCCCTTTGGCCTTTGAGCTGCTCTTCGTTAAAGAGCTTGTAGGCGCGCCGGCCTTCGATGACCACCCGTTCCTTGCCATAGAAGTAGTTCAGCAGATCTTCGATGGTGTACCCGAAGGCCTTGAGCAGCGTGGTGACCGGGAATTTGCGCCGGCGATCGATGCGGATGTGGACGATGTCCTTGGGGTCGATTTCCAAATCGATCCAGGAACCGCGCACCGGGATGATCCGCGCGCTGTAAATGATTTTGCCGCTGGAATGGGTCTTGCCCTTGTCATGATCGAAAAAGACGCCCGATGACCGGTGCAACTGGCTCACCACGACCCGTTCGGTGCCATTGATGATAAAGGTGCCCTTCTCGGTCATCAGCGGAATGGTGCCGAAATAGATCTCCTGCTCTTTGATATCGCGGATATTGGAGGCGCCGGTTTCCTTATCGACATCATACACCACCAGCCGCACGGTGATGCGCACCGGCAGCTCGTAGGTCATCCCGCGCTGAATGCACTCTTCTTCGCTGTGTTTGACCTCAGAAAAGCGGTAAGCCACGAACTCCAAGGAAGCGCTGCCGGTGAAATCTTTTATTGGAAACACCGACTTGAATACCGCCTGAAGTCCTATGTCTTCGCGTCTTTCGGGTGGCACATCGAGCTGCAGAAAACGCCGATAAGATTCTTTTTGCATGCCGATAAGATCAGGGATCTCGACGATTTTTCTGATTTTACCGAAATTTTTCCGAATACGCTTGTCAAGCGCCAGCCGTTCAGCCATGATTTCTCCAATTTTTTAATGACATTAGGAAACGCGAAAATGGGATAAAAGGTTTTTGGCCTTTCCACCCCATTTTCGCATTTACATGATTCGTAATTGTTACAGGGTTGTTATTCCCTCTAGGATAAATTATTTGAGATCCACCTGAGCGCCGGCCGCCTCCAGTTGGGCTTTGATTTTTTCGGCTTCTTCCTTGGCGATGCCCTCTTTCACGGGTTTGGGTGCCGAATCAACCAGCTCTTTGGCTTCCTTGAGCCCCAATCCGGTGATGGCGCGAACTTCCTTGATCACCTGAATCTTCTTGTCGCCGGCGGCGGTCAAAATAACATCAAACTCGGTCTTCTCTTCGGCAGCCGCGGTTTCGCCGGCCGGACCGGCAGCGGCCATCATGGCCATCGGTGCCGCAGCGGAAACACCGAATTTTTCTTCCAATTCCTTGACCATTTCTGAGAGTTCCAGAACGGTCATGTTGGCAATGAAATCGATCACATCTTGTTTGGTTAAATCAGCCATTGGTTTTTGCTCCTCCGCTTCTTTCAACATGGCCGCAATCCCGTTGCGGCGAATCTTGGTTTTGGCAATCGTTTGGAAATGAACACCAGCCTATGCGGCTTGCTTTTCTTTGCTCTCCTTGATGGCCTGAAGCACGCTGACCATCCGCCTGGGCACATCGTTCAAGGCACGCACAAGCGATGTGGGCACCGCGATCATGGCCGACAGAACCGTGGCCAGCAACTCTTCCCGTGAAGGCAGGGCAGAAAGCGCTTTGATCCCCGCAGGGTCGATGACCTTGCCGCTCATGACGCCGATTTTAATGGCCAGTTTACTGTTGACCTTGATAAAGTCGGTCAGGACCTTGGCCGGTGCGACCGGATCATCGTAACTGATGGCAATTGCACTGGGGCCCTCGAAATGGCCTTTGATCGGTTCAACGCCGGTGCCTTCGGAAGCCCGCCGCAGCATCGTGTTTTTGATGACTTCATATTCGACGTTGGCTTCGCGCAATTTACTGCGCAGCTCCGTCATGGTGGCCACGTCCAGGCCTTTGAAGTCCGTGAGGATGACCACCTTGCTTTTTTGCATGCGCTGCCGCAGCTGCTCTACCAATTGTTTTTTGGCTTCGATATCCAAGTTTAGCTAACACCTCCTTCCCACGACTGCAAAAACCGGAGGAAACAAGAGAGTTGTCTGTTCATGCCGGGGAACATCCGCGTCACCGGAAACGCGGCGGCGCGTTTTTTCCCTTAATCTCAGACTGTCTCGGTAGGCCGGTCAACGTCCCGATTAAACGCACACCCGGCTGCTCCGCCGAATGCGCGAACCTACGGTCTTTGACAGCGTAATGATAACCATCGATATGCTTTTTAGTACCTGGTCTATATCAACACGGCCGCCCGGCCGCTGGTGGGGCGGACCGCCGGTAAAAACAAATCGGTTATTTACTTAACCATCTCCTTGACCAAGGATGCGTCAATTTTGAACCCTGGTCCCATGGTTGTGGAAATCGCGATTCCCTTCAGGTAAGTACCTTTGCTGGACGAGGGCTTGAGCCGCATGATGGTTTCCATGAAAGCCGAAAGGTTTTGCACGATTTTTTCAACACCGAAGGATACCTTGCCCATGGGAGCGTGTACGATTCCGGCTTTTTCGACTCTGAAATCGATTTTACCGGCCTTGAGCTCCTGAACCGCCTTTCCGATATCGAAGGTCACCGTACCGGTTTTGGCGTTGGGCATCAATCCGCGAGGTCCTAAAAGCCGCCCGATCTTGCCGACCGCCCCCATCATGTCCGGTGTGGCCACGGCCTTGTCGAAACCGAACCACCCGCCTTGGATCTTTTCGATCAAATCGTCGTTGCCCACGAAATCGGCTCCGGCTTCTCTGGCTTCGGCTTCTTTTTCACCCTTGGCGAAAACCAAAACCTTGACATCTTTGCCCAAACCGTGCGGCAGCACAACGGTGCCGCGCACCATCTGATCCGCGTGCCGGGGATCGACGCCCAGCCGTACGGCGATATCTATGGATTCATCGAACTTGGCATAAGATGATTTAAGGGCGGCTTCAACGGCTTCTGCGAAATCATACCGTTTGAGTGTGTCGACCCTGCCTTTGGATTCTGTGTATTTTTTACCCCGTTTCGGCATCTTCTAATTTTCCACTCCTTGACCTATAGCATCTTGTTGGCTGCATACGGGAGTCCGCATGCAAACGTGACGCTCAAACGACCTCGATCCCCATGCTGCGTGCCGTTCCGCTGATAATGCGGCAGGCGGCCTCCAAATCGCGGGTGTTCAGGTCAGCCATTTTGAGTTTGGCGATCTCTTCAACCTGAGACTGCGTGACCTTTCCGACACGATCCCGCTTCGGATCGCCCGCGCCCTTGGCTATTTTAGCGGCTTTTTTCAACAGCACGGCGGCCGGAGGTGTTTTTGTAATAAACGTAAATGAACGATCCTGGAAAACAGTGATCACCACCGGGATGATCATGCCGGCATCGTTGGCGGTGCGGGCGTTGAATGCCTTGCAAAAATCCATGATGTTCACGCCGTGTTGCCCCAATGCGGGACCAATGGGGGGCGAGGGTGTGGCTTTACCCGCCGTGACTTGCAGCTTAATCTGGGCCATTACCTTTTTCGCCATGGTTTTCTTTTAACTCCTCATCTTTACTATGATCGTAAGAGCCGGTGCATTCTGTGCCCTGATGGTCAAGCGCCTCGGGGTCTAGAGCTTGGATACTTGAACGAAATCCAGTTCAACCGGCGTGGACCGTCCGAAAATGCTGACCAAGACCTTGATCTTTCCCTTCTCGTGATTGACCTCCTCCACCGTTCCGTTGAAGTTGGTGAAGGGACCGTCGATGACGCGCACCTCATCCCCTGATTCGAACAAATACTTGGGTTGAGGCTTGAGTTTGCCCGCTTCCATGCGGTTAATGATCCGGTCCGCCTCTTCATCGGTCAAAGGTGACGGTTTTTCCCTGCCTCCCAAAAAACCTGTGACCTTGGCCGTATCGTTTACGATATGCCAAGTTTCGTCATCCAGTTCCATTCGAACCAGCAGATAGCCGGGGTAAAACTTCCGCGCCGACGTGCGTCGTTTCCCCTTGACCAACTCCACAACCTCTTCGGTGGGGACGAGCACCTCGCCAAATTTTTGCGGGTTGGGCGAATTGGTGATGCGCTCTTCCAACGACGCTTTGACTTTGTTCTCAAAGCCCGAATAAACATGGACGATGTACCATTTGAGTGCCACGATTCACCTTCCTCGGTTATGGAAGCACTACGCGAATCAGGCTCGAGAGGCCAAAATCAACCAATCCCAAGAAAAGGGATATGATCATCACCAGAATGATGACAACCACCGTGGATCCCATGGTCTGCTTGCGGGATGGCCACGTGACCTTTTTCAGCTCAATCTTCACTTCGCGCAAAAATTGAATGCTTTTCTGTAGAAAGCCGGGCTCGGCGCCGGGCACCTTCGGTTTGGCCGGCAGCGGCGCTTTTTTAAGCACCGGCGCAGGCTTCACGGAATCGCTATCCCCGGTTACTGTTGCGCCTTCAATGCTTTTATCCAGGCGCTGAGTTTTCTTTTTTTCGGGGTCCTTTTTCTTCAGTATCCGTCCCATGCCACTCCATCCCGAGGGGTCGTTTCAATGCCGTCCTTTTAGACGCCGTCACCCCTTTTCCTTTCGGCCAAAAACATTGGCAGGCCAGGAGGGATTCGAACCCCCAACACCCGGATTTGGAGTCCGATGCTCTACCGTTAGAGCTACTGGCCTGCACGGGCGGGCGTTTCATCTTTGGCCGCCGGAATTACTTGGTTTCCTTGTGAGGTGTATGTTTCTGACAGAACGGACAATATTTGCTGAACTCCAGCTTATCCGGCGTGGTCCGCTTGTTTTTTGTCGTCGAATAGTTCCGGCGTTTGCATTCACCGCATGCGAGCGTCACGATTACTCTCACCTGTGGACTCCTTGATTCTTACTCGATGATTTCGCTTACCACACCGGCGCCCACCGTACGTCCGCCCTCGCGGATCGCAAAGCGCAGCTCTTTTTCCATGGCGATCGGCGTGATCAACTCGGCCGTGATCGTCACGTTGTCCCCCGGC
>QZKV01000181.1 GCA_003599575.1 Desulfobacteraceae bacterium | reverse complement strand
TGAGTGTGAGGTTCCACTATAGAGGGCCCAACCCGATCATTGCCAATGAAGTATTTTCCCAGGTTGTCTGAAAGAGCTTATCGAATCGTTTAAAGGCACTTGCGAGTGATAGGGTATGAAGAGGAAGGCTAAAAGGGAGTTGCGGGATATCAGCGGTACGGTGGCAAAAGATCAAAGCGGGATCGACGGTCTTGCCAGAATGGTGCCCGTGTTGTTTTTCGACAGCATTCTACATCGTATCAGCAAAACCATTATCATCTTTTCGTTGCAATCTGCGCCTATCTTTCCCGCTGCGCCGATCCATTCCGTTTCTTCGTTCTGGTATATGAAGGGTATAGGTAAATTGCCGGCGATCGGCAACTTTGCGTCGTCCACCTTTATCGGATGTTGTTGCGTTCACCCAATCTAATCTCCGGAATTATGTTTCTGAAATTCTACCGGTCCGGTCCACGCATTCGGCCCATTTCATGCCCGCAAGCAATCAAACCATCCACCGCTTCGGAACCGGATCAAGTTTGGTTTCCGCATCGGCGGGGATGGTACGAGTCCTGAGCATTGGCGAACATACAACCCAGCCCCCCGATTCGCTTTCCCCATGCAATTTCAGTACCCATGATTGGCCACCTTTTACTCCGTTGCCGATAAGGCTGGTGGTCGATCTCAAGATATTGTTTTCGTGGGCAATACCACCAACGCCACACTAACCGGGAAAAACCGGAATGCATCACTCGAGCAAAGTATTGTGGAGATAACGAAATAATTAAGAGGAACTATTTTTCCGATTGTGAATTAAAAGTAGCTTTTTGGGTGATGTTAATTGTCTGAATAACTTTCTGAAGTGCCGCATGACTTTGCCGCTGACCTCACTTTCGCAGGCCGTGCCCCGGTCTCGGCAACCACTCCAAATTTATACCCTTATTGAAAATCACTACTGCCGGCCGGCGGACTGATGTTCAATTCCGTGATTTTGTTAAGGAGGGTCTTATAGCTGACTTTCAATATCCTGGAAGCCTTGCTGCGGTTCCAATCGGTTTTTTTAAGAACATAGGAGATGATCTCTTTTTCAACTTTGTCTACAGCCTTCTTCTTGGCTGCTTTCAATGAGAAAGAGTTGTTATCGACCAGATCCTTACCGCCAAGATCGAGCAAGGAATGAAGTGTATCGCCACTGCCATCGCTCTTTGAAACCGTGTTTTCCGCGGGCTGCTTTGCGCTGGTGTCGAAAAGTTCGTCGACGATCTTTTCACATTCACCCAAGACCAGCATCCGCTTGAGCACATTCTGCAGCTCCCGTACGTTGCCCGGCCAATGATAGGTGGTCAGTTTGGCAATAACTGCCGGCGTCGGACGCACGATATTGGCAGCACCCAGTTGGGTAGCATATTCCGCAAGATAATATTCGATCAACGGCTCAATGTCCTCAGGTCGTTCTCTGAGCGGATTGATATAGATCTTGATGATATTGAGTCGATAATACAGGTCCTCCCGGAATTTACCTTCGCTGATATCTTGTTTAAGATCGTGGTTGGTTGCAGCGATCACCCAGGTGTCTGTTTTAATATCCTTCTCCGATCCAAGCGGCGCAAATTCACCGCTTTGAAGGACGTGCAGAAGTTTTGCTTGCAGGACAAGGGACATATCGCCGATTTCATCCAGAAGCAAAACGCCGCCATGGGCCAGTTGAAACTTGCCCCTTCTTTTTTGTTCAGCTCCTGTAAACGCTCCACGCTCGTAACCAAACAGCTCGCTTTCCAAAAGCCCTTCGGGTAATGCCGCGCAGTTTATTTTTATGAATGGTTTCCCCACGCGTGGAGATCTCTGGTACAAATTCTGCGCAACGACTTCCTTGCCCACGCCGCTTTCTCCGAAAATGACCGTATTGAATCCGGTGTGTGCGACGTGCTCGACAAGTTCTTTAATACGACGGATATTTTCGCTAATACCTATGATAGGTGGTCCCATTTTCAACCATTCTCTATTTGGATAGAAGGTTCCTTGCGGCCTTTTCAAGTTCCGTTAACTTAAATGGTTTTTCCATCACGAGATCAGCCTTGGCTTCTTTGGCCAGAGCCTCCGGGTGCTCACCCCAACCTGTAATAGCAATGATCGGTAGAAGCGGATATTTTTTTTTGACAAGGGAGATAACGGCAACGCCGCTGATATTGGGTAGAACCAGATCGGTAATGATGATGTCAAGCCCCTCCTTTTCGGATTCGATCATTTTTAAACCATCCAATCCGTTGGAAGCGGAAATAACATGGTACCCTTTTTGCCTGAAATATTTACAGAGTGCGGACAGGACCTCCTCTGTATCATCAATGATCAGCAGCTTTGGTGATGGGTTCATCTGCCGCTCCCTGGAATGGATGCCAAAAGGATAACCGTGAAAAGTATAACATCTTTTACATACATTTTTTTTCCCCTTACCGCAATATTGAATTATAGGGCTATCCAGAAAGCCCTATAATTCAAATCCGAAACCCGAATGATCGAACAAATAGATGATCATTCGGGTTTCGGTATGTTTGGCTTCAAATATCGTCTTCGAATTTCGAATTAAGCGGGCAGAAGCTGTTTTGCTTTTGATTCTTAGTACTTGTCTTTTGTCCCGATCGGGTGGAAATAGAATGCGGTTTCAAACACAAATAACCCGCACGCCCAATGCATCCGGGTTATCCGATTCATGGCTGCATCATGCTCGGCAGCTGCAATTATGTCGGTTTGCAACAAGCGGGCAGGATTTGCACGCCTTGATCTTTTCTCAGTTTCTTTTTTCAGCGCCGACCCATTCGGATAAACGATCCTGCCGAGCTTCCGGATCCAATAAGATTACCGAATGTGTCTCCTTTTGATAAAACTACTTAGGCCGATCAGTCCAAAACCGATGAGAAGAATATTTATCGGTTCCGAGAATGTTTCGTTCACGAAGCTGCCCGAATCCCTAAAATTTGCAGTTGCGCTCACACTAAAAATTAAAATTGATAACATCCCTAATGCAGGCAGGATGTATCGAAGAACTTTTTCCATTTTTTTTCCCTTCTTGATCTTGCCCTATGTACCTGATCACCTACCAAGCAACTGCAATGCCATAACTTCGGGTAGAGCTATAAAATGTGCTTATCCTTTAACTTCCATGGTTTATACTATTTCTCAGATCAGGTACGAAAAAGGAAGGGGCTGGATAGATAGGTAAGCCATACCTAATTTTCACAGTGAATGTGTAAAAGATTACATAGATATGGATAGAATCCTGCAGTTCTTTCTACATAAGTGAAACTGATTGCCCAGTGTTGGAGGCGTGGTATCTCCAGGAACCTTCTAATGAAGGAAAATCAATGGCATCCCGCAGCTGCTTAAGAAACATGTTTCTTTTTACGACACGGGCACCCATCCGCATGAGATGCTCTGTATGGACTTGGCAATCGATCAGAGAAAAGTTTTGTTTTTTTAAAAACGAGGCCAGATAGACGAGGCAGACTTTTGAAGCATCATTCATGCGGGAGAACATGGATTCTCCGAAAAATGCGCGGCCGAGCGATACACCGTATAATCCGCCCACCAATTTTCCATCAAATCTCGCTTCAACGGAATGCGCAATGCCCAACTCATGCAGGCGCACGTAGGCCGACTTCATCTCGGGCGTTATCCACGTACCTTCCAAGCTCTCCAAGCGAAGCTGCGCACAGGCGCTTATAACGCCTTCAAAATCGGTGTCAAAGCTCATTTGGTAAAGACTTCGCCGGATTGTTCTTCGAAGGGATCCGGATATGTGGAGTTCTTCGGGGTAAAGCACCAATCGGGGATCGGGCGACCACCATAATATCGGGTCATTTTCGGAGTACCAGGGAAATATACCGTTCCGGTAGGCCAGAATCAGCCGCTCAGGCCGCAGATCGCCGCCCACGGCCAGCAATCCCTCTTTCGTCGCCAGATGAGGCGGGGGAAAGGAGAGTTTTTCGGATAACAAGAAAATGGGCATATCAGGCCTGAACCGGTTCCGCTGATCGGATAGGATGCCAAAACGCTGGAAAAATATACATGGAAAATCATCGCACAGTGGAGAGGCGCGTTTTATGCGGACTTAAAAAACAATGGGCAAGGAGTGGGCCCCTTGCCCTGTCGCTTAAATCGGAATGCTTGGACACAGTTTTAGGAGTAGACAAAGGTCAACTTGTCGTCCACCAAGTCGATGGTCACCTTTCCACCTTTATCCAATCGTCCGAAGAGAATTTCATTAGCCAGTATATCTTTTATTTCCGTCTGCAGGACCCTGGCCAGGGGACGCGCGCCGTAATCGGGATCGTAGCCTTTACCGGCCATCCATTTGCGTGTGGCATCCGAATAAGCCAGCTCGACTTTCTTGGCGGCAAGTTGGACCGCGAATTCGGTCATGAATTTGTCGACGATCTGCTCCATGATTTTCATATCCAGACCATTGAACGTGATCACGCCGTCCAGACGATTGCGGAATTCCGGGCTGAAATACTTCTCAATGGCTTTTTTGCTTTTTCCTTTGGTATCCTTTTTGGGATCAGAGAAACCGATCGTAGCCGCACTCATTTCGCGGCTGCCTGCATTGGACGTCATCATGAGAATCACATTGCGGAAATCGGCCTTTTTCCCGTTGTTATCCGTCAGCGTTGCGTGGTCCATCACCTGCAACAGGATGTTGAACAGATCGGGATGGGCTTTTTCAATTTCGTCCAACAGCAGAATGCTGTACGGATGTTTGCGGATATTGTCCGTGAGCAATCCGCCCTGGTCAAATCCAATATAGCCGGGCGGTGCACCGATCAGCCGGGCGACCGCGTGCTTTTCCATATACTCGCTCATGTCAAAGCGTATGAATTCCACATTCAAGGCCAGCGCAACCTGACGGGCCACTTCAGTTTTGCCGACACCTGTCGGGCCCGTAAACAAGAAGGAACCGACCGGCTTTTCCGGCTGCCCCAAACCGGCGCGCTGCCGCTTAATAGCGGTTACCAGAGCGCTGATGGCGGCATCCTGCCCGAAAACCACCTGTTTCAAACGATCTTCCAGGGTTTCCAGTTTAGCCCGGTCGGGGGTGGATACGCTCACGGTGGGTACCCGGGCCATCTTGGCCACTATCTTTTCAATGTCCGCCGGATTGATTTTGGTACGATGGGCGCCGCCCGACAAGCGCACGAACGCACCGGCCTCATCGATCACATCGATGGCCTTATCGGGCAAATAGCGGTCATTGAGATATTTGGAGGACAGCTCGCAGGCCGCCTTGAGCGCGTGATCCGTGTATACGATGTCATGATGCTCTTCATAACGCGATCTCAAGCCCTTGAGAATTTTGACGCTCTCGTCGATGGAGGGTTCGGAAATCTCAATTTTTTCAAAACGCCTGGAAAGCGCCCTGTCTTTTTCGAAATGGTTCTTGTACTCCTCATAGGTGGTCGAACCGATGCAGCGAATCTCTCCACTGGCCAGAACCGGCTTGAGGATGTTGGAGGCGTCCATGGAACCGCTGCTGGTTGCTCCGGCACCCACAA
The DNA here is from genome assembly GCA_003599575.1 of Desulfobacteraceae bacterium. Classification (GTDB taxonomy): domain Bacteria; phylum Desulfobacterota; class Desulfobacteria; order Desulfobacterales; family Desulfosarcinaceae; genus Desulfatitalea. The sequence goes on along the minus strand of QZKV01000181.1, from coordinate 8,665 downwards.
TGGTGTGAATTTCATCAATGAAGAGGATGACATTTTTGCGTTTCTGCAATTCCGTGATGACACCCTTGAGCCGCTGTTCGAAATCGCCCCTGAATTTGGAGCCCGCGAGCATTCCTCCCAAGTCCAGGCTGTAAATGCGCATATTCCTGAGCATCTCGGGAACCTCGCCGCCGTAAATCTTATTGGCCAATCCTTCAGCCATGGCGGTTTTGCCGACCCCCGGCTCACCGACAAAGATGGGATTGTTCTTACGGCGGCGGCATAGCACCTGCATCGTGCGCTGAATCTCGCTATCCCGGCCGATCATCGGATCCAGCCTGCCTTCGGCGGCCATTTTCACCATGTCCACCGTGTAGGCTTCCAGTGGATTTGATTTTTTCTTTTCCTTATCGGTTTCGGTTTCGGTCTTGGCGAACCCGATTTGCTCGCCTGTCGGCGGTTCGGCCGGGAGTTCATGGGAGATGTAATTCAATACATCCAGCCGTGTGATACCCTCTTGATTAAGGAAAAAAGAAGCATGCGAATCTTTTTCCATGAATATCGAAGCCAGGATATCACTCACCGATACCTCTGACTTTTCGGCAGAGCGTACGTGATTGACCGCGCGCTGGATCACTCGCTGGAAGCCGATGGTTTGTTGCAGCACATATTCATTGCCTTCGGGGATTACTTCCATCTTTTCATTGAAAAAATTTTCCAAGGCGGTTTTCAGGTGGTCGACATTACCGCCACACCCGCTGATGATTTCAATGCCATTGCTGTCGTGCAGAATGGCAAACAGGATGTGCTCGATTCCGACATATTCGTGCCGCCGGCGCTTTGCCTCCCTTACAGCAAACCCCAATGTTACGCTTAATTCTTTGCTGATCATGACTCTAAGCTTTCTCCATGGTGCATTTTAGCGGATGCCCGTTCTCCCGGGCTAAACGCGTGACTGTTTCAACTTTGGTTTCCGCCACTTCATAGGTGAAAAGGCCACACACGCCAATGCCACGCTTGTGCACATTCAACATGATCTTGGTGGCCTGCTCCACGGACTTGTGAAAAACCAGCATAAGGACCTGCACCACAAATTCCATCGTGGTATAGTCATCGTTGTGCAACAGGACCCTGTAAATGGGCGGCTCTTTGGTGTCGCGATCGGTCCTGGCATCAACGTCCTTGATTGTTTCAGGCAAATACTGACTCATGTGAATCGAACAGTCATCGACGTTAACTTTGCCTTTTTAATTTGAGATCATTATAAGCATCAGGCTTGGTCTTTGTAAAGGGGATTGACCGGCTATCTGGTCCTGCAAAAAAGTGCTTCGCAGGCCCTGCAGCAGCCTTTTCAACGACCGTGCACGAGAAAAGATGTCTTGCTGTAAAGCACCTTCCGAGCGCCCCATCCTTGTTGAATTATCGATCGGAAGAAAAAATTCTTTAGCTGTCCAGATGGATGATCTCCGGCTGCACGAGTTGCGCGGAAATCCGGATGTGTCCGATGCTTAGTGGGCCTCCGCGCCTGCGCTGGCTTGCCGAACCCGGATTGAAATATAGAACATCCTTTGCATTTTTTATGAGCGGCTGGTGGGTGTGCCCGCTGACGATCACCTGTATCCCGGTGCTGGCGGGCTCCAGAGCCAGATCGTTTACATCGTGCAAGACATAGAATGTTTTCCCGTCGAGCACTACCATTTCTTCAACCGGCAGGGACCAGGCCCAGGCACCACGGTCGATGTTGCCGCGAACTGCCGTTACCGGCGCCAGTAGTCTTAAGGCGGAAATCACCTCGGGGCTTCCGACATCGCCCGCATGAATGATATGGTCAACTCCCCTGAGCGCTGCAAGCGCACCCTGCTTCAAAACCCCATGGGTATCGGAAATGACGCCTATGATCATCGGTCGTAGCGCCTCGTTGTTAGATTTTCGTAAAAACCACCCCGCTCTCCCCATCCGAGCGGGTGCTCGGGTAAGTGGAAGCATTCTGGATTACCACAAACCCCGGTATGTCATCGGCCGGGAACGGAATTATTAACGGCCGCAGCACTTTTTGTACTTTTTCCCGCTCCCACAGGGGCAGGGAGCGTTGCGCCCCACTTTATTATCGCTGCGGCGAACGGGCTTCTTTTTAGGAGGGGCCGCCCCGTTTCCTGCGCCTGAAAAGACCAGATCTTTTTCCTGTTCCCGCTGCATTTCTTTCAATGAAGCGGGTTCGGCCAATTGCACGCGGAACAATAGGTTTAAAGTTTCCGATTTAATGCGGTCGATCAAGTCCTGAAATAAGTCAAAACCTTCTTTTTTATAAACGAGAAGCGGGTTCTGCTGCGCATACCCGCGCAGGCCGATGCCCTCTTTCAAGTGGTCCATGCTCAGCAGGTGGTCCTTCCAAAGATTGTCCACTGTTTGCAGCATGATGACGCGTTCCAGGTGCCGCATGGCATCAGAGCCGAACTGACGCTCCCGTTGCTGGTGATACGCAAGGACTTGATCGTAAATTTCCTCAATCAGCCCATCACGGGTCAGACCGTCCAGGGTGGCCGCATCAAAGCTTTTCAAACGATAATTGAACTGCTGGAAAACGGCATCCGAGAGCCTTTCGAAATCCCAATCCTCGGGCAATGCTTTTTCATCCGCGAACTGGGAGCCGACCTGCTCGGCCTTTTCCATGATCATATCACTGATGGTTTCATGAATGTCCCGGCTGGTCAGCAACTCCCGCCGCTGGCGGTATATCACCTCGCGCTGCTGGTTCATCACATCGTCGTATTCAATCAGGTGCTTGCGAATATCGAAGTTATGGGCTTCCACTTTGGTTTGCGCATTTTCGATGGCACGGCTGATCAGGTTGTGCTCGATGGGCTCCCCGTCCTGCAGGCCGAGTCTCTCCATGATATTGCCGATGCGCTCTCCACCGAAAATACGCAGCAGGTCATCCTCCAGCGATAGATAAAAACGGGATGATCCCGGGTCCCCTTGACGTCCGGAACGGCCGCGCAGCTGGTTGTCGATGCGTCGGCTTTCATGCCGTTCAGTTCCCAGGATATGCAGCCCGCCCAGATCGGTGACGCCCTGCCCCAACCTGATATCAGTACCGCGGCCAGCCATGTTGGTGGAGATGGTCACGCTGCCCTTTTGGCCGGCCATGGCGATTATTTCCGCTTCGGCCTCGTGGTTTTTGGCATTGAGCACCGAGTGCTTGATGCCGCGTTTTTGCAGCTTATTGGCGATCTGCTCGGACACATCGATGGAGATCGTCCCGACCAGCACCGGCTGACCTTTCTTATGAAGGGATTCTATCTCGTCAAGCGCGGCCTCGTACTTTTCACGTTTGGTTTTATAGATCACATCCGGATGGTCCTTGCGAATCATGGGCATATGCGTCGGAATGACATTGACATCCAGGTTATAGATCTTCTTGAATTCGGCCGCTTCGGTGTCCGCGGTTCCGGTCATACCGGCCAGCTTGGCATACATGCGGAAATAGTTCTGAAAGGTGATGGTGGCCAAGGTCTGGTTCTCATTTTCGATGTTGACACTTTCCTTGGCCTCCAGGGCCTGGTGCAACCCATCGCTGTATCGCCGGCCGGGCATCAGGCGGCCGGTGAATTCATCGACAATGATGACCTGTCCGTCCTTAACAATATAATCCACATCCCTCTGAAACAGATTATGGGCTTTGAGGGCCTGGTTAACGTGATGCAGGATCTCGATATTGCGGGGATCATACAGGTTTTCAATCTGCAGCAGCTTTTCGGCCGCGGCGACCCCCTCTTCGGTTAAAGCCACACTGCGCGCTTTTTCATCCTTGGAAAAGTGCCGGTCCATTTCAAGGCGTGGGATGATACCGTTGACTTGATAATATAAATTGGTTGATTTTTCGGCCGGACCCGAAATGATCAGAGGAGTTCTGGCTTCATCGATCAGAATGCTGTCCACCTCGTCCACTATGGCATAGTGCAGATCGCGCTGGACAATCGTATCCAGGTCAAATTTCATGTTGTCGCGCAGATAGTCAAAACCGAACTCATTGTTGGTGCCGTAAGTGATATCTGAATTATAGGCGCTGCGGCGTTCTGCATCGGTCAGGCCGTGTAAAACCGTTCCCACCGACAAGCCCAGAAATGCGTAGATTTTGCCCATCCATTCCGTATCACGCCGGGCCAGGTAATCATTGACCGTGACGATATGCACACCTTTTCCCACCAAGGCATTCAGGTAAGCCGGCAAAGTGGCCACCAGGGTTTTGCCCTCCCCTGTCTTCATCTCGGCGATGCGCCCCTTGTGCAAAAAGACGCCGCCGATCATCTGGACATCGAAATGACGCATTTGAACGGAGCGCACCGACGCTTCGCGTACCGTGGCAAACGCTTCGGGCAGCAGTTCATCCAGGTCAGCCCCTTGCGCCAGCTTTTCTTTTAAAACGCCGGTTTGCGACCTCAGTTGATCGTCGCTCATGGCCTGCATTTTGGTTTCGAGCTGGTTGATCGCATCAACGATCGGTATGATCCGCTTTATTTCGCGTTCGTTCTTGCTTCCAAATATGTTGGTCAACAGTTCCCATATCATGTGTCAAGGGATCCTTCCTGTAGTGGCAATCTGATGAAGATGTGAGTGATCCGCATGCTTCGAGGTGTTGCTTTTTCCGTTGCCTGTAAGTTGGCCGGCCGCCGCGTATAGGTGTCGTCCTTTATGTGGTTATTGGTCTTTCGAAGGGGTAAATTAAAGGTTTTTCAGGGGATTATCAAGGTTTTTTCTGGTACCTCGCGCCGACCTCCAACGTTTGACAGGCATTCCGGGAGGCCGAAAAGGGGATTGGAGGCTCAGTCGAGGATATATTTTTGCGGATTGACCGGCAGGCCGTTGACCCGTACTTCATAATGCAGGTGAGGTCCCGTGCTGCGTCCGGTGTTGCCCATCAGGGCGATGGCGTCGCCTTTCTGGACGCGTTCGCCTCTTTTTTTGAGGATTTTCTGCAAATGGGCATATCGAGTGATGATGCCATAGCCGTGATCGATGACCAGCAATTGACCAAGGGAACCGTTGTGTCCTACGTATGAGACAATGCCATCCGCTGTGGCCGCAATGGGTGTGCCATCACGATTGGCGACGTCGATGCCTTTGTGGAATTCTCGTTTTCCGGTAAATGGAGATTTGCGGTAGTCAAATGACGATGTCACCAACCCTTCCGCAGGCCAGATGGACGGTGTACAGGCCATCACACTTCTTTTCTCTTCCAGTTGAGCGAGGAGATCACTGAATACATGGTGCTGTTTCTGGGAGGCGGACTCGAGCAGTCTGATCTGCCGGCGCATATCCTCGATCAATTCATTTTGTTTTTCTTTCAGTTCCACATCAGGATTAAGATCATCCGGAGCAGAACCACCTATGCCGAAAATGCCCTCTCTACCCTGCGAATCGAGATTGGCCAGGACGCGCACGCGATCCTCCAGTTGGGTGAGTGAGAGCATACGCTCCTTCAAGCCATTGATCGCCGAGGCAAATCTGATGATCTGTTCACGCTGAAGCGCCAGTTCTTCGTCTTGTTGGGTAAATTGAGCTTGCATCTGCCGCTTTGCCTCGAGCTGCGATCGATGCATCAGGTACCCAACGGCTCCATAAACGACAAATCCGAGGACCACGACCATTGCAACGGCCAATGTGCAAAGCTTGTTGATCGAAATGCCAAAGTGTCTGATTTTTGATTCGGAAGCCCCTATGATGATAACGGAAATTTTTCTTGCCATAGTTTTCCCCGAATGAAGCGCTCATGATGAGCAGTGAAAAAACTCCGCATGAACGGATGCAGATCGAGTCTTCACATGGGTGACGAAAAAAAGCGGCCTGGCCGATTTACCGCAACCGCTCTTTATGCGTACCCAAGGCGATTATAGAGTCGCCCGGCAAATAAGTTGGTGCGCTATTGCGGACACGAATTCCGTCGCCACCAACCTGGGAACCTTAAAGGGGTTATTATTTCCGGTGCAATCGCATGAGGGGGAAACCGGTTAAAAACCGGTGGATGAATAGCGGTGATGTCGCTGGCGCAACACTCCCGGGGATCTCCCGGGGGATGCAGGACGGAGATGATCCCCGCCCTTGTGTTTCCAGATTGAATCCCGCCCCACACGGCAGCAGGTGCATCGCTGTCGATTGATAAGAGATGGAACATTGCCTCCACGAGAAGGCAATCATCGCCCGACTCTCCCCCATCGTGACAGGGGGAGAGTCCTTGGACTTGGTATCAGGCGATGCCGAGTTTGAACTTGAGTGATTTTAGGGTATTGAGCATCAGCATGGTGATGGTCATGGGGCCGACGCCGCCGGGAACAGGCGTGATGAATCCGGCGATCTCTTTGGCGGCGTCGAAATCGACGTCGCCTCTAAGCACGGCCACTTTCTGTCCTGTTTTTTCGCTGACGGTCTCCCCCACGCGGTTGACGCCCACATCAATGACACAGGCGCCGGGTTTAATCCACTCCGGCTTAACCAATCCGGGCACACCCGCCGCCACGATGAGAATGTCGGCGCGTTTGCAATGACCGGCCAGATCCTTGGTGCCCGTGTGCACGATCGTAACGGTGGAGTTGGCGCCCTTGCCCTTCTGCACCATCATGTTGGCAATGGGTTTGCCCACGATGTTGGAACGGCCTACCACGACCACTTCAGCGCCTTTGGTTTCCACCCCTGCGCGCACGATCATTTCTTGAATACCGGCCGGCGTACAGGGCGGAAATTTAACTTCATCGCCGCCGATCATCAAGCGACCCACATTGACCGGATGGAAACCATCCACGTCCTTATCCGGATCGATGGCATTGAGGATCTTCTTTTCATCAATGTGTTTGGGCAAAGGCAACTGGACCAGAATCCCGTTGATGCTATCGTCTTTGTTGTACTTGTCGATCAGTGCAAGCAAAGCTTGCTCGCTGATATCGACCGGCTGACTGTCCTGAATTTCCTTGAACCCCACCCGGTGTGCCGTTTTGATTTTCAAGGTGACGTAAGACATCGAAGCAGGATTTTCCCCCACCAAAATGGTTACCAGTCCGGGCACGACACCGTGTTTTTCCTTGATCCGAGCAACCTCAGCCGTAATCTCTTCAAGGATCTGCTCGCGGATGTCGGTCCCTTTGATTAGTTTTGCAGTCATCGGCTCTCCTCTTCTTTAAAGGTCATCTAAACTGGTTGCGTTCGGGAAAAGATGCCTGATCGCACGATCAGGAAATGTCCGGCAATGTGTGGGTGGATCTTTTGCATCCGATCGAGGAGAAGCGACTCACCCCCGATGAATGTCAAATTCCCATTATTCCATATGCGCGCGGTTGTCAAGATTCGGCGTTATCCGCGAGATCCCGCAGGGCATCGCGCATCTCCATGGAAAGCCCTGGGAGGCGGTACAGGCAGGCGGTTACCGTTGCCGCCCCGTCACCCTCATTTCACCCGACAAATCGCCGATGGGCTGACGGGTGCACCGATCATATCGGAAAGGGGCAGGATTGCAGTCCGAGAGATTCATCCATGCCGAGCATGATGTTCATATTCTGAACTGCTTGTCCCGCTGCGCCCTTAACCAGATTGTCGATGGCGGACATCAGGATCAATCGGTTGTTGCGCGCATCCAGCGTGTATCCGATATCGCACGAGTTGGTACCTTTGACATTCAATGCGTCTGGCGGCGTGGCGCCGCGCAATCGGATAAAAAAACGGCCCGCGTAAAAGGCTTGCAAACATTCTTCGATCTGCCGCAGCGTGACGCCGCCGCGCGGCTGGGTGTAGATCGTGGTCTGCATGCCCCTGGTCATGGGAACCAGATGGGGTACAAAGTTCAATGCGATCGGTTCTCCGGCGACATCGCTGAGAACCGCTTCCATTTCGGGTGTGTGGCGATGAGAACCCACTTTGTAAGCTTTAAAAGATTCATTGACGTGGCAAAAATGACTGGTCGAGCTGGCCCCGCGGCCGGCGCCGCTGACACCCGATTTGGCATCGGCGATCAGCAGGCGGGTGTCGATGAGGTTTGCTTTGATCAGCGGCACCAGCGGCAGCAACACACTGGTAGGATAGCAGCCGGGATTGCCGACCAGAGAGGCGCTTTTGATTTGCTCCGTATATACTTCGCTGAGTCCATACACCGCCTGCGGTAACAGACCGGCTGCGCTATGCGGCTTGTAGTGGGCCTCATAAACGGCGGCGTCCTTGAAGCGAAAATCGGCGGACAAATCGATCACCTTCAGCCCCTGGTCCAAAAGCTCCGGGACCAGGCTCATGGGAAGTTGATGCGGCAGCGCCGTAAAAACCAGATCTACGCTGCGGATCAGCTTCCGGGCATCGTAAGCTTCGCACACCAGGTCCACCCAACCGGTCATGGCGGGGTAGATCTGATCAAAACGCTGCCCGGCATCCTGCCGGCAGGTCAATGCATTGAGTTTCACCTGCGGGTGACCGGCCAACAGGCGCACCAACTCGGCGCCGGCGTATCCCGAAGCGCCAATCACGCCAACGCGGATCATCGTTTGCTCCTTGTTCGTCTAATCAATGAAGTCCGAAGCATGCCCGTGCACGTGGACGTGCACGGGTCTTCATAATTAGTGTCCATCCAGAAATGGCTATTTTCGCCGATTTCGGTGTTGGGCGGAAATTTTAATCCTCGAAATATGTCCATATATTCCTGCGGTTAAAATTT
>QZKV01000073.1 GCA_003599575.1 Desulfobacteraceae bacterium | reverse complement strand
AGCGGTCGGCATCTTCGCCGCCTTCGCCGCTGTTGCTTTTGCCGCCGATGCGGTTCATGGCAATGGCCAGCGCTTCATGGGTTTCCTTGCTGATCGATCCGTAGGACATGCCGCCGGTTTTAAAACGTTTGACGATTTCGGTCCAGGGCTCCACCTCTTCGAGGGGAATGGATTGCCCGGGCGCCTTGAGCGCGATCAAGCCGCGCAGCAACCCCTCGGTCCGGTTCTGCTCGTCCACTCCGGCCGAAAAAGCCTGCCAGAGGTCCCATTTGCCTTCGAAAACAGCCTGGCGAAAGCGGGCCAGCATAATGGGGCTGTATTGGTGGGCCTCGCCGTCGCGGCGCCATTTGTAGCGGCCGCCCGATAACAGCTCCGGCGAAAGCCCGGCGATATCCTGGTGAAAGGCCCGATTGTGGCGCATCCGGATTTCGGCGGCCAGACCGGTCAGGTCCGCCCCGCCGATGCGCGAGGCCGTATCGGTGAAGAACCGCTCGACGACATCGTCGGACAATCCCAGGCACTCGAAGATCTGGGCGCCTTGATAGCTTTGCAGGGTGGATATGCCCACTTTGGACATCACCTTGAGAATGCCCGCCTCAAGCGCGTGGATGTAGTTGTGACGCGCTGCGTGAGGATCTGTCGACCGGATCTGCCCATCGGCGATCAGCGCATCGATGGTTTCATAGGCCAGGTAGGGATAGACGGCCGCGGCCCCGTATCCCAGCAGGCAACAAAAGTGGTGAATTTCGCGCGGCTCGCCGCTTTCCACCACCAGACTGCAGCGCGTGCGCACACCGCGGCGGATCAGATGATGATGCACGCCGGCCGTGGCCAGCAGCGCGGGAATGGGCGCCTGATCCGCATCTGCGCGCCGGTCGGACAGGATCAGGATGCCGGCGCCATCCTCCGCCGCCTTGGCTGCGGCTTCGCACAGCCGTTGCAGGCCCGCATCCAGGCCCTGGTCTCCGGATCGGGCCGCAAAGCAGATATCCAAGGTGACCGCGCGCAGCACCGGCACGGCGGCCGAGCGCAGGCGCGCCATCTGCTCGGCCGTCAGAATCGGGCTGTTGAGTTTGAGCCGGCGGCAGTGCGCGGGCGATTCGGTCAGCAGGTTGCCCTCTGGGCCCAAATAGGCATCCATGGCGGTCACCAGGGCTTCATTGTTGGCATCCAGCGACGGGTTGGTGACCTGGGCGAACAGCTGTTTGAAGTAGTCGTAGAGCAGTCTGGCGCGTTTGGACAGGACGGCCGGGGGAATGTCGTCGCCCATGGAGCCCACCGGCTCCTTGCCTTCCTCAACCATGGGCTGCAGGATGACCTTGAGATCTTCCATGGTGTAGCCGAACAGGTGGTGCAGGCGGTGCAGGTCCGGCGTGCCCTTTTCCGGCGGCGCCACCGGCGCTTTGAGACGCGCCAATTTGTCCCACGTAACCAGGTTTTGCGTCACCCACCGGCGGTAGGGGCGCCGGCCGGAGATCTTCTCCTTGATCTCTTCATCATCGATGATCCGTCCGGCTTCCAGATCGGCCAGGAACATGCGGCCGGGCTGAAGCCGCCCGTGTTTTTGCACGTTTTCGGGGGCGATGTCGAGCACACCGGTCTCCGAGGCCAACACCACCAGGCCGTCGCGTGTGATGGTGTAGCGCGAGGGACGCAGGCCGTTGCGATCGAGCACGGCTCCGATGAGGCGGCCGTCGGAAAACGGCACCGTGGCCGGGCCGTCCCACGGTTCCATGCAGCAGGCGTAATATTCGTAGAATGCGCGCCGGTCCTCCGGCATGGTATCGTGATGCTGCCACGCTTCGGGAATCACCATCATGATACAGTGCGGCAGGCTGCGCCCGGAATGGTAGAGCAATTCCACCACGCTGTCCAGGCAGGCCGAATCGCTGGAACCCGGGCGGATCAGGGGCAGCAGCTTGGACAGATCGCTGCCGAAAAGGTCCGCAGCAAAGTGCGCTTCGCGGGACTTGAGCCAGTTCAGGTTGCCCCGCAGGGTGTTGATTTCGCCGTTGTGGGCCAGAAACCGGAACGGGTGGGCCAGATCCCAGGAGGGAAACGTATTGGTGCTGTAGCGCTGGTGGATCATGGCCATGGCGCTTTCCATGCTCGATTCACTCAGATCGGGGAAATAGGGGGCCAGTTGATCAGCCAGCAGCATGCCCTTGTAAATAAACGTGCGGCTGGACAGGCTGGGCATGTGAAAATAGGCCCCCTGGGGCAACCCGGCCCGCGCCACGGCCTTTTCAGCCTGCCGGCGGATGACATACAGGATGCGTTCGAAGTGGTCCTGGTCCTTGACCTTCTTGTCGGCCGCAATGAATACCTGCCCGATGGCCGGTTCGGCATAACGGGAGATGGCGCCCAGCACCTGGTTTTGCACCGGCACCTTGCGCCACCCCAATATGCGCTGGCCTTCCTGCCGGACGCTATTTTCCAACTGCTCTTTGCAAAACGAGTGCTGATGGGCATCGGTGGGTAGAAAAACCAGCCCGCTGGCGTATTTGCCGGGCTTGGGCAGCTTGAAACCCAGCTCTTGCGCAACCGAGCGCAGAAAGCGGTGCGGCAGCTGAATCATGATGCCCGCGCCGTCACCGGTATTGGCGTCGCACGCGCAGGCGCCGCGGTGGGCCAGATTGCTCAAGACCTGCAACCCCTGACGAACCACCTCATGGGATGCGCCGCCCTTGAGCCGGCACACGAATCCGACGCCGCATGCATCGTGTTCGAAGCGTGGGTCATACAGACCGATCGCATGGGGTGCGCCTGCTGGCGGGATTGTTTGCTTCGTCATGCCTCTTCCCTTTCTGAAGTTGAGGAGGTGTCAAGCCTCTTGAATCGATGAACACCCGGGCCGGCATTGAACCATCGCCCAATTGCCGGCGCTCGATTGTTCTATCCGCCGTTCCCGTGCCGGGCAGGCGCAACCTGAAATCGGTTTGCAGATGGTGGAACCGCTTTGCTTGTCATGAACAAAGGGCCGGGGGCAGCAACAGGAAGTTGGAGAGTGCCGGTGACGAAATCCATGCAGCGCTGGATAATGCCCTGCATGGATTTCGCCGCCGGCAGCATGTCTGCATCAGGAGGGTATAATGCCGGCGGTTGTTTATGCGGCTTCCAGATCATCCGGCAAATCGGCATTGGTATAGACCTTTTGCACATCATCGCAGTCTTCCAATGCATCGATCAGGCGAATCAGTTTTTCGGCCGTTTCTCCTTCCACGGGGGTGGTGGTTTGCGGCACCATGGTGACTTCGGCCACCACCGACGTGATCCCCTTTTGATCGATGGCCGTCTTGACCTTTTCGAACTCGTCGGGGTCGGAGATGATCTCGAAGCTGTCTCCGTCGTCGCGCACATCTTCGGCACCCGCTTCCAAAGCCGTTTCCATCAAGGCATCTTCATCGATTCCATTCTTTTCGACCACCAGATAGCCTTTTTTCTTGAACATCCAGGCCACACAGCCGCTTTCGCCCATGCTGCCGCCGTGCTTGGACAAGGCATGGCGGATTTCCGAAACCGCACGGTTTTTGTTGTCGGCCAGAGAATCGATCAAAATCGCCGCCCCGCCGGGACCATAGCCTTCATACGTCGCTTCCTCATACTGGATGCCCTCCAATTCACCGGTGCCTTTCTTGACGGCCCGTTCGATATTGTCTTTGGGCATGTTCTCCGTTTTGGCCGCAATAATGGCGGCCCGCAGGCGCGGGTTGGCGTTTGCATCGCCGCCGCCCGTGCGGGCCGCAACCGTGATTTCCTTGATGATTTTGGTGAAGATTTTGCCGCGCCGGGCATCGGCGGCGCCTTTTTTATGTTTGATATTGGCCCATTTGCTGTGCCCTGACATACCGTCCTCCTACTTTTTGCCCAAGCCGATGATAAAGATCTCCCGGCTGGCTTTCCGACTGCTTTGGGGTTTGAATATATGCATCCGATCGAACCGTGCTTTGACCTGATCACAAAAGGATTTGAAATCTTCGCCCTGAAATATTTTGCACACGAAACGGCCGCCGCGCTGCAGCACGGCGTCGGCGACCGCCAGAGCCGCCCGGCACAACTCGTACGATCGCGCGGCATCGCCGGATTTGTCACCCGTGGTCGCGGGCGCCATATCGCTGAGCACCACCTGAAAATCGGACCCGAACACCTGATCCGCCGAACCCTGGAGCGCATGGATGTCGGCTGTCGTAACGGTCACATTGGCCGGCATGCGGATGGTAACCGGGTTAAGGTCGATGCCCAGTACCGATCCTTCGCTGCCGGTCTGTTCGGCGGCATACTTGGTCCATGAACCCGGAGCGGCCCCTAAATCCAGAACCCGATCGCCCCTGGCGATGACGCGATGCTTTTTCTGGATTTCGGCCAGCTTATAAACCGAACGGGCCGGATAATGCTCCTTTTGGGCCTGACGCGTGTAATGGTCCTGCCACTGGGGCGTTTTGGCGCTTTTCTTACGTTTCATAATATTATGCAAGGGTTAAGTCAATAAGACAGGTGCCCGCACCCGTACTCTTTGGGCTTGGCTGTAAATCCGGCGCGATGCTTCATTTATCGCCGGTATTTGGCTCAAAGTAGATGATCAAAGATGAAAGTGAAGGAGGCGGACAATTAGAACAATGCTTCCATGGCCTCAGCGACACTGCCCACCCCGACCATCTCGATCTCCGCAGGGGTTTCGATGCGCTTGATGCTGCTGCGCGGGGCCAGGCAGCGGTGGAAGCCCATTTTGGCCGCCTCGGTCATGCGGGCGGCCAAATTGCCGATCGCGCGCACCTCGCCGGCCAGTCCGACCTCGCCCAGTACCAGCGTTTCGCCGGCCACCGGTTTGTCGAGAAAGCTGGAGGCGATGGCGGCCAGCACGGCCAGGTCCACGGACGGTTCATCGATTTTGACCCCGCCGGCCACATTGATAAAGATATCGTGTCCGATCAGGTGCAGCCCCAGCTTCTTTTCCATCACCGCCACCAGCAGGGCGACGCGCTGGGGGTCCAATCCCAGCACTGTCCGGCGCGCCGTACCCAGATTGGAACTGCTGGCCAGCGCCTGGAGCTCCACCAGGATGGGGCGGGTGCCTTCCATCGTGGCGGTGACCACCGATCCGGGCGCATTGTCCGGCCGTTCGGAAAGAAACACCGCCGAAGGGTTGGGCACCTGGGCCAAACCGCCGGACTGCATTTCAAACACGCCGATTTCGTTGGTCGATCCGAAACGGTTTTTCACCGCCCGCAGGATGCGAAACACGTGGTTGCGATCCCCTTCGAAGTAGAGCACCGTGTCCACCATGTGCTCGAGCAGTTTGGGCCCCGCAATGGCGCCCTCTTTGGTGACATGGCCCACCAGCAGGGTGGGGACGCCCGATTTCTTGGCGTTGAGCATCAGTCGCATGGCCGAATCACGCACCTGGCTGACGCTGCCCGGCGCGGAAGTCAAATCGCTGCTGTACATGGTCTGGATCGAATCGATCACCAGCACGTCGGGCCGGTGCTCTTCCACCATTTGCAGTATCGCATCCAGGTGGATTTCAGAGACCACCAGAAGATGCGGCGCCGCGGCGGCCAGCCGGCGGCTGCGCAAGCGCAGCTGCTGGACCGATTCTTCACCCGAAACATAGAGCACTTTGTGGTGGGCGGCGGCCATGCCATGCAGTGCCTGGAGCATCAATGTGGATTTGCCGATGCCCGGATCGCCGCCGATGAGCACCAGCGATCCGGCCACCAGGCCGCCGCCCAGCACGCGGTCGAATTCGGCAATGCGGGTGGAAAGCCGTTCCTGATCCTCCACTTCCAGGGAATCGATGGGCACCGGTTTAGGTTTAAGCGTCCCGGCGATGCCGCGCAGGGGGCCGCTTTTGTCCACCGCGGCGGAGATCTCTTCGGCAAAACTGTCCCACTGCCCGCACTCCGGGCATTTGCCCAGCCATTTGGGTGATTGGTACCCGCAGGACTGGCAGCTGAAGGTGGTTTTGGCAGAGCTTTTGGCCATATGGACCCTTATTCGTTTATTTGGACTTACATCAGGAGCCGCCCGGTCCACTGCCGATGGAGCGAAATACCGACCCATCCACGCACGTGAAACCTTGACAGTCCGCACCATACCATGTCATGGTACCCCTATCAAGCGCACCCCATGGTCAATGCAATGATAACAAAAGGTTTTGGAGCCATCCCCGCGAGCGATCCACATGATGAAAACACCCCATGCATACAGAGGCCGGGTCATCCTGGCAGTGATCCTGACTTGTCTTTTCCCCCTTTTCTCGGCCGCGGCGCAGGAACCGTCCCGAGCATTCTATGATGTCCTTCAGAGGCGGCTCATCGCCGACGGCTTTGATGCCGAGCGCATCAAGCGACTCTACCACAGCGATGCGGTCTTTTTCGAAGCCCGGGGGGTGACGGCCTACTTTCAACACAACGAAGCCGCTCTGGACTATGATAAATTGACCAAGCGCAGTTATATCGTTGAAGGCAAAGCCTATATGCGCCGCCATGCCGACGTTCTGGCGCGTGCGGAAAAATGTTTCGGGGTCGATCCGCGCGTCATTACCGCCATTATCCTGGTGGAAACCCGATTCGGCACCGTCGTGGGCAAGCGATCGATCATCAATACGCTATCCACCATGGCCGTGCTCGCCGAAGCCCAGCCCAGGGAATATCTATGGGAACAGCTGCCCTCGGAACGCCGCTTCAGCCGCACCGACTACGACCGCAAGGCCGATCAGAAGGCCGACTGGGCCTATAAGGAACTCAAAGCCTTTCTAACCTATACCGACCTGCACGGTATCGACGCCCCTACGGTGGTCGGCTCTTACGCCGGTGCCTTGGGAATCGCCCAATTCATGCCCAGCAACATTCTCGTCTACGGCAGGGACGGCGACGGCGACGGCCGCATCGACCTGTTTACGGATGCCGACGCCATCTTCAGCATCGCCAATTATCTGAAAAATTACGGATGGAAGCCGGGGCTGGACCGTGAAAAAGCGTTCAAGGCGGTCTACCACTACAATCACAGCAAATACTACGTCAACACCATCCTGAAAATCGTCGACCTATTGGAGGGATGAACCTCATGAATGTCGCCGAATGGATTGTGCTGGGGGGTGTTTTGTTCTATTTGCTCACCTGCTGGGCCATATTCGACATCGCCCGCAAGGATTTCGGCGGTATCGAAAAGAAGGCCGCCTGGGCCTTCGTGGCCCTGATCCCCTTTATCGGCCCGGTCATTTACATGGGCGCCGGGGCGCGCAAGGGCAAAAAGAAACCCGGCGCTTCGGGCGGCTGATGCCGCTGATGCACGGTTCGGTGAATCGTCAAAACGTTGATGCGCAGTCTTCTCCCTTGGGTAATTCCGCATTCCGCATTCGAAAAGTGCCGTACAAAATTATCCCAAGGCTTCTTGGGTGGGAACGCACCCTGCCGGGTACCCCTGCCCTGTAAAGCCCGCAACCCGGGATCTCCCCAGGCCGCACCGGCCGGGCAAATAGTGTTGACAAACGCCCGGCTTTTCTATATTTCGGCACAAACCAACCCAAACGTGGTCCCATCGTCTAGCGGTTCAGGACACCGGCCTCTCACGCCGGTAACAGGGGTTCAAATCCCCTTGGGATCACCAAAATAAAAGACAAGGGGGCCTGGTCATCCAAGCCCTTTTTATTTCTTAAAACCGCCCGCCCAGCCTTGACAGGACGCACCCAAAGTAGGCATGCTCTGGTTTCGGCCGCAATTGCCCCAGACCTTCTCCTGGCAATTCGCATAAGAGCGACGGCCGACTCGCGAACCTTCCTTGAGAAACAGGATGCACGCATAATGGCAGGAAAAAAAACAAGGCTCAGCGTCAAGGAGTTTGACAGCATCGTGCAGCAAGCGATCGAACGCATTCCCCTGGAGATGCGGCGGCACCTGGACAACATCCTGATCAGCGTTCAACTGCAGCCCGGCGCCGAGATGCTGGAGGAAATGGGGCTTGCGCCCGAGGAGACCTTGTTCGGCATCTACTGGGGAGTGCCGCTGACCGAGCGCATGGTGACCGACCCACCGCTTTACCCGGATACCATCTTTCTTTTCCAGGGGCCTCTGGAAGCAGCGTGCGCCACGCGCGCCGAACTGGTTGAAGAGATAGAGATCACCGTGGCGCACGAGATCGCCCACGCCTTGGGGATGACCGATGAAGACCTGGACGCCCTGGGGTACGGGTAAATAATCCCTCTGGATCGCCGTAACTCACCATGCATGCAATTCAATAAGCCCGGTCAGTTCGTCTGGCACTGCCACATCGTCGAGCACGAAGACAATGAGATGATGCGGCCGTACCGCATCGGACCGGTCCAGGATGGTCAGCCGACCGGAGACATGTAACGCCGCGAGCGGTCAGCTCACCGATGCAAACGGATTGCAGGTGAAAGCTCGGCAGCTCCTGTCATGAGGGCGCCCCGGCACAATTCAGAAGATGCCCAGGTGTCTTCTGAAAAGCCGTTCGAAATTGTCGCCCAGGACATAAACACCTGCGGCAGCCGCGGGTCATCCAGAAGCGAAGCGGTTTTTCCGCCCGTTCATAGCGCCGGACAATCCATCGGCTCCAATGCATAGCCGGCTTGTCGCAGGGCATCGGCGATTTCGCCGATGTGCTCGTGGTTGCGGGTTTCCAGCTCCAGCTCCACGCGGGTCTGGTCGATCGAGCGCCGCTCCACGCTCCGGTCGTGATGGATATGCAGGATATTGGCTTGCAGATCGGCCACTTTGTTCAACAGGCGCGCCAGGGTTCCGGGTTTGTCGTTCAAGGTCAGGCGGATGCGCATGATGCGGCCGTTTTTCAGCAGTCCATGATGAATGATGCGGCCCAGCAGAGGGCTGTCCACGTTGCCGCCGGAAATCAGCAGCACGATTTTTTCGTCCCTGCGCGTACGGACGGAAGCGTTCAGCAAAGCCGCCAAAGGGGCCGCCCCGGCGCCTTCGGCCAATATGCGCTTGCGTTCCAGCAGGATCTGGATGGCGGCGGCGATATACTCCTCCGGCACGGCTACCACATCATCCACCCGTTCGCGCATGATCTCAAAGGGCAGCTGCCCCACCTGCTTCACGCTGATGCCATCCGCAATGGAGGCTTTGGCTTCGACCGGCACACACCTTCCGGCACGCATGGATGCCTGGGCCGAAGGGCAGGCGGCCGCATCGACGCCGATGATCCGTGTTTGCGGGTTGATCGCCTTGACGGCACTGCCGACCCCGGCAATGAGCCCGCCGCCGCCCACCGGCACGACCACGGTGTCCACCTCCGGCAGGGAGGAGATGATCTCCAAACCGATGGTGGCCTGCCCGGCGATAATGTCCGCATCATCGTACGGATGAATGAAGGTTGCTCCCTGCCCTGCGAGGGCCTGGGCCTTGGCTACGCTCTCTTCCACCGTGGCACCCCAGATGATGACCTTGCCGCCGTAATGGCGGGTCGCCTCCTGCTTGCTGATCGAGGCCCACTGCGGCATGACGATCGTGGCCTTGAGACCGGCCTGCCGGGCGGCCAGGGCCACCCCCTGGCCATGATTGCCGGCCGAAGCGGCCACCACGCCCTGGGGTGAAATACTCCCCAGGCTGCTGCCGCGCATGATCTTGTAGGTCGCCCCCCTGATTTTGAACGATCCGGTTTTCTGAAGATTTTCAAGCTTCAGATAGATATGCGCATCGAATCGCGCACTGAGCGTCGGCGAGTAGACCAGCGGCGTTTTTAAAATGTGATCTTCGACCAACCTGGCCGCCTGCTGGATCGTTTCCAGTGCAATCATCGGCATGTCTCTATTTCAGGATCGTTCAAGAGCGCGCTAATGCGATTGCCTCATTTTGCGGATAAACTCGTCCAGTTCCGCCGCTACTTCCGAATTCAGGCTGCGCAGGATTTGCAGTTGCTGTTCGGCCAGCGCAAACTCTTTCATCTCCGCATAGGTTTCACCCAGATATTCATGGGCTTGAGTGAGATCGGGTTTCAGGTCAATTGCGCGTTTATAGGCATCGATGGCTTGATCCAAGCGGCCTTGTTTGCGATAGCTGAACCCGAGATTGCTGTAGGCTTCGGCATACTCCGAATCCAATGCGATGGCCTTTTCATATGCCTGGGATGCTGCATCGTGCCGGCCTTGCCGGGTGTAGGTTTCTCCCTGGCGAAAATGGACGTTGGCCTTCTGGCGCTTGTCGTGCCCTGCCCGGGCTGCGGGCACATCCGAAGATGGGCTGCCGACCGCCCATACCGGAAGGCATAGAGCCAAAGAAACCGTAATCATCGCTATTGCAAAGAAACAAACGCTAAAAACCGATTTGGAATGTATCGTCATGGCGTCCCCACTTAATTTGGTTACATTTCAGCAGTCAACCATCGACGCAGCGACGTGTGATGAAGTATTTCAATTCAGATTCTGAATCAAAACGTTCCGGCCGCTGGCCGACGAGTGGATAATTTTTCAGAAGCTATGAAGATATGCGTCAATGTAAAGGGGCACACGGGGGGCCTGCACGAATTATGAACGTGTTCTTTCCTTGGATCTCTCCCGATTCGCCGCGGTCGGGCGTGTACGTTGACTGCACCCGGAGCAGGCCACTTCGCGGGATAGGCAACTGCTCCTGCTCGCCCAGGATTTCCCGCACGTGCCGGCCCTGGATCTGTTCGGCGGTGAGGCCGAACCATCGGACTCAGTTAATTATTCCATCCTGTCTCAGTGCTTCGATTTCCAATGCCGAATAGCCTATTTCGCGCAACACGGTTTCAGTATGCTCGCCCATGGCAGGGGCCGGCTGCCGGGTGCCGGCCCGGTTTTGGCTGAAATGGATCGGATATCCGGGAATGTTGATATCGCCGAATCCTTTGTAATCAAACGGAACCACATACCCATTGACAAGGGCCTGCTCGTCTTTTTCAACTTCTTCAATCCGCTGGACGGAACTGAACATGAGTTTGTGCTTTTGAAAAATCTGCATCCATTCATCTCTGGTCCTGGCGGCGAAGACTTTGTCGAAGATATGGATGAGCTCGCGGTAAGTCACCGGTTTTCCGGAGGCATCGGTGAAGCGTGAATCATGCAGCAGATGTTCCTGGCCGGTGGCCTTGCAAAAAACAGCCCAATACTTTTCTTCCGGATGATGGGTTCCCAGGATCCATTTCCCATCCTTGCAGCAAAAACGGTTGCGCAGGGGAGAATGTTCATGGCGTGCGGACGGAACGCAGGGGTTGACGCGCAGCGCATTGGCTATCATGAGATTGGGATGCTGGAGCCAAAGCGCCGTGCTGTAAAGTGAAACGTGAACTTCCTGTCCGATTCCTTGGCGTTCCCTTACAAACAGGGCGGTGATGATCGCATGGCTGGCCGCAATGGCTGTGGCCTGGTCGAGAATACCGAGATGAAGCAGAACCGGTTCGTCGTGCCCGGTGGCGAACGTCATGCCGGAGCGGGCCTGTCCCAGGGGATCGAAGGCGCCCAGATCGCTCATCGGTCCCTGGGGACCGTAGCCCGATACATTGGCATGAATGATCTTGGGATTTACCTTGGACAGGCTTGCATAATCGATTTGCAGCTTCGTTTTGGTGCTTTTGCGCAAATTGGTCAAAAAGACATCCGCTTCTGTCACCAGGCGGTGCAGCACTTCACGACCTTTTTCTTTCTTGATATCGAGGTAGATTCCTTTTTTATTGCGGTTGGAAACCTCGTGCATCAGGCTTTGGCCGTTGGTGGTGGACATGTCGATGCTGCCCACCTTGGTCCAATATCGTTCGGGGTCTCCCGCACCGGCCTCTATTTTGATCACTTCCGCGCCCAAATCGCCCAATATCGCACCGCCGCCGGGTCCTGCATGAAAAACGCCGTATTCCACAACTTTGATGCCGTCCAGCGGTCCGGGTTTGCTCTGTCGATCCGTGTTGTCATTCATGATCTGCATTGGATCCTTTCGGGTAGTGGCCATTTTCTCACCCAAATCCGGCCCCGGCCTGGGCCGGGCGACGGCTCCGTCTCTCTTGCGAAGTGATGACCTTAACATCAGAAGAATTTCTCAACAAGCTTTGCTTAGAGAATCAACCTTTGGGGGTCGCACTTTTCCCGCAGGATCCTAAGCTCGTGCTCCGAGGGCGGCGCGACCTCACGGGCTCTGGAGATCTCCACGGGGAACTCCATGTGCGCCAAAACGTTTTGGGGCTTGATGCCGGGGTAATATCCGGCCAGATACATTTCCCTGGTTTCTTCATCGAAGCGCATCACGGCCATATTGGTGATCACCAGCTGAGGCCCGCCCGCGGGCAGGCCGGCTTTTTTGCGGCCGTCGGGACCGTCCAAATGTCCCGGGCTGGTCAAGTAATCCAGCTTTTGCACGAATTTGCGCTTCTCGTGCTGCATGAAGATCATGGTGCGGGGGACAAATGAGGCCACGTCGCAGCCCCCGCCGCTGCCCGAAAAACGGATTGCGGGTGCAAAATAGTCTCCGATAACGGTGGAGTTGAGGTTGCCGAACCTGTCAATCTGGGCCGCGCCCAGGATGCCGATGACCATATGGCCGGTAATCTGGTTCTGCATGGTGGCAAACGCTTCCAGAAGCCCGCCGTTGGCCGAAGTGTGGTACATCACGCGCGAATCCCCCACCGCGAGGGGGATTTCTTCGAGCCGGGCGTCAACGGCGCCGGTTTCGAAGAAAATGACGCACTCCGGCGCATGGATGCTTTTGGCGGCCATCGCGGCCAGCATCGATATGCCCGTCCCGCAGAAGACGATATCGTCGTTTTTGATCTCTCTTGCGGCCGCAAGCGCCATCATCTCTCGTAAGGTATATTCCACTGTTCTCTCCGGATCACCTTCGGTCAAGGTTTACGGCATAGCCGGTGCGCGGGTCGGCCTTGATCAGGGCGATGCGCCCGGGACCGGCCAGTTCGAGCAGGGCCCGGTGGTCCTCCGTTGCCCGAATATGGCTCTGCAGATACTCTTTGTACAGCTTGTCATCCTTTGCGGCGGCGGCATAGTTTTTCAGGTATAGCGGATCGTAGTCATAATGGTTGTAGCATGCGGTGGGATAGGCCCCATAGGGAACATGGACCACGGCATCCACATGAATGAAGGGGATCTGGTTTTGATCCGAATCGGCGCGCAGCTCGTCCGGGTCCGCCAATTCTTCGCAGGTTACGATCAAGTGTCTGGCCGATTTGGCTTGCTCAACATCGGCAAAGGTGAGTCCCTGCATTCGGCAATTGCCTCTGCGGTCGGCCTTTTGGACATGAATAAGGGTGACATCGGGGTTGATCGCGGGCACCAGAACCACCTTCTCGGCACCGCCCCAGCCACTGAAGGGGTTCTCCATCACCACCAGTTTTCTATCGGGTAGTTTGGGTTCGGCCCGCCGCATCTCTTCGGAAAAACCCCATTTGGCGATGATATCGGTGCCCAGCGAGGATCGCGTAGGCAGGAAAGGCACCCCCATGGCACCGGCCAGAAACCGCAAGGTCATCTGATAGTTGGAGTAATCTTCGACCTGAAGCGTGCCCTCCTGAACCGCCTTTCTGAAGCGGATGCAGGTGGCGGCGAATTTGCCCGTGCCCCCGTAAGCGATCTCTATTTTCGAAACGCAACCCGCCCCGATCAACTCGTCGACGCCCTGGCCGTTGGAATGCACGTACAGGTGAAGGTCGCGGATGTTCTGGCGGATGATTTCGTACACGGCCGCCATGGGATTGCGGTTGAGCGTAAATCCGCCGATGGCCATATGGCATCCGTTGCGCACGAATAACCGCACTGCCTCCTTCAAGCCCATGACCTTATTCTGGTCGAGTTTCGCCACCTGTGTTCCTTTCTCTTTTTACAGCCTGCGCTGGCCCGGTTGCGCGGCCAAGGGTGGTGGAGCGCCGCAGTTTCGCTGCGGCGTGCAAGCCCCACACGGCAACAACGGCCAACAGGATGCGCGGCAGGGTGATCCAGACTGCCGGAACGCCGATGGCCACAAACAGCAGGGTATCTTCCAGCAGGGAGTGGTTGACGGCGATGTGGTAGTTGAGCCGATTGATATCGGCGGGGCGGATTTCGTTGTGTTCCACCGCCTCGATCATGACCGCCGAACCATACGCCAGGCCCAGAATTTGGGCCACCAGCCACAGAAACGAACTCTCCCTGGACAGTCCCATGATGCGCATCAGGGGTGCGAAGGCCTT
>QZKV01000187.1 GCA_003599575.1 Desulfobacteraceae bacterium | reverse complement strand
CGGTCACCTTTGCCCATAATCGTTTACCTCCAGTCCGGGTTCATGGGATGCTAAAACTAGAATCAGCCCTCTTAGCATGCTTCAGCAGAACTGCCAAGTGCGTTCTTTTTGATTTGAAATTTCAAATTTCAAATCTCCGTTTCAAATTTTAAATTTGAAATCTGAAATTTGAAATAACTCCGCGCGTATTGCATTTTGTCATCATAATCGTTATAGACTCATGGCTTAAGTCTCGGACGAGGCTTGCGGTCTCGGCCATTTTCCCGAGGCGACCATCCGTCAAGGAGCAATCAATGCCTATCTACGAATACCAATGTAAAAAGTGCGGCCATGAATTCGAACAGCTGGTTTTTGGCCAGGAAGCGCCCAAGTGCCCCACCTGCGGCGGCGCCAAGGTGTGCAGGCTCATGTCCTGCTGCGGTTTTATCTCCAAAGGCGCCGGCGGCCAGACCGTCTCCGCTTCCGCCGGCTCCTCATCTTGCGGCGGCTGCTCGGCCTCCAGCTGCGCGGGATGCGGACACTGATGAAGTCCAAACTGCGCCTCGGCACGCGCGGGAGCCGGCTCGCCCTCTGGCAGGCCGAATGGATCAAGGCCGCACTGATCCGCATACAGCCAGATCTCGCAATCGATTTAATCAAGATCAAAACCCAGGGCGACAAAATCATCGACGTGCCTTTGGCCAAGGCGGGGGGCAAAGGGCTTTTCATCAAGGAGATCGAAGAGGCCCTGATGGAAGAGCGCATCGATTTGGCCGTTCACAGCATGAAGGACATGCCGGCGCAAGTTCCCGCCGGGCTTGCCATCGGGGCTGTTCCGCAGCGGGAAAATCCTTTGGATGTACTCGTTTGCGCCCCGTATGCATCCCTGGATGAGCTGCCGCACGGCGCCCGCGTGGGCACCAGCAGCCTGCGCCGCGCGTCCCAGATTCTGTACTTGCGGCCGGATCTCGTGATCGTATCCATACGCGGCAATCTGGACACGCGGCTGCGCAAACTGGATGAAACGGATCTGGATGCCCTCGTGCTCGCCGCGGCCGGCATACGCCGCCTGGGGCAATCCGAACGCATCAGCACCTACCTGGATGAAACCCAAATGGTGCCGGCCGTCGGCCAAGGTGCGTTGTGTGTCGAAATCCGGGCGGGGGATTCTGAAGTTCAGGATCTGGTGGCGCACTTGGATCATGACGATACCCGAACGGCAATCAGCGCGGAAAGGGGCTTCTTAAAACGCCTGGACGGCGGGTGCCATGTCCCCCTGGCCGCACATGCCAGGCGGAACGACGATCAATTGCACATCACCGGCCTGGTGGCCGAACCGGACGGCAGCCGGATGCTCAAAATGTCGATGCAGGGCTCTGTCCAACAGGCGGAGGCGCTCGGACGCCGCTTGGCGGAAGATCTGTTGTCCCAGGGGGCCGCCGAGATCTTGGAAAGGCTACAGCATGGCCGCTAAACGCGGAAAAGTCTATCTGGTCGGCGCCGGTCCCGGTGCCCCGGAACTGATCACCGTCAAAGGGGTGCGCTGCATCGCCGAAGCCGACGTATTGATTTATGACTACCTGGCTGCCAAGGCTTTATTGGGCCACGCGCGGCCGACCTGCGAATGCATCTATGTGGGCAAACAAGGCGGCGATCACACGCTGGCCCAGGAAGAGATCAATCGGTTGATTGTCGCCAAGGCCAAGGCCGGCAAGATCGTTACGCGCCTCAAGGGCGGGGATCCGTTCATTTTCGGCCGCGGCGGCGAGGAAGCCGAAGTGCTGGCGGCCGCCGGAATCACATTCGAAATCGTTCCGGGCGTGACTTCGGCCATTGCCGCACCGGCCTATGCCGGCATACCGCTTACGCACCGGCAGTTCACCAGCACAGTGGCTTTTGTCACGGGGCATGAGGACCCTGAAAAAGACGATTCCAATATCGATTGGGAATCCCTGGCCAAGGGGATCGGCACCCTGGTGTTCCTGATGGGCGTGAAAAACTTACCCCATATCGTGGATTGCCTCCGCCGTTATGGGCGGCCCGCGGATACGCCGGTCGCCATGGTTCGCTGGGGGACCACCTCCCGCCAGCAGACCGTGACCGGCACTTTGGACACGATCGTGGAGTGTGCGCGCAGTGCAGGGATGCGGGCGCCGGCCATCATCATCATCGGCCGGGTGGTCCGGTTGCGCGATACCCTGCAGTGGTTCGAGCGCCGGCCTCTGCTAGGCAAACAGATCGTGGTCACGCGTGCCCGGGCGCAGGCCAGCGATCTGGTCCGTCGGTTGAATGAATTGGGCGCCGAATGCCTGGAGTGCCCCACCATTCAGGTTGTGGCCCCGGAGAGCTGGGCCCCTCTGGATGTCGCCATTGCAGCCCTGTCTTCCTACCATTGGCTGATTTTTACCAGCGTCAACGGCGTGGATGCCTTCTTTGAACGGTTGTCCTCGCAGGGTTTGGACGTGCGCGCCCTGGGCCATGTGCGCACGGCGGCCATCGGGCCGGCCACGGCCGAACGGCTGCGCTGTTTTGGTTTGAACACCGACATTCTGCCCTCGACCTACCAGGCCGAATCGGTGGTCGCCGCCTTTGCCAAAGAGCCCATTCAAGGCTTGCGAATTTTGCTGCCGCGCGCCACGGAGGCCCGCGCGGTTCTTCCGGAGCAGTTGCGCCGGATGGGCGCCGAAGTCGATGAGGTGCCGGCCTATCGCACTGTCTCGGCGGAACAAGACCCGGATTCGCTGATCGCCGGCCTCAGGGACAACCGCATCGATATGGTGACCTTCACCAGTTCTTCCACGGTGCATAATTTCAAAGCCCTGCTGCCTGAAAAATCAGCCCAGGACCTGCTCAAAGGGGTGGTCGTGGCCTGTATCGGCAGCATCACGGCGGAAACGGCCAAAAACCTTGGATTTCAGGTGGATATCATCGCCGATGTCTTTACGATCGAAGGACTGTGCGATGCCATCGTGAAGTACTACCGGCGATCCCGTTAGCCTTTTGGCCTTCTGACCCGCGGGGGGTAAGTATCTGCCTGCAAAACCGTATGAGCCCGTTGGATGGTTTGGCGGCCGGATATGCCAGCCAAGGGAACGGGCCAAGGGGCTATTATCAACTTGCCACAGCCGATCGAATGTGATAAATAGCCCACAATAAAAGCAAAAATTGAACTTGGAAAGCCGTTTCCGGAAGAATGTCCCCACATGGTCCCGATTCAAACCGATGTGGCTTTCTGCGCTTGATCCAGTACCTGAGAGGAAGAGGTTGAGCATGGAGCGGGTTAATGAAGCGGCCAAGTTAACCCTTCGGAGCACGGAAGTCGTACGCGATGAGAAGGAGTTTATCACCGCGACCGACGCTGAAACACCGTCCTTTCAATCGCAGAGGATTGAAAAAGAGATCAGCCGAAGGCAACTGATCGACAAAATCAACAACTTGAACTTTCAGGACCGCACGGTCAACATCGTCTTCAGGCATAAACTCTATCCCCGTGATCTCACCTTGCGGGCCCATCCGCTGCCCTGCCACGATTCGCGACTGGCATGCCGGTGGGTCGATCAATTCGACTTCAATCAATTGTCCGAATCCTATACCTTTCACCACCTGTACCTCCCTAAAGGACAGCAGTTTTTGGAAGTCGTCCCCGAGGTCAGAAGCATCAGCGAAGATCAGATCCTCTTTTCGCTTCCCGAGACCTGCCGGGAAATCAGCGTCCGCAAACTCCAGCGCAACCAGTGCGCCGGCATCATCACCTACATGTTTCAAAATGGGGCCACCTATTACGGTCGGCTTATCGATTATGGCGCCTGGCAGTTTCGCGTCGCCGTCGCCACCATACCACCGCAGACTTTTCGCTGGATCGACGACGATGCGCCGGTTACAATTCTTTTCACCAAGCTAAACACTACCCTTTATTCAGGCGAGTGCCGTATTGTCCGGCACGACCGCGGCCTGCAGGAACGTCAGTATACCCTGGAACCGCTCCAGCGCCAGATCAGACGCTTTGCCCCGAGGGAATTCCGCACCACCCGGCATGCCCTGACCCCGCCGCCGGATGTTTCCTTCGAGCACCCGTTGTTCGGAAAACATATCAACTTGAAGGTCTACGATATCTCCGGTTGCGGCCTCTCGGTGGAAGAAGAGGAATCCGCGGCGGTATTGCTTCCGGGATTGATCATCCCAAACCTGGAATTGACGTTCAGCGACGGATCATCTCTGCACTGCATGGCACAGGTCGTCTACTGCAAGACCCACTATGATCGAAAAGCGCCTTATGTGCGCTGCGGATTGGCTATCGTGGACATCTCCGTGGAAGACCATATTCGTCTGCTTGGGGTGATGCACCAGGCCACCGACGCCCACTGCTACGTATGCAACAAAGTGGACATGACGGCCTTATGGGACTTTTTCTTCGAAACCGGTTTCATTTATCCTCAGAAATACGAGTTCATTCAGGCCAACAAGGAGCATATCAAGGCCACGTACGAAAAGCTCTACAACAACAGTCCCAGCATCGCCAGTCATTTTATCTACAAGCAGAACGGGCGCATCATGGCGCATGCAGCCACGATGCGTTTTTATGAATCCTCCTGGATGCTGCACCACCATGCCGCAATCCGCAGTTCGCAGAACCGCGGCGGATTGATCGTGCTCAATCAAAGCGGCCGGTTCATCAACGAATCCCACCGGCTCTACGCCATGAAAATGGATTACGTCTTCTGCTACTTCCGGCCCGAGAATAAATTTCCGGCGCATGTATTCGGCGGTTCAGCCCGAAATATCAAGAATCCCAAGATTTGCTCGCTGGATCTCTTTGCCTACTTCCATCACCGCTTCGACAGCATGAACGCCAAGGATCTTCCCGGTTACTGGCGGCTGGATGATGTTGGCGGAGAAGATTTAAATGATCTGCACACATTCTATGAAAGCCAATCCGGCGGATTGATGCTCCAGGGACTTCACCTGAGTCCCGATCGGCACGATTGCAGTGGTTTGATAGAGGCTTTTCGAAATATCGGCCTCACACGGGAGCGTCATCTCTTCGCTTTGCGCTACCGCGATAAGCTAAGTGCCATCATCATGGCCAATGTGGCGGATCTGGGCCTGAACATGTCGGACCTGACCAATGCCGTCACCATCATCGAGGTCGACCCCCAGCCGTTGACCCAGGATATCATCCAATCGGCCCTTAACCGCATCGTCCATTTTTATGGGACCAAAGAGGTGCCTGTTTTGCTGTATCCGCAAACGGCGGCGGCACGGATGGGGATCGAATCGGAAAAAAGTTATTGTCTTTGGGTGTATGACACGCAAAATCTGGATTACTATTTCAAGTTCCTGAAGCGCCTGTTGAAGTTCATCCAACACTGATGATCTGCAGTGAACCGGATACCGCCCCATGGAAGATGAGGACCTTCACTCGGACGCCCGCCTTTACAATAGGTATTTTTCTACCGGTCTGCGGCCCCGGCAGGCGATTAAGGGCGTGTAGGTAAACCGGCGCGGGTTGGAGAAAAAGCTGCGAAACTCTTCCGCAAACTCTTGGAAGCCGCCTGAATACTCAGCAAACGCGTATCCGCTGCCCCGTCCGGCGACCTCGACTTTTTTGGTCCAATTGAAAGCGTCCGCCGCCTTTAAATCTCCGTATATCAAATGGTGGGGTCTCATGGTGACATCGATGTGCTCAAAATTCAGATCGTAGAGAAAAGAGTAAAGCTTAATGCCCACACGGGGATCGAAATCGGCTTCGGTCTCCAGTTTGCTGATAATGCCGTGCAAGGCCGAGGCCAGGCGCTCCGGCAAGCTGAAATGGCTGAGACAATTGTAGTCCAAGTCGATCAGGCACAGGATGCCGCCGGGTTTTGTGATGGCGGCAAGATTTTGCACAATCTCGAAGGCACGGCTGCGGTGGTATTCCAGGAAAAAGCGGACCCATATGAAATCGAATTCCCCCAAGTCGGTCAATGGCTCAAGGACATTGCGCCGTACAAAAGTCAAACCGCGGGTAGCGTAGGTCCGTTCGGCATGGGCAATTCGCACCTCAGACATATCCACCCCCACCGCCTGGCCGTCCGGTTGGATCGTATGGAAAAGTGCATGGGTCGTTATGCCCGATCCGCAGCCGATGTCGGCGACCCGCATACCGGGTTGCAGACCCGCCCACCGGGCCTGTTGATGAAGGATCTTCAGGTCGGTCTTGGTTTCCAGGCGCAGGATTTCTTCTTCATTCTCCATCAGGTAGTTCGATGTGCTTTTCATTCGAGCTCTTTTCTTGGGTGGATTTCTTCAGGCCAGACGTCGGGATAAAGTGCCCCTGCGTGTATCACAGCCGGGCGATACCGTCAATATTGCTTCGGGCAGGCACGAGTCTCCTGTCCATATCGAGCTCAAATGGATGGAGATTGCAGGTAGGCCGGTTTAGAACCGCGAGTTTAAAGTGCTAAGAAAATATTTCGTATAAGTCAAAGCCGAGAACGAGCCCGAGACGCGGCCAGGAACTCGGTTCCGATAACAGCCGCTTTGCCCGGTGTCAAAGTATGCCTGGACGGCACTGATCAGGGCGCCTGATAGGTGATGCGGTAAATGACGCCGCTGTGATCATCGGAAACGAGCAGGCTGCCATCGGCCAGCGTTTGGACGTCCACGGGCCGGCCCCAGGCTGAATTTCCCCTGAGCCATCCTTGGGCGAAGGGCGTATACGAAGCCACCTGGTCGCCGTTGAGCGTGACCAGCATGACCCGGTAGCCGATTTTCTCTTCACGATTCCATGAACCGTGTTCTGCGATGAAGATTTGCCCCTGGTAGGGCTCGGGGAACATGCGACCGGTATAAAACCGCATGCCCAAGGCGGCCGCATGCGGGCCCAGCGCTGCCACCGGCGGGGCGAATTGTGTGCAGGCGCGGGAGCCGCCGAACTCCGGGTCGGCGATGGTGCCGCCGTGGCAGTAAGGAAATCCGAAATGAAGTCCCTTGAGATCGGCGCGGTTGAGCTCGTCGGGAGGCTGGTTGTCGCCCAGCCAATCCCGGCCGTTGTCGGTGAACCACAAGACCCCGGTCGCGGGGTGCCAATCGAACCCCACCGTGTTGCGGACGCCGTGGGCGAAAATCTCCAGGCCGCCGCCGTCCCGATTGATGCGGGTTATGGTCGCAAAGACGGGATTATCGCTCAGACAGACGTTACAAGGTGCCCCTACAGGGACATAAAGGCGGCCGTCGGGGCCGAAGCGGATGAATTTGGCGCCATGGCGCGGGTCGCCGGGGTATTGATCGGTCACCACTTCGGGCGGCGCTGGTTTCTCCAGATGGGATTCGATCCCGCGGAAGCGCAGGATGCGGCCGATTTCGGCGACGTAGAGATCCCCCTCCCAAAGGGCCACACCGTTGGGCGCATTCAACCCTTCGGCGATCGTCAGGACCTGATCGACCTTGCCGTCATTGTCTTTGTCCAATACGGCATAAACTTTGCCGGCCTGACGCGTCCCCACAAAAAGCACTCCCGAGGGACTCAAGGCCATGGAACGGGCGCCGGGCACATTGTCGGCATACAAAGCGATGTCGAACTCCGGGGGTAATTGTATCGTCATCAACAGCATCTTTTCACGAATACCGGCCGTTGCTGCGGGCGCACAGATCGTCCATAGAAGAAAGCCTGCCAGCATCGGCATGACAAAGAACTTGAATCGATTCATAACCGCCTCCCTTTGGATGTTTTTTCATCAAAACGCGGGGCTGGATCCCATGGTTCTGTTGCAACCACAACAATTCGCGATCAGGGAGGATTCAGGCGCACCCGCTTTAGCCACCTGAAATCGAGGAGAAGGCACAAATGGATTGCTCGTTGGTATTCGTGCTTGTATTCGCTTTCGGAATGGAACCTTGGAAACCTCAATTGCGAATACGAATTGCGCTCACCACATACCATAGGGAAACCGCTTCAAGCGCTCGGAGGCGTGAAACCGCTGCATGGGCAAACAGACGAAGTGAACAGGAACGCATGCGTGCATTTGAATATCGGAGCCTATATCCCAGATCCCGTTCAGCTGAGCTGAATCAACCACCAGATCCGCCGCCAACCCTTGACGGTAGGGATACGGCAGCATAATTATTGTTGGTGGCGATGTCAAAAGATGGACGGTTTTTCTTCCGCAAGCTTAGCCACCCCGATCCTTTTCTCAAGCAAGTGAAAAGGGCTGCCGGAAAATGCTTCGAGGGTAGGGTCGGAAGATGCCATTTAAGGATGAGCCCTGCTTGTGGGCAAGCTTGACAAAAACCAGGCCTGCCTTCACGGGCCACGGTGCTTGCATGGGGGATTCAAAGATGACGTCCAGTGATGAGCAGATCATTCGGGAATGGGCGCTGCAACAAACTGAACCGGCCAAGATCCTGCTGGCGCGCGGACAAGGTGCGGCCGATGAGCGTCTCACCGCTTTCTGCGATCGTTTCAAGGCGCTGGCGCCGGCGACGCAAATCCGCAATGCCCCCGATGAAAGTTTTCGCTCGCCGGCCCTGATCATCGGGCGGCATGCCAATGTCGCTTACCAGGCCGTGCCTGAAGGCAAAGAGCTGCCCCCCTTTCTGGACGCATTGAAAGCCGCCGCTGTCCCGGCCGCCGCTGCAACGCATTCGCCGGCGGCAGCCACCCGGATCGATCTCCCGGCCGAGTTGACGCTGTACATCGCCATGCAATGCCCCTTTTGTCCGCAGGCGGTCAGGCAACTGTCCGTTCTGGCCGAAAGCGGTCCCCGCCTGCGCGTCGTCATTGTCGACGGGGTGCTGTTCGACACGGAGGCCAAAGCGCACGGCATTCGTTCGGCGCCCACCCTGATACTGGACAACCATCTCCGCTGGGTGGGACGGATCGATTGGCGGGAAGTGATGGATCAGATGGCCCGCCGCGATCCGAGCAGGCTGTCGCCGGCATCTCTGCGTCAGATGCTCGAGGCCGGTGAAGCCGCGCGCGCCGCGGGCCTGATGATCGAACACGACCAAATCTTTCCGGCGCTGTTCGACCTGCTTGTTCACGAACGCTGGTCGGTGCGTCTGGGCGCCATGGTGACGGTGGAATATCTGGCCGACCAAGCCCCGCATTTGGCTGGGCAGCTTTTTGCCCCCCTGTGGGAACGCTTCGGCGCTCTGGCCGAGCCGGTTCAAGGCGATATCGTGCATGTGTTCGGGCAAATCGGGTCTGAAAGCGCCCCTGAATATCTGCGGCGGATCGCATCGGGCCGGTTTGCCGAGCCGGTCAGGCAAGCGGCGGCCGAGGAATTGGATGAAAACTAGTGCAATCCGGAAAAGCGCGGATTGGAGATCGCGCATGCTTGAAAGAAGTCTTCATTTTACCGCCGGCAGGAGTTCAGGAGAAGTCAGTGCGGTTTTCATGCGCCCTGAAAATGCGCGTTGGCTGATGGCGCTTGCCCACGGCGCCGGTGCCGGCATGCAGCATGCATTCATGACCGGCATTGCTCAATTTCTGGCCAGGCGGGCAATTGCCAGTTTCCGGTATCAGTTTCCCTATATCGAGCAGGGTAAGAGGACCCCCGACCCGCAGCCGATTCTGATCAATACCGTTCGTTGCGCGGTGGCGGCTGCCCGTGAATGCGCACAGGATTTGCCATTGCTGGCGGGAGGCAAATCGCTGGGCGGCCGTATGACTTCGACCGCCGCTTCCCAGGAGGCGCTGGCCGGGGTGCGGGGGATTGTCTTCTTTGGTTTTCCGCTGCACGCACCCGGCAAGCTTTCGGATGAACGCGGCGAACATTTGTTCAACGTCCGCTTGCCCATGCTTTTCCTGCAGGGCACGCGCGACAAGCTTGCCGACCTTTCGCTGTTGCGGCCTTTGTGCAATCGACTGGAGCAAGGATCGGCCACCCTGCATGTCGTTGATGGCGCCGATCACGGGTTCCATGTGCCCAAAAAGTCCGGCCGCACCGACGACGATGTTCTGGAAGAATTGAGCCGCATTGTCGCACTGTGGGCCGACGGTGTGTAGCGCAGGGGCTCCGATGGGATTCGGGAACCGGCGGGGCGGCATCAACGATAGGTAACGGTCAATTTGGGCCAGTCCTGACCCGGGTCTTCGAGGCTGTAAAATTCGTTGCACGCGCATCCAGGCCAATCCGCTTGGCGGTCTCATGCATCTTCAGCCGGGGGTAGCTGATGGATGGAGCCGCTGACGTCGCCGACCGCGTTTTTCCCTTTGATCTTTACATTGAACATGGCCTGGTCGGCCTTGGCAAGAATGGCCGTTATATCTACGGCATCGCCGGGGTAGGTCGACACCCCGAAGCTGGCCCGCAGGCGGACGCCATTTTCTACGACGGGCAGGTAGACCGTTCCCAACATCATGGATCGAATCTCCTGCGCCTTTTCCAGGGCCTGCGTCTTGTCGAAGCCGGGAAGTACGATTACAAATTCGTCCCCGCCATAGGCCACGGCATAAGCGGGTTCGGCGATGCATGATTGCAAGGTCCCGGCCACTTCCGCCAGTGCTTTGCTGCCGTTAAGATGGCCGTGCGTATCGACCACGTGTTTGAAATTGTCGATATCCAAAAAAATCAGGGAAAACTGGGAGTCCTGGCGCTCGCTTTCAGCGATCAGTTCGTCCAAAGCATGGTACAGGTAGCGTGTGTTATAAAGCCCGGTCAAATTATCGTGGATGGACAAATAACGATACCTCTCCTCGCTGCGCTTAAGTTCCTCTTCGGCTTTGATGCGTTCGGCAATCTCGATCCTGAGCCTTTGATTGGTTTCTTTGATCTCTTTTCTCGATCGGTGCAGATCCAAATGGGTCTTGACGCGGGCCTGCAATTCAGCCCCGTTGAACGGTTTGGTCAAATAATCCATAGCGCCCAACTCGAATCCTTTGACGATACTTGCGGAGTCATTCTTGGCCGTCAGGAAAATGATAGGAATATCCCGGTTGGCGGGATTTTTCCTGATCAGCCGGCAAACTTCAAACCCATCCATATGCGGCATCATGATGTCGAGCAGGATCAGGTCAAACCGGTTGGCCTCGGTTTGGGCCAAGGCCGTCGGGCCGTCCTGGGCGAAAGCCATCAGATAGTTGTTTTTATGCAGGATACTTGCCGCCACCTGTATATTTTTAGGGACATCGTCCACGATTAAAAGCTTGAATCTGCTCTCGCTATCCTGGTTCATTATTATCTTCCCTTTTTCTTTGGAAGTAAAATGATTTGATTTGTTCAATGATCTGCGGATAAGCGTTCAAAACGCTGTTCATATGCTCGACATCAAAGTTTTTCACATGCGCGCCTAAATCGGCGCCGTACTTTTTCAAAATCGCCAATCCGTAGCGCTCGCCCAGTTCGCTCATCAGATGGGCGAATTCATCAATTTCTTCGAAGAACAGGTTTTGCTTTGTCGAAATCCACATCTGCATATACTTGTTCTCAAGCTGTTCGATGGCCTCCGGGAGAAGTTCAAGACGGGCGGGTGCCGGAGCGGCTGCCGACTCTTCTTTTTCCGCCCTTTGCCTTCTGGAATGACGGAGAAACCGCGTCAACTCCTGGAAAAGCACGGCTTTGGGGATGGGTTTGGTCAAATATCCGGCGAATCCCGCTTGCATCATTTTTTCTTTTTCCTCTTGCATGCCCGAAGCGGTGAGGGCGATCACCGGTATCGCGGAGGTATCCTTGTCCATGCCGATCCGTTGCATCGCCTCGGTGCCGCTCAAGACCGGCATCCTTAAATCCATCAAGATCACATCCGGCACGTGGTCCTTGGCCAAACGGACGGCATCTTCGCCGTTTTCTGCTTCGAGGGATGTCACTTGCGTTTGTCCGAGGTATTCTTTGATCAACAGCCTGTTGGAGGTGAGGTCGTCAACGATCAGGACCGTGGCTTTTTCGAAGACGATATCTTCGGGGTTGAAAACATCGTTGATAGTGTCTTTCGTCTCGGTCTGCCCAACAGGCACACCCGGAAGGATGATGTCGAAACGGCTGCCCAGACCCTCTTCACTCTGGACGCTGATCGTCCCTCCCATCATTTCCACCAGCCGCTTGGTGATTGAAAGACCCAGGCCGGTCCCGCCGAAGCGCTTGGTGCTTTGCCCGTCTTTTTGTTTAAAGGCCTCGAATATCTCTTCGTGATACTGCGCCGGTATTCCGATGCCCGAATCTTCCACGGTGATCAACAGGTCTATGGTGGACCGGCCATCCGATGGATCGCGCTTTTCAACATTGGTCCGCACAAAACCTTTTTCCGTGAATTTGACCGCATTTCCGATCAGGTTGAACAATATCTGTTTCAGGCGGACCTCGTCCAGCACCAGGCAATCGGGTATCCCCTCCGCGAGAGTGATCGTGAAATCGAGTTTTTTATCGGAAGCTTGCAGTGCAAAAATGTGATGAATTTCATTGAATATCGCGTGCGGGTCGACCGGTTCGTATTCAAGCTCCATCTTGCCTGCTTCGATTTTGGACAGATCCAGGATCCCGTTGATCAGATTCAACAGGCTCTTGCCGCTCCCGCTGATCGATGCGAGATAGCTTTTTTGTTTTTTATCCGTAACCAGGGAATTGAGCAGATCGGCAAACCCGAGCACGGCATTCATCGGCGTGCGGATTTCGTGGGAGATATTCGCCAGGAACTCGCTCTTGGCCTTGTTGGCCGATTCAGCCTCTTCCTTTGCAGCTTGAAGCATTTTATTCGTTTCGCGCAGTGCCATCGTGCGGACAGCCACTTGCTCCTCCAGGTGTTCGCGGTATTCCTGGAGCTTATAATCGCGGGATTGGATCGCGCCCAGCATATCGTTAAATACATCTATCAGAACGCCGATTTCATCCCGGGTGTGTTTTTCGGCCCTTACCGAAAAATCTTTTTTTTCAGAAACCGCCCGGGCGATTTGCGTCAAACTCAATATCGGTTTGGAAATGACCCTTTGTAATGAAGATGACAACACCCAGGTGATCATGAAAGCGATGCATACGATAATTCCGAAAATGGCTGCGGACTGCAGCATTTCCAACTGCGTGCCTTTCAAGTCGTATTGGATGCCAACCGTGC
The DNA here is from genome assembly GCA_003599575.1 of Desulfobacteraceae bacterium. Lineage (GTDB taxonomy): Bacteria > Desulfobacterota > Desulfobacteria > Desulfobacterales > Desulfosarcinaceae > Desulfatitalea. The sequence continues at coordinate 1,232 of QZKV01000187.1, read as the reverse complement.
CGATCACCTCTTTTTCCTGGAAGACCGGATTGAACACCAACAGATAGTTGTCCTCATAGTAGTACCCCGGCTCGCGGATTGCGGGTACGGCATTCTCCTTTGCGTTCTTATGAAAATATGTGGCGAATACTTCACCGTTTCGGTCATAAATGCAGCCGAGCACGACATAAGGTTTGGCGCGCAGCGCCGCCAGGTTTCTCTCTGCATTCAGCTGGTCATTAAAAACGATGGTCCCTATGCTGTTGATACCGATGACCTGGGCCAGACTGGCAAGATCGTTGCGTATGGTTTTTCTTGAGGTTTCGATGTCCCTGTACATAAGGGTGCCGGCAGCAAACAGCAGCGCACTGCCGCTGGTAAGCATGATAATCAATTTCAGCTTCCATCTGATGGAAAGGTTCCGGAAGGCGCCCATGTCACTCACGCTCCTCCCTGACAATCTCTGCGGATACAAGCAATTGAGAGCTCAATTTCAACCCTTCTCTTTGAGCGGCATCGATATTGACTTCAAAGCGCAGACGATTTTGTTCTTCAAAAAAATTGATGATGCCACCCATCTGGGTAAAACCCTCGATTTCTCCGATCGTCAATATGCCGCGCCCTTTGGCGAGGCCCAATATTTTTTGGATAAACAGCCGGTCCTGTGTTCCGAAAAAGAAGATATGACTTTGCATGAGACAGTCGCTGTCCCGGTACGGTACTACTTTTAGTTTCCTGCCCTTGATGATTTTGGTGTCCAATTGGAGTAGGACATCGCTTGCAGGATCATCCGAGGAAAAGCACAGGACCAATGGCTCATTCTTGTTCTTAAATACCTCTTCAGGCCAAGTTACGAAATTGGCAAAATTATATATGAAACCGGCTTTTACTTCATACTCAGGACCGACGACGGGTCCGCTCAAGGCGGATGGCGGCCGGAGGAAAAACAAGCACATCATGAGGAGGACGGCCACTCGCCGGGCGCAGCCTTCGTTTGCATGCATTTTCTTAAATGTCTTTGCCATTGGGCAGCGCCTTTAAAATCGCCAGTCAATTTTACCGTAGATGCTGCGTTCAACTTCAAGCGATGAAAACTCTTCATGCCCCCTTTCGAAAAGATTTTGCCCTACCAGGGAGAGCTCTAATTTCGGATGAATCTTCCAGGCCAACCGGGCATCCATAACCGAGTATTTGTCTACGTCCCTTTCGGGCAGACTGCTCACAAAGCGGAACCACAAATCAAAATTGATCTT
>QZKV01000122.1 GCA_003599575.1 Desulfobacteraceae bacterium | reverse complement strand
ATTGGGTGGAGATCCTGGACACCCCGGAAAAGACCGATGAGCGGCGATATTTCACCTTTTTCCCCGAAAACAGCCAGGCGGTCGAGCTGCTGGAAACGTTGCAGACCATCCTCGGTCTGCCCGCCAGCGGCCGTTCTTCCGGGGCAGAAGAGGCCTCCGCATTTAACTCCGGGCTCTTCAGTCCGGCTGGTGGCCAGGCGGCGGTGGGTCTGAATTACGGCCAGGCGGCCGCGCCGTCCGGGAAAGCATCATCCCCGGAGAAGTTGGCAGCGGCCGGCGCCTCCTCCAGCCTGGTCGACGATATCAGAATAGCTGCCGATACCGGCCGCAACGCCATGATCATCTACGCCACGCCAGAGCGTTATCGATCGCTGGAGACCATGCTGCGGCAACTGGATATCATGCCCGCTCAGATCTTGCTCGAGGCGACCGTGGCCGAGGTCAAGTTGATTGACAATCTCAAGTACGGCTTGGAGTGGTATTTGAAAAGCCGTACCGGCTCTCCCACTGAGGAGATTCTAACTAAAGGCGCTTTTGGCCTTCAGAAGTTCGGAGGGTTGAGCTACTCCCTGGTTTCGGAGCGGTACGAGGTGCTGATCCATGCCCTCGCCGAAGAAGATCTGGTCAAGGTGCTCTCCAGTCCGCGGATCATGGTGCGGGACGGCAAAACCGCCAGCCTCACCGTGGGCGACCAGATACCAGTGGTTACTGGTGAGACTGCCAGGGTGGATTCCGGTGGGGATCAAACCACCGGGGTGGTCCGCTCTTTCCAGTACCGGTCCACTGGCGTTACCCTGCAGGTTGCCCCCACCGTTCACGCCCAGGGCATCGTCACCCTCGCGATCAGTCAAGACGTCTCCGAGCCGGGCACTTCCGGCAGCGGCGAAAATCCCCCGATTCTCAATCGCACTCTGTCCACCGAAGTGGTGGCCGGCAGCGGCCAAACCGTGCTGCTGGGCGGTCTCATTAAGGAGAACAACAGCCGGCATGAAAGCAAGATACCGCTGCTCGGGGATCTTCCTGGACTCGGCCACCTCTTTAAAGCGACTTCCAGGGACCACGACCGTACCGAGCTGGTGGTGATGATCACGCCGCACATCATCCGCTCCACCCAGCAACTGGATGAAATCGGCCGTGCTATTCTCGGCCAGTTCCAGCAATTGGAGGCCCCCGGGCCGTGATGAAATACTATTGAGAGGTGACGAAATTTGTGGAAGTTTATTTCCTTGTCTTTCTTGACAATGCCTTTGTACTAGCCTAAAATTTGGCCATGATAATAGCTAATGTCGCCGAGCTGAAGAATAAGCTGAGTAAGTTTCTGACCTTTGTGGACCAAGGGGAAGAGGTTGAAATTTGTAAGCACAATATCCCCGTTGCCCGCCTAATTCCTGTTAAGCCAAAAAAAAGAAAAAATCGGACACAACTTGGATGTGGCCTGGGGAGCGTACAGATCCATACCGATTTGACCCAGCCTCTAATGCCTGATTCGGTCTGGGAAATGCTCAAGAAATGAGAGCGTTGCTCGATACCTGCTGCATAATTTGGGCGGTTTCGGACCCGGCATCACTGTCGCCGTTGGCCACAGAAACTCTTGAGGCTGAAGATTCGGAAATATTTATTTCGGCCATTAGTGCCGCTGAGATTGCATGCGCAGCAACTCGCGGGCGAATTATTTTGGATCGCCATTGGAAGTCGTGGCTCAAGTTCGCGCTTACCGCCAATCAATGGTATGTGGAAGAAATCAGTCTCGCGATAATCGAAGAAGCTTATTCTCTGCCTGACACCTTCCACTCTGACCCTGCTGACCGAATTCTTGTCGCCACAGCCCGTCTGAATAATTACATCCTTTTGACTGCGGACAGAAAGTTGATCGAGTACCCTCACGTCCAAACGATTTGGTAAGATCGGCCGGCCTCGTGGCTGCGTCTTTCTGGTTGGTGGAGGCGGGGTAAAGGGAGAAGCGAATCAAATTAATTATGCCGCGAAAGGTCGAATACAAAATTTCCGAGCTGGTGTGATGAACCCAGCCTTCGTAAGCTAGTCTTTTCATCCGCCGCCTTCTGTGATATCTTATTCCAGTATAGAGGGCCGCAAGGGTCGAGTGAGATGAAGAAGTGCTAACCTTCTCCGGGAACCGGCGCACCCACGGGAGGGATTCAATCAGACTTAGGTGTTTTTGATAAAAAATTTTCTAATATTAGACGATCGAATGTCGTGTGAATTCCAGAAGTACGCTTGTTTTGTACTTGCATTTGCTAATCGGGTCTGATAGGCTTACCATTGCTTGCCTTGAACGTCATTTCCCACGTCGTTGCGCTTCGCTGGGAGCGGCCGGATAGGTGGTTTGGCCACAGAGTCGGAATGTCCGACAGGTCTACAATTGTCCAGGAGGTCACTGCATGAAAGGAGAAGGAGGAAAGAGTATGAAAATGTTTTTGAGGAGTGGTCTTGTGGCCGCAGCGGCCGTAGGACTGATGGCGAGTTCGGCCTCGGCCGGTACCCTGGCGATTAATGCACAGGATGTTGCCCTCGAGGCACTGGGAACCGAGCGGGATGTACCGTTGGGAGCTCCAAATGAAGTGGCCTACACCCTTGGCCAGAATCTGACTAGCAGTAACCTGGTTAGAGTAACCTGGGGTAGCGGTTTGGCTTTTGCTGCGGGAACCTATTTAATCTGCGCCACAGACGGCGCGAACGAGGTTGCAATTGGTGAGGCCTCTCTAACAGCCAATGACACTAGTCAGGATTTTCAGATCGATATCACTGGCGTGAATGCTGCTAATGTGGCGGCTGGCGAGGATATTTATCTCGCCGGCAACAATTGCTTCGATGCAGGCAATGTCGCCGAAGCAAGAGTGCTTTCGGCAAGCGCCTCCGAAGGCGAAAAGACATTGGAGATGGCCGTACTCACTTCCGGTGGGTTAGAAATTGATTCAGCAGATGCTACCGCCGCAGCGAATGTAACTGAGGAATTCGGTGCAACCGTGACTACGTTGGATTCCACCATCGATTATCTTGGCGGCGCTTCGAATGATGGGACCCTGTTTGAGACCACGAACACTGTAGCCAACAATGGGATTGCCCTTGTGTTGAATACGGGTACGGTCGATTATTCTGCCGTTGGTGATGCTGGTCTGACGGTCAGCGCTCTCATTAATTTCTCCTCCGATACTAATTGGACGGGTGTGGATACGGTTTGGGCCACTACTGATGCTGCGAACGCCTGCTCCACTAGCGCGGCCAACAACCAGAGCAACGTAGTGACCGATCCTTCCGGTGAGGAAATATTGACCCTGACGGCCGCAGCTTTTAACGGTACGGGTAACAATAACGTCCGTATTTGTATGGAAGTCGATGGTGAGACTGCGCTTGCTTCCCGGACCATTGCTGGCTCCTATGATATCGAGGTATCTACGGGCGGTGTTGATCCAACTGCTGTGAACGCGACTTGGCAGGAGTGGGCACCTAATGGCTGGCAGGGACGGGTTCCTCATATGCGTTATGGCGCAACCAACCGGACCTTTGTTCGAATTGTGAATGGCGGCACCACGCCTGGCCAGGTTTTTGTAGATGTGACGGAGCCTGATGGCGACACCCTGACCCGTGCTAGCCTGGGTACTCTCGGTGCAGGTGAGACTGCGACATACAGCGCTTCGGATATTGCCACTTCGGTGGGCACGAGCAATACGGATTTTGATGCACTGTTCACGGTCACTGCCGACCCAGACAGTATCTATGCAAACTCCTTCATGAACCTGCAGAGCGGCGGAGTTTGGACCACCCGCGATAATACACTCTACGAGTTCATCAATTTCACGACAAATGCCGAACAGAAGCAGAAATAGTTGAACTAGCGAGAGGAATCTTTTTCTGGCCTAGCTAACCGGCAGGAGCATTATGCTCCTGCCGGTTTTTTTATCCTGGTGCCGATTGCGTTGGCCTCGATATTTGGTTAAATGACTAGCGCAAACCTCCTCAGCCAACTCACAATTAAATTACAATTATGAGTCACCTAAAAAATAGACACGAAGTGCATCAAACGGGGAGCCAGGCCACGGTGGTGGTCCACAACTATCCGCGCTTTATGGAATGGTTGGCCACAATTTCGCAGACTCTCGCAGGAAGCCGTGGCATGCTCCTTTTCTGTCTTCTGGTTTTACCCCTGGCAGTGATATCCTTTTACCCTACCAACGCTGGCGACTATGATATCTGGTTTCATCTGGCTTATGGCCGCCATTATGTAGAAAATTTGACCTTCAAGATCGACCACTCACAATTTTCTTGGACCAACGCCAACCCAGATTGGCAATACGGTACTTGGCTCGGTAGCACTTTTTTATATTTGGCTTATCTGCTGGCTGGAATTCCTGGTCTTTATGCGCTGCAATGGCTATGTCTTGGCGGAATCATTGTTTTTTTTTGTATCTATCTGCGGGTCATCCGGGAGCCGCTCAATCTAACCCACATTTTTAGCTTCCTGCTCATTGCCACCACAATCAAGCTTGTGGCCCTGTTTGTCAAGCCTGAGATGTTTTCTACGCTCCTGTTTACTATCGCAGCTTTTTTTTATTTTTATGCCAAGACTAGTGACAAAAGTCGAGTTTTGCTTCTCTACCCGTTGCTTTTTCTTTTATGGGTAAATACGCACGGTGCGTTCATAATCGGCTTATTTATGGTCTCCCTACTGCTTGGGATGGAGACTATCAGCTTTTTGCTTCTCCCCCGGCAGTCCTCGGGCAAGCGCCACCTTCAGTTTTTGGCGGTCGGGGTAGTGCTTTCATATCCTGTGCTCCTGATTAATCCCAGTGGCGTAGAATACCCTTGGGCAATTTTTATGTCATTGTTTCATACTTCTCCCGAGCTTGAGCACCATTATGAGATCGTGCACGCCTATAAGAACCTATGGCAGTATCTTGATCTCGGGACGATGCTTAGTACCTGGCGGCTTAGCGCTTGGGGCATGGCCTTTATGGGGTTCACCTTCGCTGCGCTTAGTTTTTACGCTTGGGTAGCCCGTCGAACTTTAGATTTTTCCATTATTGTTCTCAATTTGGCTTTCTTTGCTCTTGGCATGAAAATGGCCAGAGCTGTGCTCTTCTTCCCAATTATCTGGTTCTTTTCCGTCCAATATTTGTTCTGGAAGATTGATTCAATAGAGATTAAAAAAAGACTAGCGGTTCCTTCTTTGGTTTTGTTTCTTTCCCTTGCGGTTTGGGTTTTTTATGGCACCTTGTTTTATTTGGATAATCGCTCATGGTTTGGAGCAAACTTGGAGGAGGGGTTACCCTCCGGAGCTTCTCAGTTTGTTTTAAATAATGACCTGCCCGGGCCCATATTCAATGACTATCTCATCGGTGGTTATCTGATGTGGTCCATTTATCCAAAATACAAGGTGTTTTCGGATTCACGCTGGGGACCATATGCCGGCGCTGAGAGTCAACGCGATTTTGATAACATTGGAAAATGGTTAAAAATTGAAAAGGTGAAAGAGTTTACTGCCAAGTACAACTTTAAGGTGGCCATTCTCCACATGACTTACAAGCAAATAATTTTTTGGTTATTAAGTGATCCCGAGTGGCGGATGGTTTATTTCGATGCTGTCGGGGTTGTATTGATTCATGAATCGGTAGTACCGAATTTAAGTCCCGAAGCACTGAACACCGACGTTTCACCTAGTCGTTTTGCCAATCTGCACAATCCAAATGTAATCATAAATTTGTTCAATTTTTACGTTAATGTCCATCCGGACTTCGGTGTACAGATGCGGAATATATACGAGAAGAATGTAACCAACTGGTTCAAAGGCAAGCAGACCCAGCTAAAAAGGATGGATCAAGCTATCCAGCAGAAGCGCCAGAGTTTGGCTGGGAGCTGACAATATGTGCGGCATTGTTGGGTTTACCGGATTATCTCGGCCGGGAATGCTGCAGAGTATGGCTGCGGCTATTCATCATCGCGGCCCTGATGATGAAGGATTTTTGGAATTGCCGGATGTGTCCCTTGCCATGCGCCGCCTGGCGATCGTCGATCTCGCCACCGGCCGGCAACCGATCGGTAACGAGACCGAAGATGTCTGGGTTGTTTTTAACGGCGAGATCTACAACCACGCTGCCATCCGCCGGGAATTAACCGAAGCCGGTCACCGCTTCCGGACCAGCCATGCCGATACCGAGACCATCGTTCATGCCTATGAGGAGTATGGTCTCACTTGGCCCGAGAAAGTCGGGGCCAACGGTATGTTCGCCTTGGCCTTATGGGACGCTAGGCAAGAACGCCTGCTGCTTTATCGCGACCGGATGGGCAAAAAGCCTTTGTATTATGCTACCGTCAATAACGGCCATATCGTATTTGCGTCCGAGATCAAGGCGCTGCTTCTGCACCCCGATATCTCTAGGGAGCTGGACCGTCAGGCCCTGGTCCGCTACTTCATGCTGAAGCATATCAGCGCTCCGGCTACCGCTTACTCCCAGGTCCGGCAGCTTCCCCCCGGCCATTTTTTGATTTGGGAGAAGAACCGGGATCTAAAGATTGCCCCCTACTGGTCCTTATCTTTCTCACCAGGTCCGCTGAACGTTAGTGAAGACGAGGCGGCCCAGCAACTAATTTATCTGCTTGAAGATGCCGTCGCGCTACGTATGAATTGCGATGTACCTTACGGCTCCTATCTTTCGGGCGGTGTCGATTCCACTGCGGTGACCGCTTTGATGTGCCGGCGGCAATCTGCGCCGGTTAAAACCTTCTGCCTCGGCTATGCCGATGAGGCCACCGGCCAGTTTGCCGGCAAGGCCCAGGATCTTCACTACGCCCGGCTTATGGCCGGGCATTTGGGAACCGATCATCACGAGATGATTATCACGGCCCAGCAGTTTGCGGCGGACATGCCGCGGATCATCGCCGCTTTTGATGAGCCGTTTTCCGGCACTATTTCCACCTGGTTTCTTTCCATCCTTATCAAGGAGCATGTAAAGGTGGCCCTGTCCGGGGATGGGGCGGATGAGCTCTTTGGCAGCTATCTCGCCCACCGGCTAGCATTTCCGATTGAGAACTGGCTTGCCCTGCAGCGACAAGGAAAGAATGAGTGGCAAGAGCTGACAGCCGAAGATCTTGTCCATCTCAGACCGTTTGACAGCGGTAGCGGCTTCTCATTTCTGCGCTCCGTTGCTCATCCTGATCAAGGCTGCTGGCGGGAGCGACTAGGGGTGTTTTCCCCGAATGAATTGCATGAGCTACTGACGCCGGAGTTCCTGGAACCATCGGGAAGCTTGGCAGCGGAGAGCTTTTGGTCGAGTGTGACCAAGGGGCTCACCGCCGCGGACGCCCTGAATCGCACCCTCGAGGTCGATCAGCGGGATTTGCTGCCCAACCAGATATTGCCCTTTGTGGATCGCTTATCGATGGCCCATTCCATCGAGGTCCGCTGTCCTTATCTCGATCACCGGATTGTGGCGCTTGCCAACAGCTTGTCGGGAAAGATGAAGATCAAGAACGGCATTACCAAATATATTCACAAAAAAGCTTTGACCGGGCTTTTGCCCGATGATCTCCTGCACCGGCCAAAGGAAGGCTTTGTTCAGCCTATTTATTCCTGGATGCATGGGACGCTGCGCCCCTGGGTTTTGGAGGAGCTGCGATCATTACCCAGCAAGTGGATTCAGGAAGCCTCGCTCAGCAAGCTGATTGCAGGTTTTCAAGCCGGAGATACCAAGCTGAATGCCAAAATTTGGAACCTGGTCTGTTTTGCCCTGTGGTATAATCAGCACCCCGAATAAAACCGGTATTCCCCAAGATCCCAAAGGAACAACCTATGCTTGCTGGCAAAAATTTGCGCCTTATCCCCTTGGCCGCGGAACATCTGGCTAAAACCAGGCAGTGGGCCAATGATTTGGAATTGAATGCCGGTATTTTGCGGGTACTGCCGGTGACTGAATACGACCAGGAGCAATGGTACGCTAATTTGTGCCGCGATTCGAGCAGAATTGTTTTCGCGGTTCATCTGTTGGAGACCGACGCGCATATAGGAAATTGCGGTTTTTATCATATCGATTATCTCCACCGTCGTGGAGAGCTGTGGCTGCTCATTGGTGAGAAAAGTTGCCAAGGGAAAGGCTATGGTCAAGAGATTGTTAAATTGATGCTATCTTTCGGCTTCGATTCGTTGAACTTGAACAGGATTTTTCTTCATGTCAGGGAAGACCACATCCCGGCGATTAAACTATATCAAACTATTGGGCTGCAAAACGAAGGAGCTTTGCGGGAGCATTATTTCCTGCAAGGGCAATACGTCAATGTCCTGACCATGAGCATCTTAAGGAACGAATATGACGCTACAAAGTGATTTGACCAAAGTGACCCGCATCACCGAGGCAAAGGAATTTCCTCATGTGGTGCTTATCGATAACACCAATGCCTGCAATCTGCGCTGTTCCATGTGCGACCACAAGAACATGAAACAGTATCGCAAAGTGCAGGTGATGGAAATGGGACTTTATAAAAAAATTATCGACGAAATCGCTGTTGAAAATCCGGGTGTCCGGGTCTGGGAGATTTTTTTCGGTGATCCCTTTCTCTGCCGGGACATGGCAGAGAGAGTCCGTTATGCCAAGGAGAAAGGGCTGACCGACGTGGTGCTCAACACGAACGGTCAATTAATGACCAGGGAGCGGGCACTGCCTTTGATCGAGGCCGGATTGGATGCCATTTACGTCGGTATTGACGCAGCCGATGCCGAAACCTACGCGAAGATTCGGGTGGGCGGCAAATTCGAGACCGCTGTGGCCAATGTTCTTACTTATCGGGATTTGCTGAGAGAAACCGGTCGCCAGAGTCAGAACCTTTATGTGCAGTTTGTAGTCAGCGCCATCAACGCGGATCAGGTTGAGGCTTTCAAAGCGTTCTGGAATAAAGAGGGAGTAGCGGTTAAAATCCGTCCCAAGGTGAGCTGGGCCGGGTTGGTAGAGGCAACCAACCTGCGGCGCAATGAAGTTTTGGAGCGCAAGCCATGTTATTGGTTGATGCGGACCATCAATATTTGCGCCGATGGCCGGGTTGCATTGTGCTCCGTGGACGTGCATTGCCGGGTTCCTTGCGGTAATCGGCATGAGCGCTCCATCAAGGAGCTTTGGCAGCAAGGTCTGCTGAAAGAATACCGGCGCATGCATTTGGAGAATCGTTTTGACGAGCTGCCTGAGATGTGTCGCACATGTGCGGACTGGCAGTCCGGCTACGCTGAGTATTACGACCCGGCTATGGGCGAAAAGGGGAGATGCCAATGAATAAGGCAGCTATTCAACATACCAAAGACGAGTACGGATTGCGGCCCGAGGCCGAAAACTTCCCCATGATGGTGGTGCTGTCGTTTGTCTATGTCTGCAACGCCGGATGCCCCAACTGCCCGTACAATAATTCGGACATTCGGCAGAATTACAAGGACGCCGTTCTCATGACGGACGAGGTTTTCCACCGCCTTGCCGACGAATGTGGGCCATATGGCAGTCTCCTGCGGCTTTCGGGGGGAGGGGAGCCGATGCTGCACCCCAAGGCGGTCGAGCACGTCCTTTATGCTTTGGACAAGGGCTGCCGGGTGGGGCTGATTACCAACGGCTCCCGCTTTGACGAGACTTCCCTGCGGACCATGATCAGCGCCGGGATCGATGCCATCGAGTTCAGTGTCGATGCCGGTGACCAGGAAACGTATGCTGTCGTCCGGCCCCGGCTGGACTGGGAAACGCTCAATCGAAATATTCGACTGGCCTTGGACATTCGCAATGAATTGGCAGCTCCCACCCGTATCGTCACCAGCATCATCAACCAGCAAGGTGTGGATGTAGCAGCGGCCCAGGAATATTGGGAAAAAATTGTGGACAAGGTCCAGGTACGTAAATTCTTGACCTGGGGCTATAACCAGGACCACTCGGCCGATGCAACACCCTATCTGCCGCCTGAAGAACGGCTGCCCTGCCCTTGGCTCTTCGAGCGCTTGAATGTGGATTCCCGCGGGGACGTGACCCTGTGCGGCGAGGATATCGCCTTTGCCAACAAATTCGGCAATATCATGGAGCGCTCCATAAAAGAAATTTGGCATGGTCCGGAGTTCGGTCATTTTAGGGAGTTGCACCTCGCTCGTCGCGGTCATGAGATTTCCATCTGTTCCACCTGTCCGGACTGGCAGTATCGTTCCTGGAATTACAATTACTGGAAGGTGCTGAAGGACGCAGAAGACAAGCGGGCCGGGGCGGCGCCAGCGACAGTGAATGGGTAATCTTTCAGCTCGAATCCATGAGTGCGAGGAAAGAAAAAGTCATTGGCATTCTTCAGCCTGGGTATTTGCCTTGGCTAGGTTTTTTCGAGCAGATGCAGCGGGCGGATGTCTTCGTCTATTATGACGATGTGCAGTTTGAAAAAGGCTCCTGGCGCAACCGGAACCGAATAAAAACCGCCCAAGGGCCGCAATGGCTGACCGTGCCGGTGCTCACCAAAGGGCATAGCTTTCCCCTGATCAAAGATGTGCGAATCAATAACGCCCAGCCTTGGGCAGTGAAACATATCAAAGCCATAACACAGAATTACGGGAAAGCCTTCTATTTTGCCGAGTATGCGTCGGGTTTGTTCGCTGTATTGGAAAAAAAGTGGGCATTTCTGCTTGATCTCGATGTTGCGTTGGTGACTTGGCTGCGGGAGCAATTGGGAATAGCCACCCCGGTGCTATTCTCTTCGGAATTAGGGATCGCCGGCCGAAATGTGGAACGGCTGATCGCTATAATCCACCATCTTAACGGCACAGTTTTTTATGAAGGCAAAGCTGGGATGGATTATATTGAACCGGCGCTTTTTCAAGCGGAGGGTATTGAGGTTAGCTTTCAGGAATATGAGCACCCCGTTTACCCCCAGCTTTACGACGGCTTTACCCCATTTCTTTCAATTATCGACCTTGTGCTCAACTGCGGCCCGGATAGCTTGGCCATACTTACCGGAACCAATTCTGAAAGGGAACATGCATGAAAACTATTCTCGTTACCGGCGGGGCCGGTTTTATCGGCTCGGCATTCGTTCATTATCTTTTTGAGCATTATCCCGCTTACCGCATTGTTGTTGTCGATGCTCTAACCTATGCCGGTTCGGTTGAAAATTTGCCTGTCAAGCTTGGTGAAAAGGAGCATGAGCGTCTCTCCTTCTGGTATGGCGACGTGCAAAATGGCGAGTTGATGGACACCCTGGTTTCCCAGTCCGATGTGGTTGTCCATTTTGCCGCCGAAAGCCATGTAACCCGTTCGATTTATGACAATACCAAGTTCTTCCGGACCGATGTTTTGGGCACCCAGATCGTAGCTAACGCGGTGTGCAAATATAAAGAGAAAGTCAACCGCTTCATCCATATTTCCACCTCCGAGGTATACGGTACCGCTTTGACCGCTAAGATCGACGAGAGCCATCCCTTGAACCCCCTGAGCCCCTATGCTGCGGCCAAGGTTGGAGCCGACCGCCTGGTTTATTCCTATTGGCAGACCTATGGGATTCCGGCTGTTATTGTCCGACCATTCAATAATTACGGCATCCGTCAACATTTGGAAAAAGTGGTTCCCCGGTTTATCACCAGCATCATCCTCAAAGAGAAATTGCGGGTCCATGGCAATGGCCAAGCGGCTCGCGATTTTATCCACACTCATGATACCTGCCGAGCAATTGACATGATCATGCATGCCCAGCCGGACAAGGTTATCGGCGAGGTATTCAATGTAGGAAGCGGCCAACATCGGACCATTCTGTCAATCGCCGAGGATATCATCGACTTAATGTGCCCGGGGAATGAATGCCATATGAAGGTTGGGGATCGTCCCGGCCAGGTGATGCGTCATACTGCGGATTCATCTAAAATCGAAAAAGTGTTGGGCTGGAAGCCACAAGTGGAGTGGAAAGAGGGACTCAGGCAGGTCATCGACTGGTATTTCAACAATGAAGAGTGGTGGATGAAACAGTTGTGGATGCGGGAAATTCCGATTATCACTAAGGACGGTATGCGGGAACTGCATTGAAAATCGAATTCCATCGCCATAGTCTTGAGCAGGTTGACATCGACAATGTCTGTCGAGTATTGCGTTCCATTTTCCTGACCACCGGGCCGGTAACCGCCGAGTTCGAGCGGCGCTTTTCCGGATATACCGGACTCCGGCATACCGTGGCCCTAAACTCCTGTACCGCCGCCCTGCATTTGGCTCTGTTGGCCCTCGATATCGGTCCCGGAGATGAGGTGATCACCACTCCCATGACCTTTATCGCCACAGCCACGGCCATAATGCATACCGGGGCCACGCCAGTGTTCGTGGATGTGGAAAATAACACCGGGCTTTTGGACGTGGGCCGGGTAGAGCATGCCATCACGCCTCGGACTAAAGCTGTGTTGCCGGTTCACCTGTATGGCGCCATGGTGAATATGCGGAGCTTGCGGGAGATGGGTGACAGATACAAGCTTAGTATTATCGAAGATTGCGCCCATTGTATCGAGGGCGAGCGGGATGATGTGCGGCCGGGGCAACTAAGTGATGCGGCTTGTTACAGCTTTTATGCGACAAAAAATCTGACCTGTGGTGAAGGCGGCGCTTTAGCCACCAATGATGCAGGCTTAGCGGAAAGGGTAAATATTCTCAAGCTGCATGGCATGTCCAAAGACGCCGCTTCCCGATATTCAGGGCCGGTACGAGATCCTCAAGGTTCACGCCCGCAAGATCAAGCTCGGTCCGACGGTCGATCTGCGGCGGTTGGCCCGCGGGACGCCCATGTTCAGTGGAGCGGACCTGGCCGCCATCATCAACGAAGCCGCCTTGATCGCTACGATGGCCAACAAGGAGTACGTCGATCAGGCCGACCTGGACGAGGCCCGCGACAAGGTGCGTTGGGGGCGGGCCCACAAGAGCCGCGTGGTCGACGAGCGGGACCAGAAAGTCGTCGCCTACCATGAAGCCGGCCACGCCCTCATCCAGGCGCTGGAGGAGAACGCCGACCCGCTGCACAAGGTGAGCATCATCCCGCGCGGTCCGATGGGCGGGGCGACCTTCGCCCTGCCGGAGCGCGACCGCATGGTCTACACGCAGTCGTATCTGATGGCCACCCTGAAGGTGACTCTGGGCGGGCGTCTGGCGGAGGAGATTTATTGCGGCGAGATCAGCAGCGGAGCGGCATCCGACATCCAGCAGGCTACGGCCATCGCCCGCAACATGGTCACCGAATGGGGCATGAGCGACGACGTCGGTTTTATTTATTACGGGGATGAGCGTGGCGGGCTGTTCGACTGGAGTGTGCGCAACTACTCCGACGAAACCGCGGCCAAGATCGACGCCCAGATCAAGAAGATCGTGGACCAAGCCTACCAGGAGGCCAAGGCGTTGCTGCTCAAGTACAAGGACCAGGGCGAGGCGTTGGCGAAGGCGTTGCTCAAATACGAGACCCTGTCCGGTGACGAGGTCAACGCCATCATCCGCGGCGAGTCGCTCGAAAAACCGTCGGTCACCGACTTGCTGGATGACGCCCTGCCGTCCAACGTCGGCAAGGCCCGACCGGTCTCCGCCGACCCGCAGGTCGAGTTGGGCGGCGGTGGTCCGCTTCCTCAGCCGAGTTGATGGTCACTCCATACAACGTTCCTAACTCGGCGAGTCAAGACCCTTTCCCCCCGATTCCGCGTCGCGCCACCAATAACCCAACGTGGGAACTACGAAGCGGTCGGATCGACTTTTCGTCCGGCCCGTTCGTGATGGGCGTGCTGAACGTCACGCCGGACTCGTTTTCCGACGGGGGATTGTTTTGCGATACCGACGCGGCCGTGCGACGTGCGGAGGAGATGGCGGCCCAGGGCGCGGACCTCATCGACGTCGGCCCGGAATCGACCCGTCCCGGGTCCGATCCGGTCCCATCCGTCGAGCAGATCGCACGTATTCGCCCGATCATCGCCGGAATAAGGCGTTCGCACCCGCGGCTGCCCATCTCGATCGACACGCGCAGCGCCGTGGTGGCCGCCGAGGCGATCGCACTCGGGGCCGACATCATCAACGACGTGTCGGCCCTACGGGATGACGCAGGGATGTCGCGGTTGGCGGCCGAGACGGGAACGCCGGTGATTCTCATGCACATGCGCGGTCGGCCCAAGACCATGCAGGCGGACCCGGCATCGCCGGCGTACGACGATGTAGTTAACGACATTATCGAATTTCTCCGCGAACGCATCGCTTTCGCCGTCGAGCGGGGTATTTCCAGGGAGCGTCTAGCCGTCGATCCCGGCCTCGGCTTCGGCAAGACCACCGCGCACAATCT
>QZKV01000114.1 GCA_003599575.1 Desulfobacteraceae bacterium | reverse complement strand
CGTGGGGCGGGAGCCCACCTCCACGCAGCAGCACATGGGGGACGTCTTCTTCTACCAGAATACCGGCACGGCCCAGAATCCCCGCTTCGACTACGTCACCGCCAATTACCTGACGCTGGATTACGGGGACGACGACAGCATGCAGTTGGTGGACATTGACGCCGATGGGGACCGGGACCTGTTCGTGGGGGCCTCCGACGAGATCCGCTTCTTCCGCAACACCGGCACGGCGCAAAGCCCCGCCTTCACCCTGGAAGAGGAGTACTACCAGGGGATCAGCCTGGAGAGCATCGCCCCCTGGTTCTGCGACATTGACGCGGATGGGGACTACGACCTGTTCTGCGGCATGGGGGCCATCCCCGGCCCTCCGGGCTTGTATCTGTTCCTGAACCAGGGCACCCCCCAGGCGCCCTTCTATACCCTCTATTCGGCCGACCTGGTGCCGGGCGATTACCACGTGATGCTGAGCCCCACGCTGGCCGACATTGACGCCGACGGCGATGCCGACCTGTTCCTGACGGATGGGGACAACATCACCGGGGCCAACAACATCTGGTTCTACCAGAACCTCGGCACCCCCACCAGTTTCAGCTTTGGCACGGCGGTGATCAACTGGCAGAACATCGACCTGCAAGCCCCCATTTGGCGCCACCTGCGCTTCTTCGACTGGGACGAGGATGGGGATTTAGACCTTTTCCTGAACCACAACTGGACGGAAGGGGGGGAAAATCTGCGTTACTACCGCAACGTGGGCACCCCCCAGAATCCGGTGATGCAGTGGGTCACCAACGCCTTTCTGCCGTTTGAGGTGCCCATGCCGTGCCCCGGATTCTGCGACATTGATGCCGATGGGCGCACCGATCTCTTTGTGGGCGACATGTACGGCGGCATCCTGTTCTTCCACGGCACCGACACCACATCCGTCTCCCCCTACACCCGCCCACATTTGCAGCGGGTGATAGATCTGTCCCTGTCGCCCCAGCCGGGCAATCCCTTCACCTCCATCTCCTTTCAACTACCCTATGCCCAGGAGGTGGACTTGGCGGTGTACAACCTCTTGGGGGCACGGGTTGCCAGCATCGCTTCCGGACGGATGAACGCGGGGAACTACTCCCTGCCGTGGGCCTCCGACGGGTACGCCTCCGGGATCTACTTCGTGCGGCTGGCGACCCCCACCGAGACCCTCACCCGGAAGCTGACGGTGATGAAGTGATCCATCTAATCTGCAAACAATGAAAACACCGTAAAATTACTGATGGAATACCGTGGATTTTAGCCTTGCAGAAACTCTTGAATTAGCAGTATAGTACTGGAATATCAAGCGGATAGCATTTTTCCAAACCCCGGAAAACGGGCTTTTAACCCATCTGAGGCCCTCCCCGGAGGCGTTTCATGCACGCGCGCGCGAGAACATGCGGCTGAAACCGGCTCCTTACACCCTTCTTCCGCACGGGGAATGGATCCGCAGGCGGTTCCCCGTATCGCTGTTTCGAATTGATGAAAAAAGGCTTGCGCGGGTACCCCTCCCGGCAGTATACTATTGCCGTACGCCATCCCCCGTCTCACCCAACCGGCAGAGGCCGACCCCATGAGCGCCAAGAGCGGCAGCGACCTGTTCATCGTGGATAACAGCGACCGGGAGTGGAAGGTCTTGCAGTACCTGCACGACTGGTGCTCCCTGGCCCAGGGGTTGGACGTGGCGGCGGGGTACTTCGAGATCGGGGCGCTGCTGGGGCTGGAGGGGCAGTGGCAGCAGGTGGACCGCATCCGCATCCTGATGGGGGACGAGGCCTCGCGGCGAACTCGTGACGCCCTGGTGGAAGGTCTGAAGGAGATCCATCAGCGGCTGGATGGCAGCCTGGAGCTGGAGAAGGAGGGCAACGACTTCCTGGCCGGCGTCCCTGCCATTGTGGAAGCGTTGCGCACCGGGAAGATCACCTGCCGGGTGTACAAAAAGAACAAGTTTCACGCCAAAGCCTACATCACCCACGCCCGCCACGCGGTGATGGGATCCACCGCCCTGGTGGGATCGTCCAACTTCACTCTGCCCGGCCTGACCCAGAACGTCGAATTGAACGTGCAGATCACCGGCCCGGAGGTCAAAATTCTCCAGGACTGGTACGAGGAGCACTGGAACCTGGCCGAAGACGTCACCCCTGATATCCTGCGCATCATCGAACGCCACACCCGCGACTATTCCCCCTTCGAAATCTACGCTAAATCCCTGCAGGAGTACTTCCGGGGGCATGAGATGACTCCGGATGAATGGGAGAAAACCCAATCACGGATGTACCCCCGCCTGGACCAGTACCAAAAGGAAGGTTACCAGGCGATGATGCAGATCGCCAAACAATACGGCGGCGCCCTGCTGTGCGACGGAGTGGGGTTGGGCAAGACCTACGTGGGCTTGATGCTGATCGAACGGTTGATTTGGGAGCGGAAGCGGGTTGTGCTATTCGTTCCGAAATCCGCAAGAGATGATGTCTGGGAAAGAGATCTACGGAAATATCTTTGGCATTTAAGGGGTCTTTATACGAGCTTGACCGTTTTCAATCATACCGATCTGGGGCGGGAGGGAGATTATCCGGGCTTTTTCCAGGAAATCACAGAACGGGTGGATGCCGTCGTCATTGACGAAGCCCACCATTTTCGTAACCCTGGCATCGAAGGGCGAGGGGAACGCAAGCCTTCCCGCTACCGGAAGCTCTTCGACTTAATTGACGGTCCCAACGGCCCCAAACAGGTATTCATGCTGACGGCCACGCCGGTCAACAATTCGCTGCACGACTTTCGGCACATGATCGAGCTGTTTTCACGCCGGGATGATGGTTATTTTAAGAACCGTATGGGAGTTCATTCGTTGCGGGGACACTTCATCAGCTTGGAGAAAGAGCTGCGCAAGCAAATGGAAGGGAACGGCGAAGGCCCGCGCCAGACGGATCTCCTGGAAGCGGAGAAGGTGCTGGCCAAAGACCGGCTCTTCGAAGCCCTGGTGGTGCAGCGCAGCCGCGATTACGTGCGCAAGAGCCAGTTGCAACAGGGAGATAGCCCCACCTGCTTCCCCACTCGTGAAGCGCCCAAGGTGGTGGATTATTCGGTCAAGAAAACCTATGACCGCCTCTTGGGGATGGTGGAAAAAGCCTTCGCCAAGGATGACCCGCTGTTTGTCCTGGGAATATACTACCCCTTGGGTTATTACAAGGGACCGGACAATACCATAGATCCCTTGGCGGAAGGCCGGCAGAAGCAGGTGGTCAGTCTGATCCGCACTCAATTCCTGAAGCGGTTCGAATCCTCCGCCCGCGCTTTCGAATACTCCTGCGACCGGCTGCTGGTCAAGCTGCTGGCGTGGGTGGAACGGCACGTGGAAACCGACGAGGAGCAACGCCGGCTGCACCGCTGGAAGACCAAGTTCGCCGATTTGATCGGGTATGTGGGACAATGCCAGCGCGAACTGTGGGGGGAATCCGAGGATGAGGCCGAAGAAGACCTGATCTCGGAAGAGATGCTGGAGGCCATCCCCAAGCTGGAGCGCGATGAGTACAAGGTCGGGGAAATCATCGGAGACACCATTGACGACCTGTACCAGATCGCCGAATTCCTGGAAGAGCTGCGCAAATTCGAGCCCAAGCATGACGATAAGCTGGCCGCTCTGGTCCGGTTGCTGAAGACTGATCCGGTGCTGAAAGCCCATAAGGTGCTGATCTTCACCGAATTCGCCGACACCGCCCGGTACCTGAAGAAGCAACTGACCGAGAAGGGAATCGAGGGGGTGGAACAGGTTGACTCCGGCAGCAAGAAGAGCCTGGGGGAGGTGATCCGCCGCTTCTCGCCCTACTACAACGGCTCGTCGAGCGAGTTGCTGGCGGCTGAGGGGAAGTCCGAGATCCGGGTGCTGATCTCCACTGACGTGCTGTCGGAAGGTTTGAACCTGCAGGACGCCACCCGGCTGATCAACTACGACCTGCACTGGAATCCGGTGCGCCTGATGCAGCGCATTGGCCGCGTGGACCGGCGCATGAATCCGGAGGTGGAAGAGCAAATGCTGGCGGATCACCCCGAATACCGCCCGCTAAGGGGCAAGGTGGAGTACTGGAATTTCCTGCCACCGGAAGACCTGGAAGGGCTCTTGAGCCTGTATGCCCGGGTGGCTCACAAGGTGCTGCGCATTTCCAAAACCCTGGGTATCGAGGGAGAAAAGCTGCTGCGGCCGGAAGACGATTACGAGGCGCTGAAGCTGTTCAATGAGCAGATGGAAGGGACCACCACTCCGGTGCAGGACCTGCACCTGGAATTCCGGCAATTGCTGAAGGATCATCCCGATCTGGAAGGGCGGCTGGAAGCGCTGCCGGGACGGGTCTTCTCGGGGAAGCGGCACCCCCGGCCGGGGACTCAGGGGGTGTTCTTCTGCTACCGCATGCCCTTGCCCGACCATTTCGCGCCCCTGGAAGAGGGCGGGCACCCCTGGACGGAAGCGGCCGGGGAGACGCAGTGGTATCTCTACCGCCTGGAAGACGGGTACATCTTCAGCGACCCCACCGAGATTGCCGCCTGGATCCGCTCCGCGCCGGACACCCCCCGCGAAATCCGCCTGGAATCGCCGACCCTGCGGGAGATCCGGCTGAAGGTAGAGAAGCATATCCGGAATAACTTCCAAAAGCAGGTGCAAATGCCCCAGGATATCCGGCCACTTCTAAAAACCTGGATGGAGTTGAACTGATGCCGACCCCCAACCAAATCTTCGAGACAATCCAGCGAGTCCGGGATGAAGAGTCGTTCATCCAGGAATTACTGATTCGTTCGCTTTGCTGGCAAATTGATGATCGGACACGCAGCTTGGAGGAGATTACCTTTGGTTGGTCCGAAGATGAACTGAGGGCTCAGGGGTTGGCTGAACGCATTACGGAAGGCACAGTCCACCAAATTCAGCCGATGGGCAATAACCCTTGGGGGATATTTATCCTGAATTTCACTAACCCGGAGGTATTTGTCACTGGCCGCGGCATGACAGGTGTTTTGCGAGCGGTCTTGCGTGGTCTGGTGCCTTCCAAAAGGCGAAATTCAAGCTTGCCATCCTTCGACCGCGAGAACCTGCTTTTCATATGTACCTACCAATATCGCCACTTCCATTTCGCCTACTTTAAAACCCCTCAGAATGCGACACAACGCCCGCCACTGGCCTCTTTTGGCTGGATGGCAGGGGATACCCATATCCGGACTTTGTGTGCTCATAACCTTCCCAATTTAACCTGGCGCTACGACATTACCCCAGAGGAATGGGTCAATGCCTGGGCGGAAGCTTTCAAAATTGAGAAAGTCACCAAGAAATTTTACGATGAATACGATCAAGTATTTAAGGATGCGGAGCGAGTGATAAGAGGGCAGGCAACCTGGGCGAATGTTGAAGATTTGCGCATGTACACCCAGACATTATTTAACCGGCTCCTGTTTCTGCGATTCATCGAGCGGAAGGGCTGGCTTGAATTTCAAGGCAACAAAGATTATCTCCGGGCGCTGTTTTCTGCCGGCGGAATCAATGACGAATCGCTGTTCCGGAGTCGAATTCATCCGCTCTTCTTCGAGGGGCTGGCGATTGAAGGACGGCAGGCGAGCGAAGCAATTGGCAGGGTCCAGTTCCTGAATGGCGGGTTGTTTGAAGAGAATCCCTTGGACAGAGCCGTTACCGATCTGCCGGATCAACTCTTTAGGCCGATCATCGGCCCAGATGGCTTGTTTTACCGGTATAACTTCACGGTTGAAGAATCTACACCCTGGGACATCGAGGTGGCCGTTGACCCCGAGATGCTGGGTAAGGTTTTTGAGAAACTCGTTACAAAGCGTAAAGAGCAGGGATCTTACTACACCCCCCGGACCGTGGTTTCCTTCATGTGCCGGGAGGCGCTTAAAGGCTATCTGGGCGGTTTCAGTGAGTTGGTGGAGAAAAGCGATACGTCCAGGATTACGCTTCCCCAAGCGCGCGAGCTTCTTGATAAAATCCGCCGGATCAAAGTCTGCGACCCTGCCTGTGGCAGCGGAGCATACCTGATCGGCATGATGCACGAACTCCATGCCATTATCGGCGCTTTGGAAAACCGCACTGAGCCCATTGGGCCGCGTGATGATTATCGCCGTAAGTTGGAAATCATCAACAATAACCTCTATGGTGTGGATATTGATCTCTTCGCGACCAATATTGCTCGCCTGCGCTTATGGTTGAGTTTGGCTGTAGATTACCCCAACGATGATCCTCCTGCACTGCCAAATTTGGATTTTAAAATTGAAACTGAGGATAGCCTGACTGCTCCCAACCCTACAGAGCTACTTGTTCAACTTGATCTAACTTTCCAACCCAGAGTCGAGGAATATGCCCGATTAAAAACAGAGTACGCGGCGGAGAGAGATTGTGCGCGGAAGGATGCACTAAGGCGCGATATTGGCGAGCTGAGAACCTATCTAAAAAACGAGTTACACCGTGGAGCTCGTATCAATGGTTTTGATTGGGCAGTAGAGTTTGCTGAGGTCTTTTTTCCGCCTGGTTCAACCACGATCGGTGGGTTTGATGTGGTTATAGCTAATCCGCCTTATGGATTACCAGTACCAGATTCACTTAGAGACATGTACTTTCCAAACCTGCGAGGTGAGATAAAACAGAACACTGATAGCTATGGCATTTTTATGGCACGGGCACTCCAGTTACTAAAGGAAGGAGGATTTTTTACTTTTATAACATCGGATACTTGGCGCACAATATTGACTTTCCGGCCATTGCGGATAAAAATTTCGGGAAATGCAACAATTCTGCATTTTTTAGACTTGCCTCCTTGGATATTCGATGCAACAGTGAATACTTGTATTCTTTCTCTTCTGCGCTCCCCGGCGCCAACAGGGCACAAGGTAATTGCGGGTGATCTACACAATTTACCGCAAGATAATTGGGAGCTACTAGAAGCCAATCTAAATGCAGTCGCTGCTCACGGACCTGATTTGCAAACATTAACATTTGCGCGTTACAGCTACCGACAAAATATAATACCACAGTATGAGAATTTTTCATTTTTTATTGGACTGCCGGCTTTGTATTTCCTTTTAAATAGTCCATCGTATTTAAAGCTTGGCAGCATATCTGATGTACCCCAAGGCATTTCAACAGGCCAGAATAAATATTACATTCGACGCGTCTCAGCTGGAGAAGGTTACGATGCTGTTGATACAACTAAAATATTATCACAAGCAGAAATTGCTTCATTTACTGAAGATGAAAAATTAAACGGAGTAGATCCGAATAGGTATGGCGGGCGTACCTTTATTCCATTTGATAAGGGTGGAGCGGCGGAAACAGATGATGGTTGGCTACCAAATTATTGGGTTCCAACGGAATATTACATTAGCTGGTCGCGAGAGTCGGTAGAAAGGATGCGTACCTTGACGATAGCACAACGAAAACGTTTGGAAGGCTTAGCGCAAACTATTAAACCTGGTGATGACAGAAAAATTGCTGCAGCATTAAGAAATCCAGATGCGTGGTTTAAACCTGCGATCTCCTTCTCACCAACTGGATTTTATAGTCCTACCTTCCGAATTGGTAGTAATTCAATGTTCGGAAACAAGGGTTCATTCATTATCTGTCAAAGCGTGAGAATTGAAATTTTGCTCGGCTTTCTTACAGCTGTATTTACTAAGTATATATTAAAGACTTTTATTTCACATACTATCGAGACAGGGGAAGAAGTAATTCGTCAAGTCATAATACCGAGAGATATTTCTGATATGGAGAACGAAATAGCAGCACTTACTACCGCAATAATGGAGAGACAAAAGGAAGATCCAAGATATGCATACCACGATCATGAGCAACAAATAATTAATTCTTTAATCTTTCGAAAATATGCTACTTCTGCGGATGAAATACGCGAAATAGAGCTTTGGTATTGCCGTCGTTATCCCAGGCTTGCGACTGCGCAAGGGTTTATGACTGAGGTACAGGAAAAATATGCTGACCACCTGGCACGCTGCGAACGCATTATGTCCATGCCGCCAGGGTATTGGAATTCGCATCCTGTTTTGCGGCTTATCGCTAAAGGCGAGAGTTCGCAGTTAGAGTTTAAAGAAACGCTAAAATTCGATATCAGTACAGGGCAGAATAATTCCGAACTTGCCAAGGCAGCTCTTAAGACTATTGCGGCTATGCTCAATACTTCAGGCGGTACACTGCTAATTGGTATTTCCGATGCAGGAGAGATCAAAGGCGTTGCTCGTGATCTTCAGTTCTGCAGGCATCAGAATCTCGATGGCTTTGAGCTGACGCTTAGAGACCTCTTAAGAGACCGGCTTACTCCCCAACCCCTTGAAGGGGTTGAGATTCACTTCGAGCACCTTCCCGAGGGGGATGTTTGCCAGATAGACGTAAGCCGCAGCTCGCAAGTTATCTACCTTGACAGAGAAGTCTATGTTCGGGATGGAAATCGTTCGATTAAACTCGAGGGACCGGCTTTAGTGAATTGGGTCCGGCAGAGGAATGGGACCCAATAAGTTATTTGAGTCACTGAGCTCACGGCGGCTGGCCGGGGGCGTTTGCAACTTCCAAGGAGTGAAGCATGAATAACCGCGCAAGAATCATCGAGCCCGAAGCGTTCAAGGCCCAGTTCGAAGCGGCCGTGAAGGTCTTGGAGCAACGGATCATCGGCACGCGCCTGGGCAGCCACGACTTGACTCGGCTGTTCGTGGGGCCGGAAGGGGTCCTGGAACTGGTGGCGAAGCGCCTGGAATTGACTCCCATGGCGGAATACTACAAGTACGACATGGTGATGTTTGCGGAGAAGGATACAGAGCATTTCTACGAACAGCAGACCTACGCCAAAGTTCTGAACGTGGTGGTCGAACATGAGCTGAAGTGGGGAATGTCGGTCGAGGAGATGAATAAGCTGACCCAAGTCAACGCGCCTCTGCGAGTCCTTATCACGTACCCGAATTCAGAAGAAGAGCAGGAGGTGATCATCCGCAAGTTCGAGAAGATCCTGCGGTATGCGGATTGGGCGGGAGATATTGCCACGTCCCGGCAAGTGCTGATTATCTGCGGAGGGGTGGATGAAAACAGGACTTACTGGGATTTCTATACATACCAGAATACTGGTCTGGTAAAGATTTGACTGGGGAAATATTGCAGTAAAATCTTCGGGTAACGGAATAAAACGGCAGAATTGCCGTCCTTCATAGAACGTTCGGTCCCATTCCCATTCACTGGAGTGCGTTATGGGCCACACCCGCCTGGGGGTACTCCCCAAGACCCGGCTGTGGCGGGAAGTCGTTCGCCTGCTGCAGGATGACGCCGCCGCGCCCGTCATCGCCGCCCGCACCAGGGACGCGGCCCAGAAGAGCCTGGAACGCGCCGCACGAACGGTTCTGGATCACGGGTGAGGAAGATTATATGAAGGTGGGGGAGAAGTAACTGATTTATGGGGAAATGATCTCTCACGAGAATAAGTTCAAGGTTATTCCAAAGGAGGCTTCATGCCACGCCATCGCAATCTGAATTTACAAAAATTTCTGGATTCAGTCCCTGGTTCGTTGCTCCGTGAATACTTTGAAAAATACCGGACTGAACCGGGCGCCTTGCCTGCTGATTACAGCACTGATGCGGTCAATGAATTCCTGGACGGATTGGACGAAGACCTGAAGCGCCCCATTCTGGAAGACTTCACGCACATCAACGACGTGGCTGAGAAGCAGATGAATTATCTGGTCCGAGCCACTCAGCAATTTGCGATTCTTACGTCTGGCGAAGAAAAGACCCAAGAGCTGGCGATGCATTTATTTCTTCATCATCGCGAAGCCTTCGATTATGCTTATGATTACTACTGTCTGTACAACGCTTCCAGCAGGATGAGTCGGCATCAGCTTCCCACTGAAGATTTCGTGATTACTGAGGATAAGATTACTCGGTTCAGGGAGGCCGTTCGGAGGTTTTATTCGGAACAGGCTAAAGGGCAGGAGTGCATCATCCGCCATTATGACGAAGACGATAAGGCCGTCATCGTGATAATTCATGGGACATACAAGCGTTCTGTGATGATATGGGAAGATACAAACGTAAAAACCGTGTTCTTCCGGCCTGCTTACGAGGACATCCTGGTTTATGAAAAGGGCGCGTCCACATTATCCATCAAAGCCAGCTATCCGAAAGACAAAGAGAATTACATCAAAGCTTTCACGGAAGTCATTTTGAGTGATGGCAGCCAAGCAGAGCATCCGAACCGGGATGCCACCTACACTCTCCGACCCTTGCAGGACGGCACCTTTTGTTACTCAGGGAATAACGAAATCAAACTAATCATACTTAGAGAGGTTAAGCTGGCTTTGCGTGGCTTAACTAATCCGACGGTGGAAATCAAATCTGATAACATTCTGAACACCTTGGATGAAGACTTGGATGGGATTAAACTGAACTCCGGCGAATTGGTCCATGCCCGATTCTGTTTTCTTTTAAAGGTTGGTAAAGGAAAGCCCAAGAAAGTCACTTTTGAGATCACCCCTCCGAATGTGACCGACCTTACCAAGAAAAAGTACGCTGATATCATCAGCAGCTATCTCAAGGAAAATGGGATTCAACTGGTATGATCCGGTTTCTGCTGCAAGAGCTGGAGAAAACTCCCCATCCCACTTTCAGCAAGAACGAACTGCTGGCAATTTCGCCAACGGATTTCGAGAAGCTGACTCGAGCGCATATCCTGGAATATCGGCAGCCTGACCCCTCGGGGATGGAATGCATTCGCCATCCCCGCTGCTCTCATGGCTGTGGTTTAGTCGTGCTGGAGACGGATTTCGGGTATGAAGCTTTCTGCCCGGATCACCCGGAGGAGGACCCAATAAGTCTTACTGAGGCGAACCTGCCTCGATACGTCCTGAGCGTGGAGTCATTACTGCACGCCATCTGCGAAGCTAACGGCTGGCCCAAGAAAGTGCAACCCATCGAGAAGGGTTGCTTTTTTATTGCTTACAATGAAGTCACCGGAATACTATTCGTCCATGACTTGCGGCTGATTAACCTGACAAAACTAAGCGGAATAAAAAATCTTATCCAGCAAGAGGCATTAGTGGTTTTGACCCCTATCTCTACAGGACAAGACTTGGAATTCATCGGAGCCTTACACAGTGGAGGAATGGTTCAAGCTGCTTTGATCGACGTGCTTAATCCGGATAATTTCCAACTCTCGTTACATGGGTTTCTGGCAAAGATTCCCAGCGCAATAACCGCTGAGCAAACACCCAAGAGCATATTTCCTTCGCCACCTGACCTTCGCTGGGAAGAAGTTGTAATAAGCTTTGTGTCGAATGACTCAATTAGAATTCAGGCCCGTGGTAAGTCTGAGAGGTTCACATTCGCCGAGATAGGATTTAAGGATGGACGAAAGGGCGACCTTCCCGATTCTATTTGGAAATTTTTCCGAGATGGTCTTGCAGCGAATGGCGGCGAAATTCATTGGAAGACTAAGCTTGATTCAACAGATAAAGGGAAATTGAAGGCCATCATTAGCAAGCTCCGAGCAAGGTTAAAAAGTATTACTGGATTAAAGGAAGATCCTTTTTTTCCCTACCGGAGGACTCATGGCTATAACACCAAGTTCACCTTGATCGACTCGCGGTATGGTAACGACTAAAAGCCAGTATTGGTGATTTTTTACCGAAGAGTAGACAGATTTTTTTAAAATAATTGGTGATGATGATGGCATAATCAAGTTCATAACAGAGTAAATTGTAAAATTAATTGCCGGATTCCTTTCCCATTGGTGAAAAGTTACCAATGAAAAGTGAAGGGTATCAGTCCGGCTAACTGAATCCCGAAATTCCCGCCGCAAGGCGATACAAGACCCCTGGAAGAGCCCTTTGCCGGACTGACCTTCCAGGGGTCGCTCTATTTAGGATAAGTCGAATGCAAGAATCAAAAGACACTCAACGACTTGAGGCCGCGCTCCAATACGCAAAACTCGGTTGGGCCATCCTCCCGGTGCATGGGGTCACCAAGGAAGGGGGGTGCGGATGCGGAAATGACACCTGCTCCTCGCCGGGCAAGCATCCGCTGGAGGTGTTGGTCCGGCATGGCGTCCACGATGCTTCCGCTGATCCAGCGAAGCTGCGGGAGTGGTGGTACACGCATCCCCAAGCCAATATCGGAGTAGCTACGGGAAAGAGGTCCGGCTTCTTCGCCCTGGACGTGGACCTGCCGGACGGGGAAGACAGCCTGAGACGGCTGGAAGAGCAGAACGGGCCGCTTCCCGCGACCGTGGAACAAATCACCGGCAAGGGCGGGCGGCATCTGTTATTCAAGCTCCCTGCCGGGGCGGAGATCAAGAACAGCGCGAGCAAGCTGGGTCATAATCTGGACATTCGCGGGGAGGGCGGGTACATCGTGGTAGCGCCGTCCCACCATGCCAGCGGGAAAGCCTACGCTTGGAAACCGGGACAGGGGCCGGGGGAGCTCGCGATGGCGGAAGCGCCCTCCTGGCTGGTGGATCTGTTGAACGATAAGCCGGCGCTTCCCAGAAGCGTTCCGGCTGCCATCACAGTGGGGATGACCACCGCCTATGGCCGGGCCGCGCTTCAGGGCGAATTGGAGACACTCGTCCGAGTCGCAGAAGGGCAGCGAAATGATAGCCTGAACCGGAGTGCTTTCCGGGTAGGGCAACTGGTCGCCGGCGGGGAAATCGAGCAAGGGGAAGCAGAGAAAGCACTGATTGACATGGGAGATCAAATGGGATTAGCCAGAACAGAAGTACGGAAGACGGTGAATTCAGGCTTGGAGAAGGGAATGAAGCAACCCCGAGCTCCCAAAGAAGCGGGAGAAATCACGACGGTGGCGGACAAACCTGAGCCTCCGCGCCCGTTGACCAGGGAGATGCCGCCGGGGGAGGATTACCCGGTCAAAGTGCTGGGGACGCTGTTGGGCGGGGCGGTCCAGGCCATAGCCGACACGGTCCAGGTTCCCACCGCTCTGGCGGCCGGCTCGGTACTGGCGGTGGCCAGCCTGGCAACGCAAGGATTAGCGGACGTTGTGATCCCCATCGGGGAGGGGCGCGCCCGGCCGCTTAGCCTGTACCTGGTGACGGTGGCAGAAAGCTCAGCCCGAAAAACCACGGCGGACTCCTTTGCGCTTCAGGCCGTGCGAGATTTCGAAGCGCAGCTAGAAGTAGATTTTCGGGGCCATTACGCCAAATATCAGTGCCTGAAAGCAGCCTATGATCACGCCAAAGATAGAATCCTGAAGAAAGCCCCCAAAGGGGAAACCCAGAATGACGTTACGGTAAGCGCGACGGCCGAGGCCATAGCCGCTTTGGGTGCTGAACCGCGACCGCCCATGTTGCCCACCGTGATCGTGCAGGACCTGACCATTGAAGGGCTGGCGAAGCTGTTTCAGCTCGGCCGGCCGTCTATGGGACTCTTTACCACGGAAGGCGCTCAGGTAATTGGCGGCTACAGCCTGCGTGCAGAGCACAAAATCGCTTCCGCCGCCTGGCTCAGCCTGTTGTGGGATGGCGAGACGCTCAAACGCACCCGCATGGGGGATGGCAATTATGCCCTTCCCGGCCGGCGTCTGACCATGCATTGGATGGTTCAGCCGGAAGTCGCCTGTCACCTGCTGGCCGATCCCGATTTGAATGGACAGGGGTGGATCAGCCGCATTCTGCCGGCGGCTCCGCCTCCCCTGGCCGGCACACGGTTCTACCGGGAGATGGATCCGGCCAACATGATCGCCCTGACGGCCTTCGAGGTGCGAATGAGAGCCCTGCTGGCCACACCGCTGCCGCTGACGGAAAGGTCGGAGGAGGGTCTGAAGCCGCGCGGACTGTATCTGTCCCCAGCCGCGAAGCAACGCTGGATCGCCTTTGCCGATGAGATGGAAACCGGAATTGGGGCGGGAGGGCTGTTTGAGCCGGTCAAAGCTTTCGCCGGGAAGTTGGCGGAGCAGGCCGCGCGTCTGGCCGGAATACTGATGCTGGTAGATGATTTGGAGGCAATAGAAGTGGCAGAAGGAGCGATGGTGGCTGCCTGCCGAGTCATGCGGTTCTACGCTTCCGAAGCGTTGCGGATTCACCATGCCGGAATGACTTCCCCGGAGTTGCGCGAGGCCCAGATACTGCTGGATTGGCTGCACAGGCGCGAGGGGGAGCTGGTCAGCCTGCCGGAGATCTACCAGCTCGGCCCCAATTCCATCCGGGAGCAGGCCAAAGCCCGGCAAATGATGAAGACTCTGGCCGACCACGGTTGGGTGATTCCGCAATCGGAAGGGGCGGAGATCAAGGGGCATCACTATCGGGAGGTCTGGCGCATCATCCGGGAGAAAAAACAGAAATAAGGCGGAGCGGCTGCTAAAGTTGCTAATGCCGCTAAAGAGCGGGGATCAGGGGCGAAAGATTAGCAACTTTAGCGGGTTTAGCAGCCGGGCAGGGTGCAAAAAGAAAAACGGTGCATGGTCTTTCACAGCAGATGTTGGAGTTTATTGAGGCCCT
>QZKV01000137.1 GCA_003599575.1 Desulfobacteraceae bacterium | reverse complement strand
GGATCGGTTCATCCCCGCGTCTGCGGGGAACACCACCGGGCAGGCCACGGTGGTGCTGCCGTAAACGGTTCATCCCCGCGTCTGCGGGGAACACCGATAAGAGGTATCGACAACGGGACCGTCGCGCGGTTCATCCCCGCGTCTGCGGGGAACACCTGCGTATAGAAGAGATCTTTGATTTGGCGAACGGTTCATCCCCGCGTCTGCGGGGAACACTTTCCATTACCTTTATTGCCTCCAGCATTGGCCGGTTCATCCCCGCGTCTGCGGGGAACACACGATCGCGGGCAGGTCGCTGCCCAGCATCGCCGGTTCATCCCCGCGTCTGCGGGGAACACGACAAACAGGACTTCCCCAGGTTTGAGCGCGCCGGTTCATCCCCGCGTCTGCGGGGAACACGGACCGGACGGCAAGGCGTTCGATTGCTGCTGCGGTTCATCCCCGCGTCTGCGGGGAACACACCATTTCTACTCCATTGTCATTATTCGGTTTTCAAAGAGCGCAAATTTCTACCAGCAATTTATGCCGATTCATTGGCTTCTCTGAAGCCTTGAGCTTCTGCAGGGGGCAAGAATGAAACCAGCTTGACGCCATCCAGTTCAAGCGGTATCCGCCGGTTCGAACCAAGTGTTTCGAAATCGTATCCTGCCTCTGTATTTGTGGTCCACGCCATGATGGCATTTCCCTCTTCTATACCGACTTGAACTTGGCCCCAGATCATCTCGCGAATGCGTCGTGAGATTTTACCGACGTAGACGCCTGCTCGAATCTCCAGAAGCCACACAGCCAGCCTTCCCCGTAGGCGGGGCGGAGCGTTTTCAACCACGATGACCAGCATCACCCAAACCCTCCTTATTTGGAATGGCGATCTCCACGGCCTCCTCGTGCGCTTTGGGCATGGGGATTTCTCCTGCCGCCAAGACCTCTTCGATGGTTGGGACGATCCGATGCAGCAGGCGTGTCTGCCTGAACACATCCCGGCAGGCAAGCCGCACCTCGCGTTCAGGTTGAGCAGGATTCCTTCCTGCAATCCGGAAAGCCACCGGCACTACAGTTTCAAATTTAAAGATATCCGCAATATCGTAAACAAAAGATTGCGGTTTGCCGGTATGGATAAACCCTACGGCCGGCGCATAGCCGGCGGCCAGAATTGCCGCTTCGCAGATGCCATACAGGCAAGCGGTGGCTGAGGAAAGACATCGGTTGGATACATCGCCGCTTTCCCATTCAGTATAGTCGTAGTTGCGGCTTTTCCAGGGCACCCGATACTGACGCGCAAGCAGCTCGTACATCTTGCGCACCCGCGCGCCCTCGATGCCGCGCAACTGTTCCACACTTCGACGAGCCGGTGGCTCTTCCTTGAACCGCATGGCGTACATTTTGCGGACCACCTTGAGCCGCCCCTCATCATCCAAAGCCAGGCGGGCCTGATAGAGCAGGCGGTCGGCTCTTGCACCGCCCGGTTGCCCAGCCGAATAGAGGCGTACGCCCGCTTCACCCACCCACACCAAAAGGCATCCCACACGTGAGGCGAGCACAGCTGCGGCATGAGACACCCGCGTTCCCGGCTCCAGCATCAGGCAGGCAACTCCGCCCACCGGGATATGGGTGCGTACGCCGTTTTTGTCCACCAAGACGAAAGCGCCGTCCAGGACATCGAGCTGGCCTTTTTCGACGAACAGGACCGATAGACGGTCCTTAATGGGAATGGGCTTTAGAGGTGGCAGGATGGGCTCGGTCATGGCAGCTCCTTGACTCCCCTTTTGTGCTGCAGGCGTTTGCGGCTTTCAGGTTCATCAAGATAATTCTCCGGCGTTGAAACCTTGGTACCAGTTTCCGCTTCCAGTTTTTCCCTGGCCTCCCCGGCAATCCGGCCGCCCTTACGGGCTGAGCGTTTATTTTCGGCAAATCCTTGCGCATCCTGCTTGCGGGCAATTTCGGTGGTGGCCGCCTCGCCCAACATCGAAAAGATCAACTCCAGGTCGTTCATGTGGTCGCGCAGGTTCTCCCGTTCCAATCCCTTGAACTGTTTATATTCGCCGGGCGTCATACCGAAGGCGGCCTTGGAAATCTCGGCCGTCAGGATCGCATATTCAGGCTCCTCCTGCACGCCCCGCTTTTTCCACTCGTTGGTCAATTCGGCCCGGACTTCAATGCCGCGCATACGCTTCTCGATCCAGGCGTCGGAATAGCCCTTTGCTCCATAGATCGCCCGCATACGCTGGGAGGCTAATTCCGGGTCTTCGATCTCCTGGACGCGCTCATAACCCACCTTCGCTAGCCAGCGCTTGAACGGTTCAGCTTTGGGCGAAGGGATGGATTGGATGATGCGGAAGATGCCTTCGGTGTTGGCGCAAAGCATCTTCTGAACACCGCCCGGCGTCTCGATTGAAAGGGTATGTACGATTTGTACCCACCCTTTTCCCAACTCCGGATCGCGCTGCTTCATGCGTTGGATATATTGTTTGGGATCTTTCGAGTCGATCAATGCGAGAACCACATCTTCGACGACAAACCACCATTCATTGTTGTGGAGCGTTCGCCTGATTTGTTTGGTTTTGAAGACAACCAGCTTGGTTTCCATCCATCTCCCTCATATACGTCTAATCAATAAAAGCCCACATCCAAAAGCCTTGGCTCGACCTATTCCCTTGAATAGCGTTTCTAAAAATTTATCCACATCTGTAATTTCCAAAGCGCCAGTAAAATCAACCGAACTAAAGCCAGATTTCATTTTTTTATCTGCTTTTATTGTTTGCCAGCGGTAGGCGCTGTTTTGCAGTTTGAATTGTCCATATTTATCCATTTTAAGAGAAAAACCATGAAGTTGTGCACCCTTTCTGCATAACCAATTTTCAAGCGCGTCATCAATGTTTGACTTGAGCGACCAATCCAGCTTGTCGCTCAACTGCATTGTTTGATTTAATCGTTCGGCATAGATGTAATTATCTTTCAATAATGCTGTAAGTCGGATATCTAATGCACGCCCCCCTTGAGCCAGGAGTACTTTTTTGAATTCCCGTTTTTTTGGATTAGAGGGCAAAAGTGAATACAGGTTAAATTCAGCACACAGTGATTTCAGGAAAGTCAGTTGCGCGTCCATGACGACATCGTGCTTTTCACCAGCCTTTTGAATTACCGGGTTGGCGCGCAATTCGAAATGTAGACGGTCTCCCTGTCTGATTTTTGGATGATATTCCCGCTCATCGACTTGAAAAATCGGATTGGTCGAAGACGGCCGTGTTGAAGATACAACATAATAAATTGGTTCTCCGTGAATGCTCGCTTGTGTGACAAGTTGTTCGCGGGCGATCTCTTCTCGGTATAAAAAATTCCTCTGTTTTTCCTCGGGAAACAGATCCCATAGCAGCCGGTGAATGTTATATGTGTTATCGGAAAGGACTTTTGCCAGATGGGTCGCTTTGTAAAATTCCGGTTTTAATCGGATACGAGAAAAAAACATCAGGCACCTCCCGCATAATAAAGGTAACGTTCCTGCCGTGGAGAAAACTGCCAGCGTTTTCGCGACAAAGGTTGGTCGTGTCTGGTTCGTGTCTGCATGCGGCTTAAATCGAGTGAATCAGAGAAATCGGAAGGCACTCCCTCCCAATAATAGTGCCGATCACCAGCCTCTTGCAGCCAATAAATATCGCGGGCGGGCAGCAAATCATCATTAGCCGGCATCATAGTTTTATGAATATAATTCTTGAATGCATCAAAATAATTTTTCTTGTCCTTGATGATCTGAGGATTCATCGGGGCAGCCAGTGGACAGGATTTTCGCCCCAGATATAGATGAAGCCTCGGCTCCACCAGATGATTCTTTATAGTCTGCAAATCATACGGGGCATCCGGAAATACTTTTACGGCCACCAGCGCCAAGGCATCCGCTCTGTATTCTCTGATGGAAAGAACAGTTCCCAAACGAGCCTTGCCGAGCACAAGCTCATCACGGCGTGTTCGATAAGTGAAGTTGCCGACAGAATCAGGCACCTGTGCGGTATGATAATCTCTCAATAGCGTTCCCTTGGAATGAACTTCAACGGCAACCGCGTAGCCTTCCTGCATTTTCAACTGCTTCTCGTTTTCGTCACGCTTTATTCCAAGCGCTGCCGCCATCAGCCCGATAATGGCCGATTTACCTGGATAGCCTGCAGTGTGTCTGGTTTCGCCCACAGCGGTTTCGCCCCAACTGGCCATCGGGCCATATAGGCGGAACAACAGGTAGTCCATATCCGCCTCCTATTAGCCGACAAAGTTCAATAATTCAGACAGAGAACCTTTTTCGTCCGGTACATTCAATTCGTAGCGCGAGGATGCGCAATCACCATAAACGCGGTCAAAGCTATCTTTCTGCTTAATGAGTGCATCAATGGAGTCACGGATAAAATCCTCATTCTCGCGATGATTGATCGGCTTCAGATAGGCCACCGACAATGAACGAGGTTGCTGGTCGCCCTTTTCAGCCAGAACAAAGGAGGCGTAAGCACGGGAAGCGAAGCTGTTCTGTTTGCCATCAGGGGCAACCTTGACCGCTGCTTCTGTTAAGGCGCGAATAGCCTTGTTGGCCAACTCTACCTTATCAGCATATTTTGCAGCATTGATATCAGCGTCTTCGCTGAAGTCATTAATTAAATTCCTAATCAGCAATTCCCGGTTGATGCAGATATAAGAGTAAAACAGGCCGGCAGCAAAACGGGTTTCACCGATGTGGGCTGCACCCGCATCGGCGCGGTATTTATTCATTTCTTCGACAGCAGAAAAGTAATCGTCTTCGACAGCCACGGGATGAACGCTGATGGCATGTGCTACTTGACATGCCGCATCGACTTTATATTTTGACGAATCGGCCAACATCCTGCCGAATAAGGCGATATCTGCATTTGTATGCTCGTTGGTCAGTATTAATGACTTGGGAATGGCGACAGGAGAAACTACCAACTTCAGGCTTAAGATATGGTCTTTGGACGTAAAATTCGGATCTTCAGATTTTTCCACCTCCGCAACCCAAGTGTCGATCTGCTCTTGCCAGCCCTTGCATAATTGGACATGCTCCTTATATTTCACTTCACCATATACTGTTTCTTTGGCATTCTTGCCGGATAACAATGAACCAAGCGACAGTTCTTTTAATATCTCTTTAGTCAATTTGGTGGCTTCATCGGCAAAAAGCAACTCAAGTTGATCATCGCGAACTTCTGTATCTCCTGCAACGCTATCCAACCACTCAGAGCTATTCCCAATCAATTTGCCAAGAAAATCATAAGCACTTTTGTCTTCATTGTTTTTGTGATTCTTGATAAGTTCTTTTAATCCTTTTGGCCAGTCATCTTTTAATAAGGCCTTCTTGTTTCCGCCTTTAATGATTCTGATCAACTCATCAACCGACGCTTTTATATCGGATGACAGCACTTGAAACAATTTTACGCCAAAGGCATTTGACTCTTCAGTTGCGCTGCCGAGACCATTTTTGTACCTCTTAATAACATTGTCGATGTTTGCCAGTTCCGTTTCAGAAATAAACGCCAGGGTTTCCGACTCAATGGAATTGGCCTTTAGCTTCCCAAAAACCTGGGCAATGTTTTTTGCAATATTTTCCCGATCCGTCCGGCTCAAAATGGGGAATTTGGATAACTTCTCGAATGCATCAACACCGATCATCTTAGTTCTGACACCTTTCGCAATGGCTTTTTCGAAAATATCTGAAGTCCGCCACGTCCTCTTCAAACATTGAGATGAAACACGGAGGCGATCATAACCGCCCATCTTTGCGGTTTTGGGGCTGCCCTGATCATCTCGATTCAGATTGGCTGGCGGATAAGCGGTCAACAGATGCAACTGGATAAAACGGCTCATAATCATTCTCCTTTATTGGATTCTTTTGGTAGAGCGGTGAAATAGTCGGTTGCCCAGCGGACAGCCAATCGCTTGGCTGGTTCACGATCGATCTGATTATCAAATTCCCGGTGCCAGTGAATGATATCATCGGCAAGAGACGGAATATTGACAATGCCATCTAACAGACGAATCGCCCGTAAAACGCGCCTGTAAAAATCGTCGGTGGTCCGGCTCTTCTGCAATTGCTGAAAACGCAGCTCACTCATCGGCGGTTTTTTGCCTTTGATTGGCACTGCTAATTGTTCAGCAAAGGAGGCTGTCCTTTTCGGCTTTTTTTCATCTTTAGGTTGATAGCCTCTGCTCAAAACCTGCCGGTCTTCTTTAATATGAGATAACAGTCCCGCCACTGCCGCGCTGGCGAAAATGGCTTTTTCTTTTCGCCAGCTTTCCGGCATCTGTTGTAGAAAGTGAAAGAATGCATCAGTAAGAAGAACGTCTTCAGCTCGCTCTGCACGCCTCAATCGGGCGCGGTCGCCGCGGTTGCTTTCCAGCAACCGATGCCAGTGTTGCAAAGCTTTCTGTTCTTCTAAACTAAGAAAGATGTAATTCACCCGGCCACCTCCATTTGTTTTTTATATTCGTTGATATCCTTCAATAATGATTTTTTCATAGGGAACAAGACACCAAGGAAATAGTTCTTGGCATCCACCACCCGCCTCAAATCAGTTTCATCCACGGCCCCTCTCAAGACGTTTTGGTCAAAATAGCTGAGGCAGTGCCTTTGAATCGCATTTGCCCACTGCATATAGATTTCTATCGGCTGTCCGGGCGTTTGCCCGTAAGCAATCAATTCGTCGAGCATGGCTGAGAACTCCTCTTCAAGGCTCTCCCAATACTCATATTCAATGCTTTTATAGGTGCTTAAATGGCCGGAATTCTTTATGGCACTTATCACATGATTCCATTTCTTTTTTCCATTGCCATCGGATTGAGGTCTAAACCAAGCCCTGATAAGTGAGAACCTAAGCTCCTCTGCTATTTCATATGCAATTTGGAGCGCTTCTGTAACATGGTCTTTCAAAGCATCGATATAATCCTTTGGCACTTGAAAGGTCGGCATGGAGGATTCATACCAGCACCTCACGTTGGCATTGGTTGCATCATACCCAAAACACCAGAGCCTTGTGCTGGCGACATGGGGCTTTTCTTCGTAATAATGCTTAACAACCAAAGCTCTGCCCCAACGCATTTTCCTTTTTTCTTCACTCGTGAATTCATCGTAGTTCAAAGAGACCCATTGTCTGAATCCTTCCCCGGCGTACTTCCCCTCAATCGGTTTTGGGAATTTGTCTTTGGACTTTCGAGTATATGGTGATAATGGGTGAACCCAGCCATTGGTGTAATAAACGCCATCCGGAATGCGTTTGTAAGATTTTACCCCCATTACCAGATCTTCTCCAGACAAGTCACATTTCCCTTTGACAGGCTCAACCTTCAACCGTATACGCCTCGGCATCGCCCAATAGTGTTGCAGCGGATTGGCATCAGATGGTGAAGTCGGCTTCTTATTTTGACTGATGCGGGTTTTCCCTATCCATGGAAAAATATGCGCGAGATCATTTTTCAAAATATCGCCTGGAATATGGTCCATATCTTCCCGGTAGATCACATTCATCCATAACTTTTGCCATAAAATGCTTTGTCTGGAATCCGGTATGATCAGGGTAGTCAAGGGGGCATTACCTCTAAGACCAACGCGGTGTTGGCCCCAGGCCAAGACGCCTGTGACCTGTAGATTAAACAGCGCCAATGCCGCCCAGTAAGAAGAAACAGTCTTGATCTGTCCCGTTTTGACGAATAAGTCTTTATTTCCTTTTCGGGTATTATTGCTCAATGCTCCGCCTATTAGATCTTCGATGGGCAGCCATTCTCCTTCAAAATCATCATGGTCTTGCATAAACCCTTTTCCCGTGCTGGCATCGAGTTCAAATGCTTCCTCAACTTTCTCGAAAGCTGATTTAAGCTCACCCAATGGCGGCATCTTTTCCCAATGCCGCAACCATTCAGGTCTATCCAGCGGTATAAAACAGGTTTGTAGAAGACCAATCATGAACTGATAGAGTGCTCCCTGAAAATCGGGACGAGGTGCATTAATTTCGATGACGGGGTTTCCAGCCTCCACGATTTGCCAGGGCTTGATTGTGTCGTACGCGCCATCCTTGCGAATGACCGGAATCCATTTATCAGTAATAAGATTCATTGTGGCTCTCCAGTTTAAGATTGCCAGCCGTCGCTGGCATTGTAGTAATGTGCTGTTTCATCTGAGAGCGGAAAAATCTCAAGCCATCGCAAGGCGTTGACTTCGGCTTTCAAGGCTTCAATCGACGATCGTATGGCAGGAGGAATTTCCCCTTTGGCTTTTTTCCATTCGCGTTCAGGTATTTTTACCGCGCTCAAGGCCCATTCATGGTGGTTGCCTTTCGCGTATGGTTGCAGTTTGCCATTATTGAAATTGGCAAGAGCAACCGAAACTGTTTCCTCCTCGGTCAACCGTGTCGGGATGCGGGTCTCTTCATCCCAGTCACCACTGGAACGGGTATACCCCTTGTCCAATTTAAGTGCATTCAGGCTTGCCATGCTTTGCTGCATCATTTTTTCCCCAACAGCATCCATTGAAGTCTCAAGAAGGCTCTCCGGGATCGCGCATTCCGATTCAGGAGAATAAACTCCTTCAATCAAGCTTCTGGCATCCTCAGGCATGGTAAACTTCCCCTTCCCATCGCATAGCAACAACCTTACGGTCATCCAGAGTTGGCCGACATGTGGGTAAATCATTTGTGTACCTTCTTGCTGCTTTTTCAGCCAGTTTGCGTCAACGCCTTTCGTCGGATCAGGGCAAAATATAAAAAGGACCGGAGTTCCACGTTCATCTTTAGCATCTATCCGCCTGATCCTATTACCAAGCGCGTCACGTATATGTCGGCGAAGACGCCCTGCGCGCTGAATGATAAGATCGATAGGGGCGAGGTCGGTAATCAATACATCAAAATCCAGGTCCAACGATTGCTCAACAACTTGTGTCGCAATAAGCGCATGGCCCTTTCTATCTTCATGGTTCGATTTTTCGCCAAAAAGTTTTAAGGTATCCGATT
This sequence comes from Desulfobacteraceae bacterium, assembly GCA_003599575.1. Lineage (GTDB taxonomy): Bacteria > Desulfobacterota > Desulfobacteria > Desulfobacterales > Desulfosarcinaceae > Desulfatitalea. The sequence continues at coordinate 6,162 of QZKV01000137.1, read as the reverse complement.
CTATCTGTTGTCTGTCCACCATGGCAAAACGGCTGTGAAACAGGTGCAAATGGTTTTTATCCATCCATTCATGGTTCGCTAAGTCGTGGTGACTTTTCCGTGCTGCTTTCACCGTATTGCGAATCCAGCAAACACAGTGCCCCTTATTTACGGCCTGCTGAATTTGGTCAATTACTGCCTCCTCCGTATCCAGATGCTGAACCGTCACCGTGCGTTTAACCTCTTCACGGGTGTCTATGTATTGTTCACGATCACCGGTCCCTGGTGAATGGGTGACCAGGGGGTAGGCACTACAGGAAATTTCAGGCATTGTGTCGCCAGTACCGCGATGGAAAGCTGAAACCAGATTTTCACGCATGATCCGCGGTAAGGTTGCGGACAACAGAATCACACTGCCGCCCTGCCTTGCGTGTATTTCCAGCAGGGCATCAAGCAATTTCTGCATGTAGCTATCATAAGCGTGGACTTCGTCGACCAGCAACACTTTGCGCCCGAGACCAAAAAGTCGCAGAGACTGGTGACGTGCGGGCAGTACAGCCAGCAACGCCTGATCAAGGGTGCCGACGCCGACGTCAGCCAGTAGCGCCTTTTTTCTGCTGTCTGCAAGCCATGCATTGCAATAAGCCGCAGCACTCAACTCCTCCCCCTGCTCATCAAGACCATCTGTATAATTCATATCTGTTGCTTGATTCTCCGGGAGAAAAACCGAATTGCGAAACACATCAGACAGTTCACAAGCACCATGAGCCAATACCAACGAAGGCGGCTCGCCATTATTTTCATAAAGCCGTCGATATACTTTACCCAATCGATGATACATGGCACTAGCAGTGGCCATGGTTGGTAGCGCCACATACAACCCATCAGCCAAACCCGCACTTAACAAGCGATGTGTTAGAACCAGCGCCGCTTCTGTCTTTCCGGCACCTGTGACATCTTCGAGAATAAAGAGTTGCTGTCTATCGCCTAATGGTTCATTTACGGCATATTCCTGCAACGGGGTAAGCTTTTTAATAAACGGGAAAAGATCAATCAGGTTTTTAAACCGGCTTGCCTTAGGTTTTACAGGTAGGGTTTGAACCGCTTTTTTCGCTGATGGCAAAGCAAATTTAACCCAATAATCTTCTAACTCTTCAGGTACACCGCAATATTTAAAATACTCTTGATTAGATCCCAACCAATCCGCGAGCACTGCAATCCCAGCCAGTTGCCATGAAAAAGTTTTCAGTCCCGACCTCAAGCCGCTGTCCAGTACGGGAGTATATTTAGACTCTGAGAGGAACAAATTGAATGCATCTCGTAAAAAATGGCTTGCTGCTTCTTCATCTTCTTTTTGAAAAAAATTAGAGACTCTTCCTCCCGATTTTTTAGGTGGAATGCCGTGGTGCCCGGTGACAATTTCCAGCCAAGGCTCAATTTCTTTCAAGCATGCGCTGTTGGAATGAAGCTTTTCGAATTGAACGGATAAATGGTCCTTCCACAACCAAAAGCCAAGAGTATCATGCCGCTCAGTGTATCTCATCCTTGGGTTCGCTTTGACTAGATCTGGCGATAGATTTCTTTTCAGGCCCTGAAATGCTCTCGAAAACTTACCAAAATCGTGAATAGCCAGGAAAAAGGTGAAAAAAACACGCAGCCATGACGGCTCAACCCCAAGCTGTTTTGCCAGTCGCTGACATAGCGTGTTCTCCGGATTCAGCAAAACCCACCCCACTGCGGCGACATCCAGACAATGATACGGCAGCAGATGGTAACCTGAGCCATCCCGTTCCGCTTTCCCCCAATACCTGAAATATGTTGGGATCTCGTTCATTTACTTTCCATTGCCATCCACGATTCTGACGGCTCCAATTTCCATGACTCGATGGCCGCGCAAACGGAATAGTCCAGTGTGCCCTACATCAAAGGCGACCCATTCAGTTCTCAGAGCATGCCCTAAGCTTTTCCACCGCTCTCTTACTGATCATAATCCTACGCCACCCATCTGGACATAGAGGTTCCGGGCGCCAGATCTTTTGAAAATATTTTTTGGACGATAGATCATCACCGATAAACATCACCCATACGTTCGATCTCCAATCGCACCTCCTCCCTTAGCGCTGCGGGCGCCACGACTTCGCAATCGGCGCCGAACTGGAGAATGCGCATTTTGATTTCACGAAAGTCGGCCACGGGCAGGATCAAATCGAGACCACCGTCGGAGCATTCGATCATCTGCTGGGCGGGATGCCAGATTTGTTCGCGCACCCAGCGGGCACGGAAGGCGCTAAATCGCAGCGTGACGTCGGTGGTTTCGTCGCCATGGAACAGCCCGAAAGCGTCTTCAAGCAGTGGACGCCACTCGCACTCGGGCCGGGGGGTGAAAGCCGAATCGAGGATTTGCAGGCCACTCATGCGGGCCAGATAAAATTTGCGCCAAGCGTTGCGGTTGCGGCAGAAGGCGGTCAGGACCCAGGAGGCCATATAGTGCTGCAGGTGGTGGGGTTCGACCACTCGATTGGTGATCTGCTCCGAAATGGGGGAATGGTAATTAAAACGGATGGGACGTCGGTGGATCAAAGCCCAGGCGGTAAGGCGGAAGTTTTCTTCCTGGGCCGGGGTGTAGCCGCTCCAGACGGCCGAAAAGGTGCTTTGGACAATATCGGGGGTGAAACCAAGACTGCATTCGGCGGCAAAGACTTTCTCTTTGAGGCTGCCTAATTCGCGGCCGATGTAACCGCCGGCGGCCTGGTCCAGCAGGCGGCGCGCCATGAGCAGGCAGAGCACTTCCTGCTGGCTGGCGGGCAGGCAGGGCAATTCGTAGAATGTGTCCTCGTAGAAATAGCCGTTGCGGTTGCGGCTGAAGGATAGAGGCGCGCGGAAGCGGTCGCGCAGGCAGTTGATATCGCGCTGGGCGGTCTTATCGGAAACCTCAAACCGTTCGGCCAGGCGGACCGCATTGGGATAGCGCTGGGTTTTAATCTGCTGGTGCAGCCAGAGGAGCCGTTCGAGCTGAGGGAAGACTGACATGGCAATCACCTTTTGCTCGCAGTTCAGAACAGTAGGAATCAGGCATCGGCATGGGGGGATCGTGCATAAGAGATACCAGCAGCGGGAGAGGCGGCCGATTTATAGTTTGTAGCGGTGAGATGAATCCATGTCAATGAAAGTATGTGGCGTTTAAACAATTATGACGGAAACAGGGTCCAGCGATGTCCTTGCACGCCGTGGCCGAATGGCCTCAATCCCTAAACACGCCCCAGAATGGCTCCGTAGGTTGGGCTGATCTTTATACGATTCCGCGAGAATCGCTGTGGGTGAATGATCGCCATAGACCGAATCGTATCGCCGTCTCGGGTGGCGGCCACTGGATATCACCGGCCGGTCAATGAAATGATGGGTATGGTGGCGCCTGCCTTTGCCTGCGATGCCGATCTGTGCGGTGGCTGGGGCGGTGCCAAGATGTGATCGATCCGGGCGTTCTTGCGGGGCTTTCAGTGTGCCAGGCATGGCCGAACTACTTCGCTGTAAATGCGGTTCCCAACGCCACCCACACCCGCGCAGCCAGCCTGGCATCGTCCAGCGCGCGGTGCAGTTGCCCTTGCAGCGGCAAACCACCGAGCAGATGCCGGGCGACGGTTTGAAGCCGGTAATTCGGCAAATCGGGAAGACATCGCCGGCTCAGTTCCAGGGTGCAGCGGATTCCGTTGAGCAAAGGTAATCGCTGCTTGGAAAATTCGTGCCGCAGAAAAGATATGTCGAACCTTGCGTTGTGGGCCACCAGCACGGCGCCTTCTATGAATCGGTGGAAGTCTGGGAAAACCGCAGAAGGCCCCGGCTGCCCGCAGAGCATGGCATCGCAGATGCCATGCACCCGCTGCGCAGCCGCGGGCACCTTGCAGCCGGGATCGATGAGGCTGTGAAACTCACATGTACAAACGCTGTTTTCCAGACAAACCGCACCGATTTCAATGACGCGATGACCGGCTGACGGTGTCAGGCCGGTGGTTTCAACATCGAAAACGACGAAGCGGCTAGAGGGCAGCACGGACTTGCCTTAATTGTATGCAAGATGGAGCCGGTTTAGATCAATGCGGAGCTTCAGCTTAAGCGGGATGGCCCATCATGCCACATTTTGAGGGATTTGTCTGCGATTGGATTACACTTTCGAAATTTTTAGATCAGGCGGGGGTTTTCTATGGGCCGAAAGGCTTGCGGGAAGATTTGGGGCGGGCGGCTAAGCCGATGATCGCCATTGTTTCCGGAAATGGCTTGATCAGTCCATTTGAAATCTGATCCCGGATTACCCGGGAGCGGCTTTGACGATGTGCTGCACATCTTCTTCCGACAGATCCTAGGCTTTATGGATTTATGGACGCCGTGAATTTTGACGATGACCGGGTGATCCAGGAGGATTTGCAGGTAGGAAACCGCGGCGGGCCGAAGGGACAGGTTTTGTTGGATGGATTGGACTTGTTCGGGTGTGGCCTGCTCGCGGTCGATGAAAACTTCTACCAGGCCGATGCCGGGAAGAATATAATCATACTGTTTCTGATAATGCGAGCGGCTCTCTTGAAGAATTCCCTTAAGGACCATGCGATGTCCCATATTGAAGATGAAATTAAGAAATATGGGATATGCCACCTCATATTTCTTGGAATGTCAAAAAATAGGGGGCAAGGCGGCAACTCCCCTTTAATATTTGTCTCGCAGGGCGATCTTTATGGGGCTGCATTGCAGCCTTTCAGGAACTGCTTAACATCGTTTCATAGCCGCAGATGATCTTCATCAACGGCGTAGACTTCAAGAACGAAAGGACGATTCATCATGGCACGCAAATATGTCGATTGCCGCGAGGTTCCCCAGAGCTGGAAAAAATGCACGGTGGCGATTTCTGCAGATTCTGCAGAAGAGCTTATCCAAGCCGCCGTTCAGCATGGCATGTCGGTGCACGGTCATTCGGACACGCCTGAATTCAGGGCCCAGATTCTAAAAAGTATCAAAGAGGGTCATCCGCGCGCATAGCAGGTCTAACAGAGAGAGAAAAGTCGAACGGCCGCCGGGGTCATAAGAACAGGATGTGAGAAAGGAAAGAAATCGTCATGGCCATACAAAACGTGCACTGGCCGGTTTTGCCGCTGGATCAGTGGCAGGACACGTACCATACGCTGCACCTTTGGAGCCAGATTGTAGGAAAAATCCGGCTGTCGCAGATGCCTTGGATCAACCACTCTTGGCATGTTCCCTTCTATGTCACGGCGCGCGGGTTGACGACCTCGCTCATCCCTTATGGCTCTGGCGCATTCGAAATCGATTTTGATTTCAGCGTGCACCGGTTGCACATCACAACGTCCGAAGGCGAGCAGCGCTCCTTTGCCCTGAAGGCGATGTCGGTAGCGGATTTCTATCGCAAAATGATGCGAAGTCTGGGCGAACTGGACATCAAAGCGCGCATCCGGCCGATGCCCGTCGAGATCCCCGATCCTATCCAGTCTTTTTCTGAAAACGAAGCCCACGCGTCGTATGACCCGGAGGCGGCAGGGCGCTACTGGCGTGCCTTGCTGCAGGTGCAGCGTGTCTTCACCGACTTCCGCGCGCGATTCATTGGCAAGGTGAGCCCTGTTCATTTGTTCTGGGGCGCCTTCGATCTGGCAGTGACCCGCTTCTCGGGGCGGAGTGCGCCGAAGCATCCGGGCGGTGCCCCCAATTGCCCTGATTGGGTGATGCAAGAGGCGTACTCACATGAGGTGTCGAGCGCCGGTTTCTGGCCGGGCGCCGGGTTGGGCGAGGCCGCCTTCTACGCATACGCTTACCCTGAGCCGCGTGGCTTCAGCGAGTATCCGGTGCGGCCGGAGGCGGCTTACTATCATAAAGAGCTGGGCGAGTTTATACTGCCTTACCAAGCCGTGCGAACGGCTGACGAACCCGACACCCTGCTGTTGGATTTCTTGCAGAGTACCTATGAAGCAGCTGCCGAGCTTGCAGGATGGGACCGCATCGCATTGGAGCGCAGAAAACCTCATCCGGGCGGGTTCACTTGATCGCTTTGGCCGGGATCTGCGCGTAAGGCTCTCCGTATTGCGGGGCCAACAGCCCCGCCGGGCGGTCCGGGCAGGCCCGCAGCAGCTATCGAGCGGGCGGGGTGCGGATCACCAGCAAACGGATTTCGGTCATATCCTCGAT
>QZKV01000120.1 GCA_003599575.1 Desulfobacteraceae bacterium | reverse complement strand
GCTCAATGTCCCCGCGGAACGGAAGCCGGCCGGAGAGCACCCCGACTCCGCGCCCGGCGCTGGAGCTGCGCGCAACCGTCTCCACCGGCGTGCTGGCGCGAAACCTGCCGGTCGTTAATTTGCACATCACAATCCGCTTCGCGGCCAATAATGGTTTGGGTTTTAACTAAAGGCCACTGGGTTTTAGGGCTGTTTCCTTCGTGAACTATTAAAATAGCCACTTCATTATTCGGCATACTATCATCTCCCGCAACATTCCTTAAATTCGGTTGACAATGCTTTGACAGAAAAGACCTGTTGAATTAAGCTATCTACAGGCGTTAACCGGTTGGCCGCGCCCCGGTTAAGGCCGGTTTTTGGCGGAGAAGAGAGAACATGTCAGACATTTTAAAGCCTGGCGTTATTTTGTGGTCCCGGTATCGCATTTTGGATTTGGTGGGCCAGGGCGGTATGGGCGCTATTTACCAGGCCGAAGACTTACGCCTGGAGGGCCGGCTGTGCGCCATTAAAGAAGTTATTCCCAACCCCGGCGCCGGCAAGGAGTACCAGGAGCAAACCCAGGCCGCGTTTCACCGTGAAGCCAGCATTTTGGCCCGGCTTGACCACGCCAACCTGCCCAAGGTATCCCAGCCGGGTTGGGATGAGTTGCCGTTTCATTTCTGGAGTCCGGCTTTCAAAGCGCGGCCGCAAAGCTTTCTCAAATTGGCCGCCCACATCACCGGCGCCCAACCGCAGGATGCGCTGACCCCCGGACCGCCCACCGGCAAAATGCGCAGCGTCACCTTGCCGGTGCAGGAAGCCGTCGAAAGCCTGACGCTGGTCCTGGCCTTTTTCGCCAGGCCGCGCCAGCGCATGGATGCGCTGCTCCCGGCCATTCATATCCAGGCCCGCCGGGTTTTGCTGGTTTATCTGCCTTTTCAGGAAGGCCACCACGAATGGGTGCATCCGGCTTTGAATCTGGCCATCAGCAAAAACCTGCTGGCGCACGCCAGGAACCTGTGAGTTGTTGCCGCGCGAACCCGGATTCCCCTCGACTCCGCCATCCCTGAAATAGGTTGCGCACCTGTTCAAATCACCAGACTGCGACGTCGAGAAGCAAGAGCGTCACCAGGTCAAGCAGCAGGGCCTGACCGCAGGCAAGCACATATTGTCATATGAAGCGAGTTGGTGTAAGTTCCCTTTTTCGCTGGTTCCCAAGCTCCGGCTTGGGAACCCGTTCCGGGAAGCTCCGCTTCCCTTCCCTTCCCACAGGTTGCCGGTTAACAGCTGGGAGCAACCGCATTTTCATCGGGCCGAAAAGTTATGTGGAACGTCTGTGTGCGTCTTTTGGCGGCGCCATAACGGATGGTGGCTTTCTATCTCGCATGGGAAGCTGGAGCTTCCAGACTGGGTTCCCAAGCTGGAGCTTGGGAACCAGCAGCGCAACCGGCGCGGTCCTGCCGGTTTTTTCTAATATGAAACGTCATTTAATTTGATGTCCCGTTTTTCGTCATTCCGGCATGCTCTTAGCCGGAATCCAGCTATACCGTAGCCGCCGCTGGGGCGCGCGACTGGATTCCGGCTTGGAGCATGCCGGAATGACAGCTCTTTTTTATGCCCCGTAAATACCCCGGACATCGCTAAGGATGTTTCTTGGCAGCGGAACCTGTTCAAATCACCAGACTGCGACGCCGAGAAGCAAGAGAGTCAGCGGTCAAGCAGCAGGGCCTGACCGCAGGCAAGCACATATTGTCATATGAAGCGAGTTGGTGTAAGTTCCCTTTTCGTTCCATGATGGCAAACAGCGTTTTAGTCCATGCCCCGTCCGCAAGGGTTCGGTCCAGTGACGATATATAGAAACCGGCTCAACGGCCTGAACACAGAACGTGCCCGACGTGCCGCCGGAGTGCGGTAATCGATAAACCGATCCACCACCAACCATCATTCAGGGGGAACAATGGCAGCCACCACCAAGAAGATTCAACCCACACCATCGGCCTACAATTATCAATTATTGATCAAACATCTCCTGCCCACACCCATGATCTATTCGCCGGCCCAGGAAATCGTTTACCGCGACAAGGTGCGCTACACCTACCGCGAATTCGGCCGGCGTGTGGCCAAACTGGCCAATGCCCTGGTCGGCATCGGGGTGCAACCGGGCAACACCGTGGCCGTTATGGACTGGGACAGCCATCGCTACCTGGAATGCTTTTTTGCCATTCCCATGATGGGTGCGGTCCTGCATACGATCAATATCCGGCTCACCCCTGAACAACTGATTTACACGATCAATCATGCCGAAGACGACGTAATCCTGGTCAACAAGGAGTTTCTGCCGCTGCTGGAATCCGTAAAAGACCGGTTCGAAACCGTGAAAAAGATCGTCCTGATCTCCGATGAGGGGCCCGATGTCACGACCAGCCTGACCATCGACGCCGAATATGAAACGCTGCTGTCCGATGCCGCCGACGTTTACGAGTTCCCCGATTTTGATGAAAACAGCGTAGCCACCACCTTCTATACAACCGGGACCACCGGTCTGCCCAAAGGCGTCTATTTCACGCATCGGCAACTGGTTTTGCACACCTATACCATTATCGCGAATTACAGCGCCTTCAAATCCCAGGCCAACTTATCCTCAATCGACGTCTACATGCCCATCACGCCCATGTTTCATGTGCATGCCTGGGGGGTGCCCTATGCGATGACTCTGATCGGCGCCAAGCAGGTCTACCCCGGCCGCTACGAACCCGATTTCCTGCTCAAGCTGCATGAAAAGGAAAAAGTGACCTTCTCCCACTGCGTGCCCACCATTTTGCATATGCTGCTCACCTGCCCGACGGCCAAAAGCGTCAATTTGAAAGGCTGGAAGGTCATCATCGGCGGTTCGGCGCTTCCCAAAGGATTGGCCAAGGCGGCCCTGGATCTGGGAATCAACGTCTATGCCGGCTACGGCATGTCCGAAACCTGCCCGGTCCTGACGGTCGCCAACTTGAAACCGCACATGCTGGATTGGGACATGCACAGGCAGATCAATGTGCGTTGCCGCACCGGCTTGCCGGTCCCCAACGCCTACGTGCAAATCGTCGATCCGGACGGCAAGCCGCTGCCCCACGACGGCGTCAGCACGGGTGAAGTGGTTGTGCGCACGCCCTGGTTGACGCAGGGTTATCTCAAAGACCCCGAAAAGAGCGAGCAGCTCTGGGCCGATGGATGGCTGCATACCGGCGATATCGGCTATTTCGACGCCGAGGGATATCTGCAGGTCACCGACCGGCTTAAGGACGTGATCAAGACCGGCGGCGAATGGGTTTCTTCCCTGACGCTGGAAGATATCATCAGCCAGCACCCGGCCGTCAGCGAAGCGGCGGTGATCGGCATTCCGGACGAGAAGTGGGGGGAAAGCCCCATGGCGCTGGTCGTTCCCAAAACGGATTACAAGAACAAAGTGACCGAAGAGGAACTCAAGGGCTTTTTCAAGCGCTTTGTGGACGAAGGCGTTATTCCCAAGTACGGCATTCCCAAACGCATCCTGCTGGTGGACGCCATTGCCAAGACCAGCGTGGGCAAACTCAATAAAAAAGAATTGCGCAAGCAGTTCGGGCACAGTGCCTGAACCGCCCCGCAAGAAAATGCGGCCGTTTATAACCCGTGCACGTGCACGTAAACGCCTACGTTCACGTGCACGGAATATCCATGCAGGGGCACCATCACCAGTGGGATAATGACAGCTACACCTGGAAATGGAGAATGAATCCATGCAGAGTCAAATCAAAGAAGCCCTGGGGCTTGATTATGAACCGTTGGCCATCCTGCGCACAAATGAAAAGCCTGCGGGCGCCAAGCAGTTCAAGGCAGGGCGCTGGGGCTGCGTCATGTTCATGCTGGCGGCCGCCGTCAAGGGGGCAACCGCCGTATTCGACCGAAACACTTACGGGTGCCAGGGCGGCGGCGTGGGCCTGGGCTTCGGCAACCAATACAATGCCTTTCCGGGCGGGCAGGAAGGCTTTTGCTACTTTCTCTCCATCGGCAACGACCAGTGGGAGACCGGCCGGCAGGTCAGCGAGCAGATCAAGCCGTATCTCCGCGAGGAGATGTATGACGATTTCGTCAAGGGCGAACGCTACCTGCAGTCGCCCGAGCGGGTGCGCCAGTTTATAGATCATCTGCCCATCATGGATATTGCGGAACAGTTCGTGGTGTTCAAACCGCTCAGCGAGGTCCGCGAAGACCAGGAAGCCCCGGTGGTGATCGTTTTTTTGGCGGACATGGATCAAATTGCGGCCATGACCATCCTGGCCAATTATCACCGGCCCACCAACGACAATGTCATCTTCCCGTTTGCGGCCGGTTGCCAGTCGATGGGCATATACGCCTTTGCGGAAGCCCAATCGGAATCTCCCCGCGCCGTGCTGGGATTGAATGACATCTCGGCGCGCCTGGCGATCAAACGGATGTTGAATAAAGATGTGCTGAGTTTTTCCGTTCCATATTCGCTGTACCGGGAAATGGAGCACAACCTGGCGACTTCGTTCGTTCACCGCAACACGTGGCGGCATTTGCGCGGGCTGGCCTGATTATCGCGCATCATTCACACACCCGGAATTTCATTATTGCTCCTTACGCATACTCGATAAAGTGGGTGCTCGTTGGCAAAATAGGACCTATATCGGAATCATGGCCCCCGGCGAGCAGGTGTCGCAGGTGGTGTTCACTATCTGAAAACCAGGAGGGTTGATGGCACATTCCAACGAAAACAAAGTGATGACCGCCGCAGAGGCTGTCCGCCGGTTCGTGAACGATGGCGACCAGCTGATCATCGGCAACTACACGGTCGGCACCTGCGTCGAGCTGGTCTTCGAAATCTGCCGGCAGGGCAAAAAAGGCTTCACGCTCTTCTCCCAATCGGGCATCCTGGATGTGGATGTGCTGGTCAATGCCGGATGTATCGACCGCCTGGTCACCACCTATGTGATGCGCTCGGGGGGTAAAAAGGGCGGCGGCGCGGTCGAACGCGCCCTGCAGGCCGGCACGCTCGAAATGGAAGACTATACCAATTACAACTACAATGCCCGGATTGCGGCCGGCATGCATGGATTTACCTTCATGCCGGTGCTCGAAGGGGTCATGGTCACCGATTTGTTCCGCAAACGCGGGTTTATGGGCGAGGACAAGTATCGCGTCATCACCTGCCCATACACCGGCAAGGCCCTCGTGACGGTGCCGGCGGCCAATCCCGACGTATGCATAGTGCATGTCCAGCGCGCCGACCGGTTCGGCAACGCCCAATACTGGGGCGCCATGGGCAGCGTGGCCGCGGCCGCCTTGTGCAGCAAAAAAATCATCGTCTCCTGCGAAGAGATCGTCGAACACGACGTCATCCAGGCAAGCCCCCATTTTACCATTATTCCCGCTTTCCGCGTCAATGCCGTGGTGCAGATCCCCTGGGGTGCCCATCCGACCGAAGTTTTGGGACACTACAATTCGGACCGGGTATTCTACGCCATGTTTACAAGGGCCAATGCCACGGCGGAAGGCGCCCGGGCCTGGCTGGACGAATGGGTCTTCGGCTGCACGGATCGCGAAGCCTACCTGGACCATTATGCCGCGCGCTTCGGTTCGGATGCTTTGAACCAGCTGCGCGCCAAGACCTTCTACTCGGCGCCGGCCAACTACGGTGCGGCCTTTACTTCGGTCTGGGACGAATCCGGACGCAGCCGCGTGCTGGGTCTCACCCTGGAAGAAATAGAAAGCATTATGGCCGAAAGGGGACTGCTGTATGAGTAAACGCTTCACACTCAATGAATTGCTGATCATCACCTGCGCCAAGGAGATCGAAGACTACCAGAATGTCATCCTGGGCGTGGGGCTGCCGACCACGGCCGGCGCCCTGGCCAAAGCCCTTTATGCACCGCATGCCAATCTGATGATGGAGTCGGGCATCATCGATTTCCTGCCGCTGGTGCCGCTCAACCATATCGCCGATGCCCATGCCTGCCGCGGTTTTTCCTATGCCACCGATCTGTTCACGACCTTTACCATGACCTACCGGGGCTTTGTGGACATCTGCTTTCTGGGCGTCGGCCAGATCGATAAGTTCGGCAACCTGAACACCACCTGCATCGGAGATTATTACAAACCCGATCTGCGCCTGCCCGGTTCGGGAGGCGCGGCCGATTTCATCTCATATGCCAAGAAGACGGTGCTGACGCTGCGCGGCGGACAATTTGTCGAAACGCTCGACTACTTTACTTCGCCCGGCTATCTGGACGGGGGCGACAGCCGGGACGCCAGCGGCCTTTTCCCCAAGGGCAGCGGGCCGTCCATGCTGCTGACCGCCAAGGGGGTCTTCCGCTTCGATTCCCAGACCAAGGAGATGTACCTGGCCCAGATCCACCCCGGGGTGCGCATCGAAGATATCCAAAAGGAGATCCCCTGGGAGCTGAAGATTTCACCCGATCTCAGTCAGACCAAACGCCCCACCGATGAGGAAATCGAGTTCGTGCGCAAATTCGCACCGGCCGAAGCGCTGGGGCGGGAAACCGCGTCCGACCTGGCCATTGCCCATATGATGGAGCGGGCCAAAGCGAGGGGGAAGTTGTAGACTGATGAGGGATGAAAGATGAAGCATGCGGGTAGGCCGGCCCAATCCGCAACCCCGAAGTAAAAAGAAACGCTGCGCGCAGTTCAAACCCTGTTTCAATACTCAAGGAGTACCATGGAGACATTTTTCAACCCCCGTGCAGTGGCCGTGATCGGCGCCGGCACGAAGAATTTGGGCAACCATGTGGTCCAGAACCTGATCAACGGCTTCCAAGGAGGAATTTTTCCGGTCAACCGCAACTATCAGGAGATCGAGGGGTTGCCCTGTTTTGCTTCCATGACGGCTATTCCCGATCCCGTGGACCTGGCCATCGTCCTGGTGCCCGCGGCGGCCGTGCCCTCGGTCCTGAAAGACTGCGCCGCAAAGGGCACCCGGCGGGTCATCATCGAGAGCGCCGGTTTTGCCGAATCGGGCCGCGACGGCATCGCCCTTCAGGAGCGGTGCGCAGCCATCGCCAAGGAGGCCGGGATGCGGCTGTGGGGCCCCAACTGCATGGGCATTGTCGATGTGCGCAAGCAGAATTTTTTCACTTTCATGCACCCCGGCATCCGCGCGGAAGGGTTGCTGCCCGGGCGCATTTCCCTGATCGTGCAAAGCGGCATGATGTCGGCCGTGTTTCTGGCCGAACTGGCCCGCCGGGGCATCGGTGTCTCCAAGGCCTGTTCGATCGGCAACCGCAGCGACGTGGACGAATGCGACATCCTCCCGTACCTGCAGCAGGACCCCGACACGGATGTCATCGCCATGTACCTGGAATCCATTCCGCGCGGCCGCCTGTTCGCCCGCCTGGCCCAGACATCCGCGAAACCCATCGTGCTGCTCAAGGGCGGTCAAAGCCAGGCCGGCGCGATCGCCGCCATGAGCCACACCTACAGCTTGTCCGGCAATTCGCGTTTGCTGAACAGCATTCTGTCCCTTGCCGGCGTCACGCAGGTCGACAGCATTTTCGAAATGATGGAGACCGCCAAAACCCTGGCCGCCATCCCGCGCATCAATCCGCAGTGCCGCGCGGCCATCGTCACGCTCAGCGGCGGCGCCGGCATTCTGGCCTGCGATGCCCTGGAAAAAAACGGCATCCGCATCGCCGCGCTTTCCGATAAGACCAAAATGGAGATCGGCCGGGTGTTTCCGCCCTGGATGCAGGTCGCCAATCCCATCGATCTTTTCCCGGCCGTTTCCATGCATGACCGCCGGACAACCATTGAAACCGCCCTTGCCTGGGTTTTTGCCGACCCCGGCGTGGATGTGCTCGTCATCCATTATGTGGCCGGTGTGGATGAGGCGCCTCCGGATCTGCAGGAACTGAAACGCAGGCTGGCCCCCACCGGCAAAGCCGTGGTGTTCTGGCTGATGGGCCGCAGGGAAGCCAGCCGCCGGTTCCGCGAAAAGGCCGGCGAGGCAGGCATTCCCGTGCACGATGATGCCGTGCGTGTCGCGCAGGGTCTGGCGGCGGTGTCCCGCTTCCAGGCCTACAAAGCCGATCCCATGATAACACCCGATGAACAGGCGCCCGGACGGATGGACGCGCGCCCGCTGCCCTCCCAGGAGGCCACCTGGGATGAATACGACAGCAAACGGCTGCTGGCCGACTGGGGCATCCCGGTGGTGCAGGAACAGCTCGTGTGCGATCCCGACCAGGCCTGGCAGATCGCTCAACGCATCGGCCCACCGGTCGTGCTCAAAGGCCTTTTGCCCGGCAAAGCGCATAAAACCGAGCACGGCCTGGTCAAGCTGAACATTTCCGATCCCGCGCGGCTGCAAACCGCTTTCGATACGCTGCGCAGGCAAATGGACCATCAGGGCCGCGTCCTGATGCAAAAGCAGGCCTCCATCGACTACGAACTGATCGCCGGTTTTATCCGCGACGATCAGTTCGGTCCCTGCGTCATGTTCGGCCTGGGCGGAATTCTGGCCGAGCTCGAACCGGACGTCAGGTTTGCCATGGCGCCCTTGAACCGCGCCGGCGCCATAAAACTCATGCGCAGCCTGCGCAACCGCAAACTGATGCAAGGCTTCCGGGGCCTGCGCCCGATCGAAGAAGAAACCATGGCCGAAATCCTGGTCCGGCTGGGCGATCTGGGCAGCGCCTACCCGCAGATCGCCCAGATCGACATCAATCCCCTGGTGGTGTCCGAAGGCAAACCGCTGGCGGTGGATGCGAACGTGATTTTAAAGCAGGGATAATGCCCAATCTCAATGAAAGCGGAGAATATAATGGCTTCGTGCACGTGACGTACACGCACACGATGTCTCAGAGAGGTCGATCTTCATTAATGCAGCCTTGCCGTCCAACTTGAACACAGGCAGGTTGTCAATCCGGGGAGGAGACTTATGAGCGCACAAACGCTGTATCAGCAACTGGCCGCGGCCGTGGGTGCGGGTGATTCCAAGTACATCCCGCAAATTTTCGAGATTTTAACAGACGAAAAGGCCGCCCGGCTCCTGCTGGCCGCGTCACCGCCGGCCACCGTGCAGGAGCTTGCAGGCAAGGCCGGCCTGAGCGAGGCCGAGATCGAACAGCGCGTGGGTCCGCTCTTCAGCAAGGGCTTGCTGTTCAAGTCCAAAAAGGCCGACGGCACCCGCTACTACCGGGTGCGCCAGGTGATCCAGATGCACGATGCCACGGCGGTGGCCCTTGACGCGCCGCGCGCGATGCTGGATTTGTGGAAGACCTACATGGCCGAAGAGTTTCCAACCTACAACCGCATGGTCGAAGAAGTGCTGCCGCGCGCCGCCGTGCGCGTGGTTCCGGTCAACCAACCGGTCACCGCCCAGAGCCAAATTCTGGCCTTCGACGATATCCGCAACATCGTCGAGCAGGCCCGCAGCCTCGCCGTGACGGCCTGCTCGTGCCGCAGGATCGACGGCAGCTGCGGCAAACCGGTGGAAGTCTGTTTTCAGCTCGATAAAGCCGCGGATTATTCGATTGAAAGGGGCACGGGGCGCCCAATTGACAAGGAAGAAGTACTGAAGCTCATCCGCCAGTGCGAACAGGAAGGCCTGATCCATGTCAGTGACAACACCCGCGCGCCGGGCCATGTGATCTGCAACTGCTGCAGCGACTGCTGCCTGTTCTGGACCTCCTTCAAAACCGGCCTGGGCAAATTCGTCGCGCCGAGCCGCTTCAGCGCCCGGGTGGATGCCGAGCGCTGTTCGGCCTGCGAAACATGCCTGGAACGATGCTACTTTGATGCCATTGCCATGCAGGGCGAAAATGACACCGCCCTGGTCAACCCCGACAAGTGCATGGGCTGCGGCCTGTGCCAGGTGACCTGCCCGGAAGAGGCCATCGCGCTGAAGGAGGTTCGGCCGGAGGCGTTCATTCCAGGGTAAACCCCAGCCCGCAGGAGGTTCTCGGGCAAACGGGCAACCCGGCTCACGTGCAAACCATCAGCCGCCCGCTTGCCCGGGAGTACCGGCATCCTTAACTTGACGCCATATGCGCTGACCGGCGCCAAGGAGAAATAAAGGCATGAACGAAAAGATCGATGAAGAACGCACCCGCCTCGGTGAGGGATTGCTGCCCGGCCTGCTGGGCATCGAGGTGCTCTCCGTCAGCGGGCAGGAATCGCAAATGCGCATGCAGATCCGCCGTGCGCTTCTGGCGCCCAACGGATTCCTGCATGCCGCTGCGGTGATCGGCCTGGCCGATACGGCCGCCGGCTACGGCACGGTGGCCGGCCTGCCCAAGGGCGCCAGGGGTTTTACGACCATCGAGCTCAAAAGCAACTTCAGCGGCACGGCCCGCGAGGGAACCCTACTGTGCACCGCGCGTCCCATTCACAGCGGGCGCATGACCCAGGTGTGGGATGCCCAGGTCACCCATGCCGAAAGCGGCAAAACCATCGCCCATTTCCGCTGCACCCAGATGATTCTGTTCGATGGGCTCAATGAGTGTTTGAGCTGATGGCGGTAAAGCGCCGGATGAAGCCGATCACATCGGCAATCACCTCGTCGCGGTTGGTTTCATTGAACACCTCGTGCATGGCGCCGGCGTAGATTTTCTCTTCAAACCGCCCGCCGCGCAGGTGGGCCATCATGGGGCGGGTGGCCTCCAGCGGCACCAGCAGGTCGTCTTGGCCGTGAATCCACAATGTCGGCAGGCCGCCCAGGGACGGTCCCGCCGCGGTGGCATCCATGGCCGCCGTCATGGCCTGCAGGGTGGGACGTTTGAAGGGGCCGTGCCACACCAGCGGATCGGACGCATACGCCTTTCCCACGGACGGATCGCGGGACAGCAGCCCCGGGTCCAGCGGGATTTCAGGAATCGGATCCATGCCCTGAAGCTGTTCAAGCACTTCCCGGGCGCCGAACATCGGGCCGGAAAGCACCAGGGCGGTCAGTTCCCGCCCGTAGCGCTGCGCATAGCGCGCCGCGATCATGCCGCCCATGGAATGACCGATGAGCACCACGGGAAGTCCGGCCTGTTTTTCCGAGGCTGCCTGGGCCAGCACATGCAGATCCTCGGTGACGAGCTCGAAATCCTCGATCAGGACCGGCTCCCCTTCGGATCGGCCGTGGCCTTGGTGATCCGCGCCCACAACGTGCGCGCCCGCCTCACGCAAGGCGTCGGCCACATGGTCGTAGCGTCCGATATGCTCGCCGTAGCCATGCGAAAGCAGCGCCATCCATGCTGCGTTTGCATGGGGCCACTCGCGCACGTAACGCGCGGCCCCTCCTTTGCTCTGGATGGACCACTCTTTGATTGCCGTCATAGTTCCTCCTTTAAAATGGATCGGAAAGAAAGCTTTTGCGTTGTTCGCCGGCGGCTGGGTCGATATTTCTGCAGGAAAAAAGGGCCTTTGACCTCGTGCACGTGCACGGAAAATAGCGATTCCGATTCCGACCCGATTCCGATGATCTTACCGGTTGGCCCTTTACCGCCCCAGCAACGGTGCCATGTACTCGAAAATGTTGGCGCCGCTGTCGCGGGGTTTGCACTCGTCCAGACTGGCGATCCGGTCGAAGTTCGCGGCGATTTCTTCCGGAGCGATCGGCCGCTGGCCGTCTCCCAGGCAAACCCCTTTGCCGGACACCACGGCTGTGCGGCCGTACCAGCCGGCGCCCATCACAAAGATCATGCCGCTGACGGCATTGGCTTCCGAGGCCAGGTAGAGCACCATGGGCGCATTGAACTGCGGATCGAGCTTCTTCTCAAATTCGGGCGGAAAAATGTCGCTGGTCATGCGCGAGTAGGCGGTTGGGGCAACCGTATTGACCTTGATGTTGTTGTTCGCGGTTTCGAGTTTCACCACGTTCATCAGGCCGACCAGTCCTGTTTTGGCCGCGCCGTAATTGGACTGGCCGAAGTTGCCGTAGAGCCCGGATGTCGACGAGGTGAACACGATCCTGCCGTAATTGGCCGCCTTCATGAGTTTGAGGGCCGGCTGGGTCACGCAAAAAGCACCTTTGAGGTGGACCGCTATGACCATATCCCACTCTTCTTCGCTCATTTTGAGAAACGATTTGTCGCGCAAAATACCGGCGTTGTTGATCAGGATGTCCACCTTTCCGAAGGCCTCGACCGCAGTCTGCACGATGCCGGCACCCCCCTGCATCGTTGCCACCGAATCGTAGTTCGCCACGGCTTGACCGCCGGCCGCTTTGATTTCGGACACCACCTTGTCGGCGGCGGATTGATTGGCGCCGGCGCCGTCGCGCGCGCCGCCCAGGTCGTTGACCACCACTTGCGCACCCCGGGCGGCCAGTTCCAATGCATACATGCGGCCGATCCCTTGTCCGGCCCCGGTCACGATCGCCACGCGACCATCGAATCTGATGTCTCCCATCTGCTCCTCCATGGTTTACGGTTTCAATTCGAACCCCTTGCAGATAGCTGAAAACAGATTCGGTCGCAAGCGTATTGAAAAAGGCGGCTTGGATTGCTAAAGAAGGAGGCTGTTCACAAAGCCGCCAAAATGGATCCGGCGGTGCGCTCAGCCGGATCCACAATTGACAATTTAGCCCCAGGACCAATTTGACCAGGGAGAACCGGTATGGAAGAGATCGCCTTTTGCTCTGCCTCGCAGCTGGCCCGCATGATCCGCACCGGCGAAATCTCCAGTTGCGAATTGCTCGACATCTATGCGGCGCGCATTGAAAAGTTCAACCCGGTCATCAATGCGGTGGTGACCCTGGACATCGAGGGCGCCCGCCGCCGGGCGCAGCAAGCGGATCGATTGAGGTCCCAGGGAACGTTCCTGGGGCCGCTGCACGGGGTGCCGCTCACCATCAAGGACGGCTTCGAAACCGCCGGCATGCGCTCCACCTCCGGCGCGCCCCAGTTCAAGGATCATATTCCCGGTACGCATGCCGACGCCGTACAGCGCTATGTGGATGCCGGGGCCATCATCATGGGCAAGACCAACGTGCCGCTGTTCTGCGCCGACGCCCAGAGCTACAACGAACTGTACGGCACGACCAACAATCCCTGGGATGTGAAACGCACCCCCGGCGGGTCGTCCGGAGGCGCCGCGGCCGCGCTGGCGGCCGGGCTGACCGGCCTGGAACTGGGCAGCGACATCGCCGGATCGATCCGCCTGCCGGCCGCCTGGAGCGGGGTTTACGGGCATCGCCCGACGCACGGCATCGTTCCTTTCCGCGGCCATATCCCGCCGCCCCCGGGGATTCTGTCCGAAGCGGACCTGTCCGTGGCCGGACCGCTGGCGCGCAGCGCGGCCGATTTGAAATTGGCCTTGAGCATTCTGGCCGGGCCGGATCAATGGTGTTCGAGCGCCTGGAAATTGGAGTTGCCCAAACCGCGTACCGCAAACCTGAAAGAATTCCGCATTGCCGCCTGGCTGGAGGACGAAAGCATCCCGACGGACAGCGAAACCGCCGCCTGCCTGCGCTCGGCCGTCGAAGCCCTGCGTTCGGCCGGCGCAACGGTCGATGAGAAGGCCCGGCCGGGCGTTGACGCGGCCGAAGCTTACCGCACCTATTCCCAATTGCTTGTTCCGATCATAGCGGCCGGCCTGCCGTCCAAGACATTCGAAATGCTCAAGCAGATGGCTCAAGCGGCCGGCGAAGAGACCGAACTGATCCGCTTTTCAAAAGATGCCACCCTATTGCACCGTCATTGGCTTTCGGCCAATGCCAAACGCTACGCGCACCGGCGGCTTTGGATGGAGTTCTTCAAAAAGTACGATGTGCTCCTTTGTCCGGTCACCTGCGTGCCGGCCATTGCTCACAACACCACCGGCACGACCATAGAGCGCACCATCACGGTCGACGGCCGACCGGCCGCTTACAGCAACCTGCTCAAATGGGCCGGCATTTTCACGCATGTCCACCTGCCGGTCACCAGCGCGCCGATCGGGCGAACTTCCTCCGGCCTTCCGGTGGGCATTCAAATCGTGGGACCGTACCTGGAAGATTTCACGACCATCGCTTTCGCCGAGCATCTGGCCAAGGTGATCGGCGGATTCGAACCGCCGCCGGGGTATTAGGGTTGGTCGAGTTTGTTGGGTTTGTTGGGTTTGTTGGGTTTATTGGGTTTGGTGCATGAACCACCGACTTTTCAAATTTCTGATCAACACCTACCCGCCCTACTGGGCCACGGGCATATCGGTCAAGGCGGTGGCGCCGGACTACACCCGCATGACGGTCCAGATGAAGCTGCACTGGTACAACCGCAATTACGTGGGCACCCACTTCGGCGGGTCGCTCTACGCGATGACCGACCCTTTCTATATGCTCATGCTGATCCGGATCCTGGGCAAAGATTATGTGGTATGGGACAAATCGGCCAGCATCGACTTCGTCAAACCCGGTAAGGGAACCCTGACAGCCGAGTTTGGCGTGGACCGCCCCCTGCTCGATGCAATTGCAGCCCACACGAACGGCGGGGAGAAATATCTGCCGGAACTGCCGGTCGAGATCAAAGACGAAAGCGGCGGCATCGTGGCGCGGGTCATCAAGACACTCTACATCCGCAAAAAGAAATAACTCAACTTCCGGGATCCACTGGCGGTAATTCCGCCCGAACTCGACCGGTCGTGCGGGGCCGGCCCCCAGAGGTTCGTGCGCCGGCAGCCCCTTTCAAGGGCCGCTAAGGCTTGCTGCGGGCGGCCTGCAACCCCCCCGCCCAAAGAGCGGAGCGGGTCAAACAGTGCGGGCCGCTTTTCCTGCGCTGCCGGCCAAGCGGCCCAATCATGAGGCGGCACCGGCAGGCGCTTTGCCATGTGAGCCATGCGTTTTTAGTGCCCCTTAGTGCTCGAAGGGAAATTCAGTGACGTATATCTTGTCTTCAATAACGTACCGCTTTGGGGGATTTGTTTAGTCGGTGAATTGGGCGGCCTGGGGGTCGGAATCGGAATCGGCCATCGATATCGAATTCGATGGCGACCCCGATACCGACCCCCGACCCCGAATGGTTACGTTTCACCCAGAGGATACAGATAACGAATAAGGAAAATTTTTAAGAATGACGGGTTAAGCACTTTGCTTGGCGGCGATTGAAAAGTCGAGTGTAGCGGCTTCCCCCTGAAAGTCACGGACAGCAGCTCCCCCCTATCCAAAAGGAAAAGCCCCGGACAGCAGCTCCCCCCTATCCAAAAGGAAAAGCCCCGGACAGCAGCTCCCCCCTATCCAA
>QZKV01000047.1 GCA_003599575.1 Desulfobacteraceae bacterium | reverse complement strand
TCCGCCGCGCCCGGTCCCGGGAGCGTGGCGTCGAGCTTCTTCAATCAGAGCCAGTTCAAGGTAGACAAGAACACCGGCGCGGCCCGGGTGACCTATCCGGTCGCCATCCCGCCCGGCAGGAACGGCCTCCAGCCCGGCCTCGACCTCGTATACAACAGCCAGGACGGCCAGGCCGGGAGCGTGTTCGGCGAGGGATGGTCCATCGGCATTCCGTACGTCGAGCGCATGAACAAAACGGGCGTCGATGGGCTCCACGCCACGAGCGGCACAAAGTACTTCGCCTCCTCGATTGACGGCGAGCTTGCGACGACGACGGTCGGCACGGACTACATCGCCCGCACCGAGAACGGCTCGTTCAACAAGTATGCGTTTTCTTCAGACGCGTGGACGGTGACCGACAAGGAGGGGACTGAATATAAGTTCGGATCCGCCTCGACGAGCCGGCAAACCGACCCGAACGACGCCTCGAACGTGTACCGCTGGATGCTCGACCAAGTGACGGACACGAACGGCAACACCGTCGCCTATTCGTACTTCAAGGACGCCGGACAAATCTATCCTTCGAGCACCGTCTATACGGCAAACGGCGTCGCGGCGGGCATTTTCCAGGTTGACTTTTCGAGGGCCACGAGCACGGACAAGACCATGGCCGAGACCACGGTGATGGAGAACTGGCGGTAGATGACGCCCGTGGAGCCGCCGAAGAAGGCCATGGGGCCGAACACCGCCGAGAGCACCAGCCCGATGCCGATCAAGGCGCTGGTGATTTCCTCCATGGATTTGCGGGTCGCTTCCCTGGCCGAAAGCCCCTCCTCGTGCATGATGCGCTCCACGTTTTCCACCACCACGATGGCATCGTCCACCAAAAGGCCGATCGCCAGCACCATGGCGAACATGGTCAGCATATTGATGGAGAAACCGAAAAATCCCAACACGGCGAAAGTTCCCAGGATCACCACGGGCACCGCCAGGGTCGGAATCAGGGTGGCCCGGAAATTCCCCAGGAATAGAAACATCACCAGGAAAACCAGAATGATGGCTTCGATGAGGGTCTTGACCACTTCGCCAATGGCCACTTTCACGAAGGGCGTGGTGTCGTAAGGATAGATGACCTTCACGCCCGGCGGAAAATACTGGGACAGTTCAGCCATTTTGGCCCGCACCGCGTCGGCGGTATCCAGCGCGTTGGCCCCGGCGGCCTGACGCACCGCCAGGGCCGCGTTGGGTTTGCCGTTGAACAGCGCGTTCATTTCGTAGCGTTCGGTACCCAGTTCGGTGCGTCCCACGTCGCGCACGCGCACGATGGAGCCATCCGGGTTGGTGCGCAGCGGAATGGCGCCGAACTCCTCCGGCGTCTTGAGCAGGTTCTGGACAATGATCGAGGCATTCAAACGCTGTCCCTGGACGGCCGGCGCCCCCCCGAACTGGCCGGCGGAAATCTCCACGTTATAGGCGCGCAGCCCCGCAATGACATCTTCGATGGTCAGTTTGTAATCGGCCAGCTTATCCGGGTTGAGCCAGACCCGCATGGCATACTGCGAGCCGAAACTTTCCACTTCGCCTACGCCGGGCACGCGCGCCAGCACTTTTTCGAGATTGGACTGCGCATAATCGCGCAAGTCGCTCCCATCCAGGCTGCCGTCTTCCGAGATCAGGCCGACGATAATCAGCCAGTTGCGGGTGGATTTGCTGACCTTGACGCCTCCGCGCTGAATCACATCGGGCAAACTGGCCATGGCGAGCTGGAGTTTGTTCTGCACCTGCGACCAGGCCAGGTCCGGATCGGTGCCCGGTGCAAACGTCAGCTCGATGCGGCCGGCGCCGGATGCATCGCTGCTGGCGGTCATGTAAAGCAGTTTGTCAAAGCCGGTCATCTTCTGCTCGATGATCTGGACCACGCTGTTTTCCACGGTTTCGGCCGAAGCACCCGGATAGAACGCATCGATGGCGATCGAAGGGGGCGCGATGGGAGGATATTGGGAAATGGGCAGATTGTAGATCGCCAGGCCTCCCGCCAGCATCATGATGATGGCGATCACCCAGGCAAAAACGGGGCGGTCCAGAAAGAATTTGGAAAGCATTGCACTCCTCCGGGCTAGTTCTTCAATTCCGCGGATTTACGATCCACACCATCCGCTTCCCGGGCCTGCTTGCCGGTTTCAAGGGAAACGGCCTTCACGGTGGTTCCCGGCCGGACGTTCAGCATACCCTCGACGATCAGCCGTTCTCCCCCGGACAGCCCCGCGGCGACGAGCCACTGATCGCCGATGGCGCGGTACAGCGTCAGGATGCGCTGTTGCACCTTTTCATCCGCATCCACGATCAGTGCGACCGGTTGCCCTTTGGAATTGCGGCTCACCCCCTGTTGGGGGACCAGGATGGCCTGTTCGACGACGCCTTCCTTCACCACCGCCCGCATGAACATGCCCGGCAAAAGGGTATGCCGGGGGTTGGGCACAACGATGCGCAGGGAGTATGAACCGGTGGTCGGATCCACGGTCACATCGGCGAACTGGAGGGTGCCTTCGAGGGGATAGGGGGTTCCGTCTTCGAGAAAAAGCCGCACTTTCCTGCGGTTTTCACTATCCGCGCTGAGTTCTCCGCTTTCCAAACTGCGCCTCAGGCGCAGCATCTCGGCCGACGATTGGACCACATCCACATAGATCGGATCGAGTTGTTGGACAACAGCCAAGGGCGCCGGCTGGTAGGCCGTCACCAGAGTGCCGGTCCTCACTTGGGTCCGGCCGATGCGCCCGGAAAAGGGGGCGCTTATATGGGTGTAATTCAGATTGATGCGGGCCGCTTCCACGGCTGTTTTCCAGTATTGTATCTCGGCCCTGGCTTGTTCCAGGGCGGCCGAAGCATCGTCATAGTCCTGCCGGCTGACCGCATTTTCCGCCAGCAGCTGCCCGTAACGCTCGAAACGCAGCCTGATCGACGGCAGATTGGCCTGCGCTTTGCCCAGAGAGGCTTTGGCAGAGTCATACGCCACCTGAAACGGCGCGGGATCGAGCTGGTAGAGCTGCTGGCCGGCTTTGACGTCCGAACCTTCCTGGAACAAAAGTTTTTGTATAATGCCATTGACCTGCGGCCGGATTTCAGCGACCTGGAAGGCAGAGGTCCGACCAGGCAATTCGGTGGTCAACTCTATCTGGCGCGGTAAAATGGTTACTGCGGCCACTTCCGGAACAGGCGCCGGCTTGGGTTCCGATCCTTTCCCGCTCTGGCAGCCCCACACTCCTAAAAGGGCGGCCAGGACGACCCATGCGGCAGCCCGGAAAGGTGTTGTATGACCCATCTCCACTTGCATTGAACCCTCCATAGCAGCGATCGACAAATTGGACATTTAGATCCTCAGGCTCATTTTTCCGCGGCACGCCGAGTGCAAAATGGAAGCCTGGGCGCACCCGGCGATCTTGCGGTAAAACGTATTATAATGGTTTGATCAAATTCGAAAGATGGTTCATTTGCCCCCCTCTTTCTGAATCATCACCATGTCCGCCCACACGGAATGGTTAACCCACCCGAAACGGGAGAAATTTTCGGCCAGCTGGAGGCCGATCGAAGAAGAGGCCCCCGGCACCGGCTTCTCCGTCCAGCGCAAAAGAATGCTCAGATCGGTCGGAAGATCGGAGCGGTCCCACAATCCGATACTCTCCAGCATTTCGGGCGCATCCTTCATGGACAATGCTTTAGCCTCTTTTAAGGCCCTTGCCCTGAATTCTTCGCTGAAGGCGCGAACGTGTATGAATTCAATCCATCGCATATGGGTCCTCATCCCAAAAGTTAAAACCGGCGAAACCTGTGCATTCCTCGTACCAACCTAATTAAGTAGCGCTTTCAAGCCTTTATGGATGTTGTCGATCCAATGTGTGTCATATTTGACGGAATAGCCAGGTCATATTTGACATATAAGATCCATTGTGCCAAATGTGACACATACCTCAATCGACAACGGCTTGAAGTGAAGCAAATGAATGAAAACCTTTTTTTTCGTGAAGTCACCCTTAGAATCTGTAGCAGCCTGAATCTGCAGAGGGCGGCGGAGCGGACGCTGGCGTACATCCGCGGTGTGCTGCCGGCCGACTGCCTGCACATGGCCCTGTACGATCCGGATGTAAATGTCTTGCGCATTCTGGCGCATGTCTGTCCCGACCATTGGCCCAGGGTTCCGGCAACCTTGCCGGTCCCCAAGGGTGCCATGGCACGTATCCTCCAATCCTGGCGCTCGGAAGCCAAGTTCGGGGTGCTCAATTCGCTGCGCAACGAAGACCCCGAAATCAGAAAGCTGCTGGGGCTGCTCTTTCCGGAAGTTTCTTTGCTGCACACCGATTTGGAATTGGAGCAGCACCGCATCGGCGTGCTGGTGCTGGCGGCCGAAGGCGAAGGCCGCTACCGCGAGGAGCAATCCCGGCTCATGAACCTGCTCAACGAACCCTTTTCCATTGCCATGGCCAACACCCTGCAGCACCAGGAAACCGTCCGCCTCAAGGAGATGCTCGAAGATGACAACCGCTACCTGAGCAAGGAACTGCGCCATGCCTCCGGTGACACGATCATCGGCGCCGACTTCGGGTTAAAGGGTGTCATGCAGATGATCCGCCAGGTCGCCCCTTTGGACAGCCCGGTGCTGCTTCTCGGCGAGACCGGCACCGGCAAGGAACTGCTGGCCAATGCCCTGCATGCGGCCTCCCCGCGCCGGGACGGACCATTTGTGAAAGTCAATTGCGGCGGACTGCCCGAAAGCCTGCTGGACAGTGAACTGTTCGGGCACGAAAAGGGCGCTTTTACCGGCGCCTCCGCCCTCAAGCGCGGCCGGTTCGAGCGCGCCAACGGCGGCACGCTCTTTCTCGATGAAATCGGCGAATTGGCCCTGGCCGCACAGGTCAAGCTGCTGCGCGTGCTGCAGCACGGGGAGATCGAACGCGTGGGCGGTACGCAGACGGTAACGGTGGACGTGCGCGTCATCAGCGCCACGCACCGCAATCTTGAAGAAATGGTGGCCAGGGGGCAATTCCGCGAAGATCTGTGGTATCGCCTCAATGTCTTCCCCATCATGATTCCGCCGCTGCGGCAGCGTCCCCAGGACATCCCCGCCCTGGTGGATTTTCTGATATCGCGAAAGTCACGCGAAATGAAAATAGCCAAAAAAGTGCGCCTTTCACCCGAGCTGCGGGATCAGTTGAGTCGGTATGCCTGGCCGGGCAATGTCCGCGAACTGCAGAACCTGGTGGAGCGATTGCTCATCCAAGGCCGAACGACCGCTTCGGGCGAACTGTTGCTGGATCCGGGAGTGGCCGAGATCGGCCTATCGGAAACGAGCCGGCGAACCGATGTGCCCTCGGAAGAAATCCTGCCTTTTGACACGGCGGTCTCCTTATTTATCATCAAGGCGCTGGAGCGCTCCGGCGGCAAGGTCATCGGTCCGGGAGGCGCGGCCGAACGGCTGGGATTGCATCCGAGTACCCTGCGGGGCAAGATGCGCAAACTGAAAATCTCGAAAAATGCAGGACAAATATAGCCAATGGCTGTAAACTCCGTTCAAATCGATTCTCGCGTCCTTGAATGTTGAACCAGATCCTCCGGCAGGCACGCTTTTACGATCATCTTTAGACAGTGTCCATCCCAGGGATGAGATATTTTCGTCGAGTTCAAGGCGGGCGGAAATTTTAACCGCAGGAATATATGGAAATATTTCGAGGATTAAAATTTTCGCCCGACACCGAAATCGGCGAAAATAGCCATTTCCGGATGGACACAGATAGAAAGGCTTGGCATGTCCGACAATCAACGCATCCTCATCGTAGGCGGCGTGGCCGGCGGCGCTTCGTGCGCCGCGCGCGCCCGGCGCCTTTCGGAGACGGCCGAGATCGTCATGTTCGATCGCGGCCCGTATGTCTCCTTTGCCAACTGCGGATTGCCCTATTACGTCGGCAATGTGATCCAAAAAGAGGAAAATCTGCTGGTCGCCACACCTGAACTATTTCGCCAGCGGTTTAACATCGAGGTGCGCCTGCGTTCCGAAATCGTATCGATCGACCGGTTCGACCGCACGATCCAGGTCAAAGACCTCGAACGCGGCACGACCTACGCCGAGAGGTACGATGTCCTGGTGCTGTCCCCCGGTGCCCGGCCCATCCGGCCGCCGCTCGCGGGCATTGATCTGCCCGGAATCTTCTCCGTGCGCAGCATCCCGGACAGCCGGCAGATCCGCGCCTGGATCGAACAATATCAGGCCAAGCAGGCCGTGGTGGTAGGCGGGGGCTACATCGGCATGGAAATAACCGAAAATCTGCACAGGCGCGATCTCAAAGTTTCTCTAGTGGAAAAACAGCCCCAGGTGATGACGCTGCTGGATGCCGAAATGGCAGCCCCCATCCACACCACCCTGGTCAAGCACGGCGTCGAACTTTATTTAAACGACAGCGTCACCCGCTTTGACACCGGCGAGGGCCACCGCCTGGTCGTCTCTTTGCAGTCGGGCCGTTCGATCGAAACGGATCTGGTGATCCTGTGCATCGGGGTGCGCCCGGATACATCGCTGGCCAAAGCCGCCGGCCTACCCATCGACCCCAGCGGCGGCATCAGCGTGGATGACCACATGCGCACGGTAGACCCGCATATCTGGGCGGTGGGCGATGCCGTTTCCGTGAAGGATGTCGTCAGCGGCCGAACGGGCGTCGTTCCCCTGGCGGGGCCGGCCAACCGCCAGGGACGCATCGCCGCCGATACGATCATGGGACGCGACAGAGCTTTTCGGGGGGTGCAGGGCGCTTCGGTGGTGGGCATCCTGGATCATGTGGCCGCGTTTACCGGTTTAAACGAAAAAACGCTCAGAAGCCTGGAACTCTGGGACCAAATGGAAAAGATCTATCTGCACCCCGGCCATCACGCCAGCTATTACCCCGGCGCGGAGCCCATCACCCTGAAGCTGATCTTTACCAGGAATGAAGGCCGCGTCGTCGGCGCGCAGGCCGTCGGCCAGCACGGCGTGGAAAAAAGGATCGATGTCATTGCCATGGCCATTCAGAAAAACGCCACCGTGTTTGATTTGGAAGAGGCCGAATTGTGCTATGCGCCCCAATTCGGTTCGGCCAAAGACCCTGTCAATATGGCGGGCATGATTGCCGCCAATTTCCTGCGCGGCGATGCGCGCCTGGCCCACTGGGAAGATCTGGAGGGCAGCGACGCCCTGATCCTGGATGTCCGCGATGCCACGGAATATAATCGGGACCACGTGGATAGCGCCGTTCACATGCCTCTGGATGAGGTCCGCCAACGCATGCACGAACTGCCCAAAGACCGTGAAATATGGACCTACTGCTACGTCGGCCAACGGTCCTACTATGCTTCGCGGGCCCTGTCCCAGCATGGGTATCATGTTAAAAACATCAGCGGCGGATTTAAAACCTTTTTGCTGCACGAAGCGGCGAAATTTTTGTAATCGAGATCACTGGCCTGTTTCCGTTTGCCCGTTCGCTTCGACCGGAGACGTGAACGAAACGGATCGAATCCTGATCTTTCAACTTTCATCTTGGCTCCATTGAACAAGGAGGTCCCATGTCCACCGTCATGATCCATCCGGCCACCTACGCAACCGTTCAACCCGCCGTGGCCAAGGCGTTTGCACTCTTCCCGCTGGACCTGAAAGGCAAGAACGTCTTGATCAAACCCAATCTGCTGCGCGGATCGGCTCCCGAAGAAGGGGTGGTCACCCACCCGGCCGTGCTGCGGGCGGTTGTGGACCAGGTTGAACGCATGGGGCCGGCCGTCATTGTGGTGGGGGATAATCCGGGGCTTTTCGGCTACGGGGCCAACGAGGCGTGCTTCAAGCAGACCGGTTTGATGGAGGCCGCCAAAGGCTATTATCGCAACATCGGCAACGATTCGCGCGGGGTCGCTTTCAATCCCCAATACCTGCCCCAGGTCAGCCTTTCCCAGGCGGTGCTGGATGCCGATGTGATCATCAGCCTGCCCAAATTCAAGACCCATGGGCTGACCGTGGTCACCGGCGCCATTAAAAACAGTTACGGACTCCTGCCCGGGGCTCAGAAAGCCAAGCTGCACAAAGCCGCCGGAAGCCCGCAGCGCTTCCAGGAACTGGTCGTGGAAGTATTCGCCTTGCGCGTGCCCGACCTGTTCATCATGGACGCCATCGTGGGTATGGAGGGCAACGGACCGGCTTCGCCGGACCTTCGCCATATCGGACTTATCCTGGCCTCCGATAACGCCGTGGCCATGGACGCCGTGGTGGCGCACATGATGGGCTGCGAACCGGAGCGATTGCCCTTTCTGCAAAAAGCCCGGCAGATCGGATTGGGGGATTTCGATCTTGGCAAAATCCAGATCGAAGGCCACTTGAGCCGCATCCCCGATTTCAAACTGCCGGCCATGGGAGGCACCGCCATCGCCAGCAACAGGGCCGTTCAGGAGTTTCTGCACAGCAAAACGATCCTGCGCCCCAAAGCCGATCCGGCCCTGTGCACGGCCTGCGGCACATGCGTGGAGCAGTGTCCGGTGGACGCTTTGAGCATGAACGAAGATATACCCCAGGTCGACGCCGATACGTGCATCACCTGCTTTTGCTGCCAGGAAATGTGTCCCGAGAAAGCGATTGCACTGCAATAAGGCCTGCAGATCAATTCAACCGTCGCATCGGTAACGACCGAGAGGCGGAGCACGGCGCGCCGGCCCCGCGTTCCGCGGCACGACCTGCGCCAGCCCATTTCGAGGCCGCCCGCCGGTCAACCGCGGCGCAATCCCGGCATGCGCGCGGTGAGTTTTTGCCACAGCAGCCGCGCTTCTTCGATCCTGGAAATTCGCACCGCGACGGCCATGAGGACTACAAAGATCGCGCTTTGCAGGACAATCAGCGCGACGCTGCCGGAAAACGAGACATTGGAAATCCACTGCAGCAGCACTTTTTGAGTCACTATCAACACCCCCGTGACCGGCAGGGCCACCAACACGCTCTTGCCGTAAAACCGATAGACTCCGCGGCTGCCCACATTTTTGCTGCGCCGGTTCCAGACCGCATAAAGCACCAGCACCTGCCCCAGGGCCGAAGCGGAAATGGCCAAACCAATGCCCAGAACCCCCAGCGTCTTGAGCCCCACCCAGTACAGCGGCAGGCTCAAAACAACCGCAATCGAACCGTAGACGGCCGGCAGCAAAGTGTTTTGCATGGCAAAAAATCCGCGATTGACCACGGTCTGAGCCGAAAAGGCGACCGCCCCCAGCACCATTCCGGCCAGGGCCAGCGACGTCGATCGCGTATCGCCCGCGCTGAATTCCCAGCGCTCGAACAACACGCGCACAATCTCGTGGCGCAAAACGAACACCAGAAAAGAAACCGGAATCACCAGGGCCAGATAGCGCAAGGTATTGTTGAACAACCGGTTCATCTCATCCCAACGTTGTTCGGAGGCCAGGCGGGCCAGAAAGGGGTAAGCGGCGACACCCACCGCCTGGCCGAAGAAACCCACCAGCATCAGGATGATGCGCCAGGCGAAATCGATATGCGTGATGGCCCCGGCCGGCAGAAAGCTTCCGAAGAATTTGGAGAAAATTTCCGTGGAAAAGGTCATGGTCAAGCCGAACATTAACGGCAGGGTCAGCAGGATGTAGCGCCGCAGATCCGGGTGACGCCAATCGAAAGCGGGACGGAAGCGCAGTCCCAGTTTTCGGACGCCAAGCAGCTGAACGCACAAATGGCCGATGATCGCACCGCCCAAGGCGCCCCATGCAAATCCTTCCACCCCGATACGCGCGGCCAGCGCTGCGCCGCCTGCAATGATGCCCAAATTGTAGATGAGCGGCGCCAGGGCCGGCAGCAGGAACCGCTCCCTGGCAAACTGCACGGCCATGAAGATCCCGCCGGCGAAAAAACAGAGCTGGGCCGGCAAAAGGATGCGCGTCATGCGCACCGCCATGGACTGGAAAAGCGGGTCCGTCCGGCCCGGCGCCAGCAGGGCCATCAATTGGGGGGCCATCCAGGCGGCGGCCAGAACCAGCGCGGACAGCAGCGCGCCGAAGACAGTCAAAATGATCGAAAAAATCCGCCAGCCGCCCCGTTCATCATTTTCGGCCAAGTAGCGCGCGAATATGGGAATAAAGGTGATGGAAAAAAATCCACTGGCCGTGATGTGATTCAGGATTTCCGGCACAATGAATGCGGTTTTGTAGGCATCCACGGCGGTTCCGGCGCCGCACAGGGCCGCCAGGACAGACTCGCGCAATACGCCCAGCATGCGGCTCAAAAAAATAGAGATCATCATGATCAGGGCCGCTAAGCCGACTTTTCGGTAAACGCTCGGGCTCATCAATGCTCTCTATTGGAAAATGTGCAGACGCCGCCATGTTGCCCGAACAACCGCACCAAGGCAAGCGATATTCAATGCGCGGTCGTATGCACAAGGTGCGCAAGATGGCAGTTGACAGGTCCCATCAAAGGTGTTCTATTTTAGCAAAACATCGAGTCGGACAAGCAGGCCCACTTCCACGCATACAGGTCAGTTCCCCGGCCAATTGGCCGCATTGTGATTGAAAACCACCTCCTTTTTCAACACCGTTGTCATCTCTGGGCAACTCCGGCTCACCCATAGCATCGTTGCGGCAATTTGAACCGCCGCGCGCCCTTTGTTCGGGCGCGATGCTCAAGCAGTCCGCAAACGGACACAGCGGATGAGACCTTATACAGGTTGATTCTCACCGCCTTTGTGCTTAACCCCAACAATCCAGAAGGAGGTATTTATGCCTGAAAGTACTTACAAAGTTATCGAGTTGGTCGGCTCGAGTCCCAAATCCTGGGAAGACGCCGCCCGCGTGGCGATTGAAACGGCCGGCAAGAGCCTGCGGGATCTCCGGGTGGCTGAAATCAACAAACTGGATGTGAAAGTGGAAGACGGCAAGGTCGTTGCCTACCGCGCACGCGTCCAACTTTCCTTCAAGTACATTCCTGATTAAACCCCAAGGAAGTAAGGGGTGCACACAATCAAATGGGCGGCTTTGCCTTGGCCGCCCTATTCATCAGATCTCTATATCCGCTCGAGAAGTCCCATCCCGAAGAGGCACTCCGACACCTTTTCGATCCGCACGGCGGCCACCTTGAATTCGGGGATCCTGGCCGCGGGATCGACAGCGGCGTTGGTGAGCACGTTGGCCGGCGCTTCATGCCAGTGAAAGGCCATAAATGCCATGCCGGAGGGTACCCGCTCGTCCTGGTGCGCCTTGGTAGTGATTTCGCCCCTGGGGGACCGTATGCGCAGAAGATCGCCTTCTTGCACTCCCAGGTCGCCCGCATCCCCGGGACTGATGTCCACATGGCTCTCAGGCTCCAGCGTCTCCAGCACCCGGGCGCGGCGGCTCATGCTGCCGGTGTGATAGTGTGAAAGCACGCGTCCGGTGGTCAATACCGTGGGGTATTGCTCCGAAGGCTGCTCGGCCGGCGGCCGGTAGGTCACGACATGGAACCTGCCCCTCCCGCGGGCGAAGCTTCCCTCATGCAGCCGTGGGGTTCCGGGATGGTTGTCGCTCCAGCAGGGCCATTGCAATCCCCCGGTCCGCTCAAGGCGCGGATGGGAAATACCGCCGTAAATGGGGGTAAGCGCCGCAATTTCCTCCATGATCTTGCCCGTTGAGGCGTATCGCATTGAATACCCCAGGCGATCGGCGATATCACCGATGATCTGCCAGTCCTGGCGGGCATTTCCCGGCGGTCTTACGGCCCGGCGGACCAGCTGAATGCGCCGCTCGGTGCTGGTGAAGGAGCCGTCTTTCTCGGCAAAGCTGGCCGCCGGCAACACCACATCCGCGAACAGGGCTGTTTCATTCAGAAAGATATCCTGCACGGCCAAAAAGTGCAGCTTGCCCATGGCCCGGCGGGCATGCCCCAGGTCAGGTTCGCTCATCAGCGGGTTTTCGCCCATGATGAACATCCCGCGCAGTTCGTTCCGGTCGGCGCCCGCCAGCATGTCGGTCAGCGGCAGGCCCTCCAGGTAGTTCAATTCGACCCCCCAGGCCTCCGAGAATTTGGTTTGGACCAGCAGTTCCCCCACCCTCTGGTAGCCCGGGAAGACATTGGGCAATGCGCCCATATCACAGGCGCCTTGGACGTTGTTCTGGCCCCGCAAGGGAGAAAAGCCCGTCCCGGCCCGGCCCATATTGCCGGTGAGCAGCAGCAGATTGGCTACGGCCTTGACGTTGTCGACTCCGGTGGTGTGCTGGGTGATGCCCATGCCGTAAACCACCACCGCGGTGCCCGCCCGGCCGAAGATTTCGGCCGCCTGTCCGATTTTCTCCGCCGGCACGCCGGTGATCGAGGCAACGATCTGCGGGGGATAGGCCGCCAGGCTTTTTTTGAAGGGTTGGAACGCTTCGCAATGCCGACGGATGAATGCCTTGTCGTGCCATTCGGCCTCCAGAATCCGGTGCATGAGTCCGTTGAGCAGCGCCACGTCCGTTCCCGGCCGGTGGTTCAGGTGCACCTCGGCCAGGCGGGCCAATTCAGTGGCACGCGGGTCGGCCACGATCAAGCGGGCGCCGTTCTCCCTGACATTGTGCTTGATGCGCCTGGCTATGATGGGGTGGCACTCGGTGGTGTTGGAGCCGATCACCAGGATCGTCTCGGCCTGGGCGATGTCGGCGATGGAATTGCTCATGGCTCCGCCGCCGAATGCCGCCTGGGCGCCCATAACGGTGGAGGCATGGCACAGGCGTGCGCAGTGATCCACGTTGTTCGTTCCGAGAACCGCCCGGGCGAATTTCTGGACCAGATAATTCTCTTCATTGGTGCATTTGGCCGAGCTGAGCACACCCAATGCGCCCGGGCCGTCTTTAGCATGGATCTCCTTGAGCCTTGCGGCCACCAGGTCCAGGGCTTCATCCCATCCGGCCTGGCGGAAGATTTCGCAACCATTGGCAATTGCTTCGACAGGCAGTGACCGGGGGACTCCCTCCTTGCGGATCAACGGATGGGTAAGCCGCTCCGGATGGTTGACGAAATCGAGGCCGAAGCGGCCTTTCACACATAATCCGCCCTGGTTGACCGGGCTGTCGGCAGCGCCCCTGACCCCAACGATCCGGTTGGCGCGCACCCCCACCCGGATGGAACAGCCCACCCCGCAGAAGGGGCAAATGGTTTTCACTTCCCGCTGGGGCGCCACCGGATTCTTGGGCGTAAGGGCGCCGGTCGGGCAGCGCTCCACGCACTCGCCGCAGGTCTGGCAGATGGAATCGGCCCAAGGTTGGCCGGCGAATGTGCTGATCCGGGCGCGATATCCGCGCCCGGCCAGATCGATGGCGCCCAGCCCCTGGATTTCATCGCATACCCGCACGCATTTGCCGCACAGGATGCATTTGTTGGGATCGAAATCGAAAGCCGGGTTGGACCGGTCCACCGGCATGACGGCGACGGGGCGGCGCAGGCGATCGATGGACGCCTTTTCTACCCCCAGGTAGCGGGCCACGCGCAGCAGCTCGCATTCGGCGCTTTTAAAACAGCTCAGGCAGTCGGACGGATGATCGGCGATGGCCAGTTCGACGATGCCGCGCCGGATCCGCTGCACCTCCTGAGTTTCCGTGGTGACGACCATCCCCTCCTGCGCGGGCGTCGTGCACGCCGTGGGCAATCCCCGCAGGCCGTCGATCTGAACGATGCAAAGCCGGCAGGCGCCATATGGTTTGAGGTGCGCATCGTGGCAAAGGGTCGGGATGAAGATGCCTGCGCTGTGGGCGGCCTCCAGCACGGTCGCGCCGGCTGCTGCAAAGACCTCCTGTCCGTCGATGGTGAGTCGGATGGTTTTCACAATAGCCTCCTTTGCCGGGGTTTCGCCGATGTCGTTGACTTAATCGTACGCGTACTCGTACTCAGCGAAGCGGTACTCGTACTCGATGATTTTTTTCGAGTACGCGTACGAGTACGCGTACGATAGCGGATGACAATCCCCATTCATCGTGCCTTGCCTGCAACTATCTGATCGCAACCGCCTGTTGTTTGCAGGATTGATAGCAAATGCCGCATTGGGTGCATTTGGCTGAATCGATGCGGTGCGGCTCTTTTTTTTGGCCGCGGATCGCTCCGGCGGAGCAGTTGTGGGCGCAAAGCCCGCATCCGTTGCATCGTTGCGCATCGATTTCATAATGGAACAAGGGCTTGCACACGCCGGCCGCGCACCTGCGCTGGAACACGTGCTGGTTGTACTCTTCCCGGAAATAGCGCAAGGTCGTCTGGACCGGGTTGGGCGCGGTCTGGCCCAGACCGCACAGCGAACCTTTTTTGACCGTTTCGCTCAGACCGTTCAGGAGGTCGATGTCGGCCGCCGTTGCTTTGCCCTCACACATATCTTCCAGAATGCCGAGCATCTGGTGCGTCCCCAGGCGGCAGGGCAGGCACTTGCCGCACGATTCGGCCTGGGTGAAAGTCAGGAAATAGCGGGCCATGTCCACCATGCAGGTATCCTGATCCATGACGACCATCCCTCCGGACCCCATGATGGATCCGGCCGAGGCCAGCGATTCGTAATCCACCGGCAGATCGAAGCGTTCGGCCGGAATGCAGCCGCCCGAAGGACCGCCGGTCTGAACGCCTTTGATCTGTTTGCCCTTGGGCGCCCCGCCGCCGATGGTGTAGATGATCTCTTTGAGCGCGATCCCCATGGGAACTTCGATCAAGCCGGTGCGCTGCACTTTGCCGGCCAGGGAGAAGGTTTTGGTGCCCTTGCTTTTGGGCGTGCCGAAGCCGGCATACCATTGCGCGCTGTTTTGCAGGATGGCCGCGACATTGCCGTAGGTTTCGACATTATTGATGTTGGTCGGTTTGCCCCACAGCCCCGCTTGGGCCGGGAAGGGAGGCCTGGCGCGCGGCATGCCGCGGCTGCCCTGGATGGAGGCCATCAGGGCGGTCTCCTCTCCGCAAACAAAGGCGCCGGCGCCCTCCTTGATGGAAACGTCGAAGTCGAATTGGCTGCCCAGCACGGATCGGCCGAGCAGTCCGTAGCGCCGCATCTCTTCCAGGGCCTTGCGCAGCCGTTCGATGGCCAGGGGATATTCGGCGCGGACATAAATGAATCCTTCCGATGCGCCGATGGCGTAGGCGGCGATGAGCATGCCTTCCAAAACCGTGTGGGGATCGCCCTCCAGCAGCGCACGGTCCATGAAGGCGCCGGGATCGCCCTCGTCGGCGTTGCAGACGATGTAGCGGGTATCGGCGGTTGCCTTACGGGCGAATTCCCATTTCACTCCGGTGGGAAAGCCGGCCCCCCCGCGCCCCCTGAGCCCGGAGGCCTTCACTTCCTCGATCACCTCGGCAGGGCTCATCGCAAGGGCGCGCTGCAACCCCGCGTAGCCGCCTGCGGCAATGTAATGGTGAATGTTGTTTGGATCGATCAATCCGCAGTTGCGCAGGGCGATCCGCACCTGGCCGCGCATCATGGGGTGTTCTGCGATGGGCGCGATCCCCTCGACCCGCCCTGCTCCCAAGGTGCAAACACTCCATTTCAGGCATGGATCGTCCCCGGTCAGATAGCGCTTGAGGATCGCCGCCGTTTTCTCAGGGGTGAGGTTCCCGTAGAGAATCGCCGCGCGACCCGGTTTGCGCACCGCCATGAGCGGTTCGAGATAGCACATACCGATGCAGCCGACCTCCATGGTGCGTGCCAGAAGATTCAGCTCTCTCATCGTTTTTTTGATAGTGCCGGCAATATCGTCGGCACCGGAAGCTTTGCCGCAGGTACCCATTCCGATTTGAATCAAGGGCTGGGGAAGGCTCTCCAGCCAGCGCCAATCCTTGTCGGCCTCAGCCTTGATAGCAGCGTAGTTCATCTTGGTCCCTCTTTTTCTTCATCGCCTGTCCTGTTGAACGCCTGCCCGGCAATATCTTCCATCACTTTTCTGGTTTGGGTCGGGTTCATGCGCCCCTTGACTTGATTGTCCACCACCACCACCGGCGCAATGGCGCAAGAGCCGAAGCAGGCGACCGTCTCCAAGGTGAACCGGCGGTCATCGCTGGTCTGTCCCGGAGACATCCCGAAGCGGGTTTCGATTTCGTTGAGTATCCGTTCGGCTCCTTTCACATGGCAGGCCGTCCCGCGGCACACTTTCACGATGTGGCGAGATCGGAAGAGC